>CAYHCZ010000061.1:0-9088 GCA_964355295.1 uncultured Methanomicrobia archaeon
AGCCAGAAAGCGTACTCAAGGCGCTGAAGAGCAAACCCGATATCGTAGAACTCCATCGGGCAATCGACGCTGAAGACACAGCGCACGCGTGGGGTAACATCGCTAACATAAAGAAATACGCAAAATTGGTCGCCGTAGCGGGAGGGATACGACAAGATAACGTAGAAGATGCTTTGAAGTCGGGAGCGGACATTTTAGTAGTGGGACGTGCCATTACAGCAGCACGAGATGTGGAAGGTGCTGCACGTGTGTTTCTAGAAGGATTAAAGCAGAGCGATATCGATCAATACAGGGTTAAGACTGACTTTTAGGTCAAGCTGGCGATGTGCGTGACTACGGTTTCGCCCTATATTATAGGTACAGTTTTTTAACTCAGACACCTAAGGTGATATCGTTACTTTTTTTTTACAGTCTGCAAAATTCCATGCGAACGCAAGAACATTTCGCGAGCAGCGCCCTACGAACTATTACGCTTGAGCAGCTAAAAAGCTCAACATGGAGGTTTAAGTGTGAAACCAATAATTGTAGTAAATTTTAAGACGTATGCAGAGAGCACGGGGGTCAACGCTGTGCAACTAGCAACGATCGCAGAAAAAGTAGCGGCGGACTCAGGCGTCACAATAATTGTCGTCCCGCAAGTAGTCGATGTGTTTCAGATAGCACATCGAGTAAGCATTCCGGTTTACACTCAACATGTCGATGGGATCCAATTTGGGGGCAACACAGGACATATACTAGCTGAAGCACTCGCAGAAGCGGGAGCGCTAGGAACGTTGATAAACCATTCTGAGAGGCGCCTTGAATTGGCAGAAATAGACGCTGCAAATCAAGCCGCAAAGCGGGCCAACTTAGCAACCATAATCTGTACCAACAATGTTACGACAACCAAGGCAGCTGCTTCACTATGCCCAGACTTCGTAGCGATTGAGCCTCCTGAGTTAATCGGCTCAGGGATACCTGTGTCAAAAGCAAATCCAGAAATAGTTACAGGGGCGGTAAAGGCTGCTTTAGGTGTAAAAGTACTCTGTGGCGCTGGCATCTCAAAGGGTGAAGACGTGAAAGCTGCTATCGAGCTTGGTACCGATGGTGTGCTTCTTGCTTCAGGAGTGACTAAGGCAGATAATCAAGAGGCTGCCCTGCGAGGCTTAGTTGAATTTGTCTAACAAGAAGTCTAAACAATCAGTTGACCTGTGGAAAGACCTAATAAGGCCATCGGGTGAGAGTCCTAACTATCGAACACGGGGAAAAACGAACCTTGCCCGCCTGTTTCTAAAGACGCCCGCCCCACTAATCGCTGATGCTATGGATGGTCGTAATACGTTGAGTTGTCTACGACCTGTTTTATCAGGTACGACAATTGTAGGTCCCGTTGTAACCGTCAAAACGGACCCGACGGACTGGGGCACCGTAGTGAGAGCATTAGAAGCGGCCTCACCGCATGACGTGTTATTTGTTGACGGTTCAGGGTCAAACGTAGCAGTTTGGGGGGGACTGACATCGCGTGCAGCACAACAACGCGGAGTCGGTGGAACAATCATCTTTGGAAGCTGTCGTGATATTCCAACTATAGAAGCCCTTCAGTATCCAGTATGGACAAAAGGTATCACTGCACGTGCTGGGAGACCGTTAAACAGAGGGAGGGTTAACGTTCCGATAAACATTCGCGGACTAGTGGTGAAACCGGGTGATCTAGCGAAAGCTGACGTTCACGGAGTCGTTGTAGTTCCGTCAAACGAAGTTGAGGCAGTCGCTAGAAGGGTTAGAGAGATATTAGCAAAGGAACGCTTTGTAGAGAGAGGAATAAAAGAGGGTCAAAGCTTAAGCGAATTGCTGCCTGATTTTCCATCCTGATACCTCTATATATAGCATTAGCCCTTAAAAAGAATCAATGGTCACAAGTGAGCTCAAAGACGTTTTCTTGCACAAAATGCCAACCTCGCTACTGCTTACTATTCGAACATATGATCGAACTTATGTTTCAGTGTTAGCTAAGGAATGCAACTGTACATACCCCCACGCGGTAAAAACTCTTTGGGGCATGGAAAAGCTCGGTTTAGTCCAATCAGAGAAGGTAGGTAGGGTGAAATATGTGCAGCTGACAGATCATGGCAAGGTAGTTGCTGACTCACTCAGTGCCCTCGTTCATAGCTTAGGCGTTAGTGATGTACCGCTGAGAGATGATGTAGCGTATATCAATCAAAAGATAAATAACGTCATTCGCAAAGTTGAAACGATTCAAAACGAGATCGAGGCTAAAAATTACGTTAGCCGTGAAGAAGGTATACACTTCAACCGGCGGCTCGGACCTTATTATCGAGAACTCAATGCGATTCGCCTTCTTTTAGAAACACAGCCTAACAGCCCGCTCCGTTCTAAAGTAGATGCCCTAACAAAAACGCTTAAAAAAGTAAAAAAAGAGATAACTACGAAACAAGCATTGCAACCTGCTGTTACCTGATTGGATAAAAGTCTTTGACGCGTGTGGTATCGTCTAGAAATGGCGTTGAGGCTTCATACAAAACTGTGTCAGTACTTGCGACAATCGTGTGTCTTTCGTAAGGTTTGATATGAATCGTATCTCCAATCTCGAAGTACTCTTTTCGATCGTCAAACTCGATATAACCGGTCCCTCGCATTATGAGCATGGTCTCGTCTTTGCTCTTGTGAAAGTGATATGACGATTGGTATCCCTCACGAATATATAGTTCTTTTAGCAAATAAAGCTCAGTAATAATCTGTACCTTCTCATATCCCCAAGGTTTTGCAGTTTTATTGTGAAACTCTTTTAGAACTCGCTGTTTCCCATCTTCTGTGTAAAGCGTGTCCCAAAAATTAAACTCTTCGTATACGTCAAGCTCTCCAAGATCTGCAAGTAAAGGTAAAGCGTCTTCTAACTCGTCTCCTAGCGCTAACTGACCTAAGTCAAACGCTTTTCTTACACAGAAGATTCCTCCATACACTGTTGACGGCTCGTCATCGAACAAAGCGTGAGATACTCGTTCGAAAGAACTGGTCGACTCGGCTCGGATCGTCGCGTAGATCGTAACCGGTGCCGCGGACTGGGTGAATTTGATTGCCAGTTTTTTCAAGTTTATGTCAGTAACGACGCCGGAGTCAAAAACGACCACATCATCAGCGATCTTAGCCAACAGTAACGCTATATTTTTAAACGTCCTAGGAGCGTACTCATAGCTGAGCTTAACGCCTTTGCATTCATTTCCTAGTGTTTCCTGCAGCTGTCTAGAAGCGACATCGGTTAAAAGCACTGCCTCGCGCAGTTCGATCGTGGCGAGGTCGAGCAATAGCTTGTCGATTACCTTAAATCCCTCTGTCAAAACTGTGAGCGCATTTGAGGATCCGTCGTTTACGCTTTGCTTTTTTCCGTAACCGTCACATAAGATTAGTGCTTTCATTTATAACTCCAAGGAATTGTTGAACAATGAAGTATAAGACTTTTTTTAGCTTTTGATTGTGGTGCGCACTACCCTCTTGTGAGGTTACCGAAATGTTCTTAAGGGAATGCCGAAATACGAGTGTGAACATTTAAAAAAGAAGGTCCGTGCTAATTGGTTTACTATGGAGCAAGGTAGATGAACATCGTCATGGTCACAAGTTGGTCCCCGCGACACTGCGGTATAGCTACTTATAGCTCAGAGCTTGTCGGTGCACTAAGGAAGAACGGACACGACGTGAATATTATTTGTCACACGGACGAGGAATATGGAGGACACCGCGAACAAGGGGTTTATCCCGTAATTGACACCAATGACCCTGGTTGGGACGAACGTATCTTGAGCACCATAAAGCAGATCAAACCCGATGTGGTCCATATTCAGCATGAATATGGCCTCTATTTAACGCATGGAGACTACGGAAGCCGGATTCTTCCCTTGCTTTTTCGACTCAAGCTCGAGAAGATCCCTTCCGTCATGACATACCATTCGATCTATACGTCGCTGGATCGCCCTGAAGCTATCTTTACAGATGTTAGTTTACGTTTGCTCGACTCAGCCATTGTCCATGCCGAAGTCCAGAAGCTGTTTCTCCCTTACAACCTCGACTGGATCCCCCACAACGTTCACGTGATATCGCACGGCGCAAAAGAAGTCGTGCCCGATCCATTAGCAAAAGAACGTTTCGGTTTAGTTGGGAAGAAAGTCGCACTTTGTATAGGCTGGTTTGAGCCGAACAAACGCTTTGAGGATGTCATTGAAGTTTGGCCAGATATAGTGCAAGAAGCGGGTGAGCGGGCAGTTCTTTTAATTGCCGGTGACGCACGACCAGGCTCAGAAACCGGAATAAAGTACAAAGAGCAACTTTTGCGCGCAATTGAAGAATCTCCAGCAAAAGACCATATAAAAACGATAATCGGGGCGTTTGATCCTGAAACGTATGACAGCATAATCTCAGCGTCTGACTTCGTCGTACTTCCTTACAAGCATGCGTCTCAGAGTGGGAACCTCGCGCACTCTTTTGCTCTTAACAAGCCGGCCATTGTATCGTCGCTTGAAGGTTTAAAAGCAGAAATTGAAGCAAGTGGCGCCGGAATAGCAGTCCCTGTCGACGATCTTGAGGAGTTAAAAAAGGCTATTACAATCATGCTTACGAGCGATTTAATGCTCGATACCTACAGCGAACACGCGCGAGACTACGTGGCTAACTACATTATTTGGAAAAATGTAGCTCGGAAGCATACCCTCGTTTACGAGAATGCCATCGATCGCGTTACGTATGGCACCAAGATGCGCGTAAATCAGACTATTTGAACTGTTCTTCCAGTTGTGCTTAGATGAGCACAGCCTCACATAACTTAAAAGGAGTGCAAGCTATATGGTTAGCGTACGTGAGTATATCTCTGCACCTGTCATCAAACTAAAGCCAGACGCGACTGTAGAAGATGCTTTCACCCTCATAGCAAAAACCGGTCATCAGGGGTTTCCCGTCGTCATCGATGACAGAATCGTTGGAGTTGTTACCAGTGCCGACCTTATTCTCGCTAAGCCGCACCAAAAAATCGCAACACTCATGACGGCTAACCCAGTTACTGCAAAACTCGATGATGACATCGTTAGCGTCGCAGGTATAATGGCTTACAACCATATCCATCACGTCCCCATCGTTGACGGTGAGCACGTTGTTGGCATCGTGACCGCAACTGACATGCTTCGCGCGAGTATTGAGAATGTCATTTCTGAGAACGTTGAGCGCATATTCACGTTTTTTCAAACGCTTCACCCAAACGTCACTCTTAAACATACGCGCGTTGAAGTCGCATCTCTAATCCCTACTCAAAAGCTCTTGGATCCAGCAGAACTCTCACTTCGCGAACAGCAGTTCAAGCGAGGAGTGGTTTATCCCATCGTCGTAGCTAAAAAAGGTCGCTATTATCATATCATTGACGGACATCACCGAGCTTATCTAGCTTACAGACAAGGGATAATTGAGATTCCAGCTTTTTTTATAGAGGGTGATCTAGGCATCGTGAAATCATCTGACAAGCTCGGCGTAAAATCCCTTAACGATATGGTTTTATTGTCCGAAGATTAAGCTACCCGAAGTACTCTTTCAAGTCGGACGCGACTTTTTCTGGCATAGACTCGACGATAACCTCTTCATGAAGTCGTTCCATAAAACCTGAGTCGTTATTGTAATAGCTCTGCGGGTATGGCCGAGCGATAATGCGCACAACGAGTCTGAAGCTCTCATCCTTCCCCGAAGCTGAGAACGTACTTAAATTGAAACTATGTACGCCATATAAAGAATAAGCGGTAAAAACTCTTTTTAGTCCTTTACTCAAGTCGGAAATGGCAGTTTCATCAAGCTCGTATAATGATGAGATGTCGTGAAACACCCCGCAGATTTCATCATTGCCAAGAGGCACGTAGCTTGTGATCCAAGATAGGCTGCCAATCTTCCCCAAAAACCTATCTCCCTCTTTTTCCTCAATTTCAAGCAAGTGCGTCCAATAATTTTCCTTGTGTTTCTTGAAGTAATTTTTGCACGCTGATAAATATAGCCAAGCTAGGTTCGTCGGTTGCTTATCTACAGTAAGTTGAACGTGCGGATGGATGACGCTCGCACCTGCTGGTGGTAAGAAATTCCAACTGAAGATTGGGTAAACGGCTTTCTTCTCGCTTAACGCAACCGCGCGGAAGTAATCTATGCTTGCTTTAACAGTATCTTGAATCTGCTTCAATGTAAACTCGTCAATCCCTAAAAAATGCTCTCTCGACACCGTTGCTACAGCATGATATTTCGCAAAAGAGAACAAATTTGGAAAGACCGTCGTTTCACCTACTTTGAGTCTACCCTCAGGCACTAGACTCGAAGGGAACATTGGTGTGGCCGTCTTTATGTTAGTGGGACAAAAGTAGCAATTCTTTGCTGATAACTCAATTAACTCTGAGTACCCCATACCAGTTTGTGACTGCTTCTTCCTCTCTGATCGTTTGACATTGATTCGACACGCTCGGCTGGTGAGGAGCTCTTTTCGATACTCGATTTTTTGCTTCTCTAAGTTAAAGTCCTCTGTCGGATTGCGTAGCTCAGACTCTATTAGCTTCTTAGAGAATAGATATCGCAGTATATGACCTCCAACAAATATTAACAATAAGATGTTGCCTTATAAACAATTAACGATTGTAAGCTTGACAACAATATAAACTTTTTTAAGGAATAATCAATAGCGACTCTTTGTAATGCAAATGCAAATAGATAGTAGAGTTAGTTAAATCAACACTCACAGCTGAGTTTTAAACGGCAGCAGCTTTTTGCACACTTAGGTGTTCTGCATCGATTACTAAAAAATATTCAAGAATTAAACTGCAGAGCACGTAATTGTTGATATGAGATCTGTTCACTACAAAGCATTATAGTTAAGAACTTAGTGTTCATATTCGGACTGCAGAATATGTCGGTACGGCCGAATCGGATATATAGATACTACGGCGCTCGTATTCATAAGCGCTAGCGTAACAAAAATCATACATTTAAAGCTTAAAGTGACTCCTTTTGGAGATGATAGATAAGGTATACAGCATGGAGTTTGATTTGAGAGCTCATCTAAAGTTCAGCGATAATATCCCAAAACAAGCAGATTCCGAAATGCAAAAAGCAATAGAAGCTGCAAACAACGTACTTTTCATTAAAGGCGTGCCTAGCAACTCTGTCAATGAAGCAGGAAGGATAATCGAATGGCATACACACGCCAATGAGCTTTATGTAAGAATCGTAAGCGGCAGATATACTCGAGCGCATGACGCACTGTTGCGCTTTCGAAAAGCCTTAGGAATGGTGATGGGGTCTAAATATCAGATAGGTATCAGAGGCTATGATATTGACGAGTTTACGATTCGAATTGAAGCCGAAACTCCAGTGAATCTCAAACTGCCGTTTGTGAAAGAAGTGTCGTTCGAAAACAAACTGCTTACGTTAAAGCTTTTAGTTGACGAACAAGACGTAGAGAAGAAAATCCCGGACCGAATCGTGAGTCTTGTCGAGGAGAAGATCAAACAAGAACTCTATGGAACAAAACTTGAGAACTGGGAGTTGGTTTGGGAAAGCCCACAAAAAACGGTCCACTTTCAACTCGATCCTACTGAGGAACTAAAAAAGCGCCAATGGATCAAGCACGGGATGAGTAGAGGACAATGGATCTTCGGCCCTCAGATAACGAAGGTCCTCAGCACCTTTAAGAGAATCATTCAAAAGGAGATTATCGAACGGCTAGACTACTCAGAGATGATTTTTCCTAAGATGGTTCCGTGGGAGGTCTGGAAACGATCTGGACATGCACGCGGCGTCTATCCAGAAATTTACTACGTTTCTAGCCCCAAAACGCGTGATCCTAAGTATTGGGAAGAAGTAACTGATTATTACAAAGTCACTAACGAGATTCCCTTAACGTTGATCAAGGAAAAAATCGATGCGCCCCTTGGTGGCATGTGTTATGCTCAATGTCCCTCTTTTTGGCCGTTCATGCAAGGCGAAACGATTTCCTCGCAGTCGCTTCCGGTGAAGGTGTTCGATCAATCGGGCACGTCGCATCGCTATGAGAGTGGTGGCATACACGGTATAGAACGCGTCGACGAGTTTCACCGAATTGAAATCGTTTGGGTCGGAGACCGGAACCAAGTAGCTGAAGAAGCCCAGAAACTTGAAAAGCGCTACACGCACATTTTTAATGAAGTCTTAGATCTCGAATGGAGAATGGCACGCGTTACGCCTTGGTTTATGGCTCAAGAAGGACTAATTGACGCTTCATCTGATCTTACGGTTGGCACTATAGATTATGAGGCATACTTACCGTACCGTGGTGAACGTGTTGAGAGCGAGTGGCTTGAATTTCAAAACGTAAGCGTAAATGGCGACAAATATCCTCGAGGTTTTAACGTAAAAACCCAAAAAGGGGAATTATGGTCGGGGTGTTCTGGTATTGGATTGGAAAGATGGGCTGCTGCTTTTTTTGCGCAAAAAGGTTTAGATATTGAATCATGGCCTCCGAAATTCGCTAAGCTTGTTGGAAAGCTGCCAGAGGGGATACAGTTCCTTTGAAAAAATGTTATATGGTATGATTATTTATATACGGTTGAACTTTTAAAAAAAGAGTCGCAATGAGCTTAAAAAAGCGCAGTCAAATTAATTCAGTATCGTTAAGTTTATAAAAGGAGCATTTTGATGGCGAGAAAACAGACAAGGAAGAAAGCTGAAGGCTGGAAAGCAAAGAAATGGTTTGACGTAGTTACCCCCGAAATCTTCGGTAAAATGAGTATAGGATCCACTCCCGCTGATGATCCTGCCAAATTAATTGGAAGGATTATGGACACAACTCTCGGTGAGCTGACAAACGACCTCGGAAAGCAGAACGTGAAGATGCATTTTAAAGTGAACGACGTCAGTGGTGAATCCGCACACACAAGGTTCACAGGACATGAGCTTACGCGTGATTACTTAAGAAGCTTGGTGAAAAGACGAACAAGTCTCGTAGAATCAAACATTATCGTAACTACACAAGACGGCTTCAAAGTTCACCTCAAGCCAATGGCTTTGACTATAAAACGCGCTGGATCTAGTCAAATCAAAGCGATTC
>CAYHCZ010000062.1:0-9064 GCA_964355295.1 uncultured Methanomicrobia archaeon
TAGCCGTACAACTCCAATTCAGCGATGAGTGCTAAAAGCGTCTTATGCGAAACCTGCTCACGACCGCTAAAGCGTATGATGTTGTTAAATTCCCGATAAACCTCAGTTGGCAACTGCTTTCTTCCTTGCTGTAAACGCTTTCTAGTAACACCTTCTGATGTGGAGAGAGACGCACCACCTGCCGTTGGTTTTTTCGAAAGCAACGCAAGTCAGCTCGTCGGTTAAAAAATCCCAACAAGCGTCTGTTTCGCAATTCATAATACGTTATCGTACAACCCTTATAGCCAGAATATGAAGTTTGGCAGTCCTCAAACCTCGACCACAACCTGTTGTGCTAGACGCTAAGATAACAACGATAAAAACTAGCGGCAGCGCTCTCATCGTGGCGGGGTAAGGTGGCGTTTCATCATCCGTGTGATCTAATTAATGCAGCACATCACAAGAAGCCACTTCACCAATGATCACCCGCGCAAATCAAGCTAGTACCAAAACGTCATAACGTACATATCCGTCGTGTCGACAATGATCCAGGCCTCACCGGTTTGTGTAGTGCCGCTCCAATAAGTAGACTGATCTTCGCGCTGCACGTACCCTTGTCCGACATAGTTGTTTTTGTAAGATTGCGCCCCCTGCTGCGTGTCATAAATATCATTGTAAGTTTGAATTTCCACATTTGCAGTCGTCGTCCCACGTGCTACGGTGCCACGGTAGACGTCGTTTCCGATCGAGTTGATACTATGCGCTAATGGTTGCCTGATCGCAAACTTCATATCTGTGAGTATACCCGTGAAGTACGCCGCAACATCCTTAGGACCGGCTGTAGGCGTGGGCGTCGCTTTTACTGTCGACACCGGTGTCACTGAGTTAAACAGGCTCGAAGTTGGGGTCGGAGTGGATTGTTGTTGTAAGGAAGTACATCCAGCTGCAAACGTTGCAGCGACAAGCAAAAGCCCAACAAGGGCAATGGTTACTTTTTTGTTCATCCGTTCACCTCTAAATCGGGTATTTCTTTCACTTTAGCGGATAAGTCTTTTTGTGATTACGTCTAACAAACTGCCCCATGTTGCATATCAGTCACGTGCGGGATCTGAACGTACATAATCGTGTCTAGAGCGTTACTTCCGATGTCGCATCACCACATACGCAACAGCCAAAAGCCCCGCTACCGCGTACACCGCCTCAAATCCTGGCAAGCCAAGCAATGATCCGATCGATGTAGTAGCCGAAGCCGCAAACGTTTCCTCCGTCTCAGTGATAAGGACGTCACCCGGTATATCGTAGTTTTTCTCAGTCGAGTTATTCCCCTGTGCAGCGAAGAGTAGGGTGCTCGTACCCTTCGTGAATCTCGAGTAACGGTAGTCCTTGCTCGCATCGCCATACGTCTTCTCGCCCCTGGCCGAGAGTGTCCACCCGTCGGCGTTAGCAGCCTTCACTTGTTCGTCGTAGTGCGCCGTATTTTCCTCGGGGTTTTTCGCAAAGTCAAGGATGGTTGTGCGCAACTTGTCAGGACCAGGATTCTTCACCGTAACGCGAGGATTTTCCCACGGGCCCGTGCCCTGCGTGACCGTACCCGGGATTACCTGATTGATAACTGTTGTGGGTGGGACGTAAACGTTTATGATGGTGGTAGCTTGTGGGGCTGACGTTGGCGTTAGCGTTGACTTGGGAACGGTTGCTTGTGGTGTGGCCGTCGCGGTGGGAGCTGCAGTGGGAGTCGTAGCTGCGACCACTGTTACGGTTTGGCTCTTAATGTTGCCACCACTTGGTGTCGACCAACGGATGGTATAAGTCCCCGGGTCAAACGTGTGGGTTATCGAGGCTCTCCCGTTAGAATCGGTGTACGCTTTTATGGGGTCCAAGTTAGGGATAGAGAAGTAGACAGGTGTGCCAGCTGGGGCGGGGCTGGTCGTGCTGGCTTGTGTCACCATTTCGATTGTAACATACAGTGTCGTTGGTGTCCCAGCAATCGCTGGCTGAGGATCATAAGAATAACTAGCGACGTCGTAAAACGGCTGGTCAGTAACTTGTGATAAAACCGGGGTGGCTAGCACCGAAACCGCAGACGTCAACAGCGCTATGGTCACAACAAGCGAAGTGATCCCAGTCCTAACTGACATAATGCGTATAAAACATTTTTAGCATTATTAATAATTACCTAAAAATACTCTTGATATACCCCCCAGTCCTATGTCCGTCAGCGGGGCCGTCCCCACGAGCGACATGCCCGCAGCGGCGACAGTACTGCTGCTGATTTATGCCCCTGCTCTATCTCCCGTCGGCGTCATACAACACGGAAAACATATCGGGCTCCCCGCTCGTGGTTTAGAGGTTACTTCCGATGTCGCATCACCACATACGCAACAGCCAAAAGCCCCGCTACCGCGTACACCGCCTCAAATCCTGGCAAGCCAAGCAATGATCCGATCGATGTAGTAGCCGAAGCCGCAAACGTTTCCTCCGTCTCAGTGATAAGGACGTCACCCGGTATATCGTAGTTTTTCTCAGTCGAGTTATTCCCCTGTGCAGCGAAGAGTAGGGTGCTCGTACCCTTCGTGAATCTCGAGTAACGGTAGTCCTTGCTCGCATCGCCATACGTCTTCTCGCCCCTGGCCGAGAGTGTCCACCCGTCGGCGTTAGCAGCCTTCACTTGTTCGTCGTAGTGCGCCGTATTTTCCTCGGGGTTTTTCGCAAAGTCAAGGATGGTTGTGCGCAACTTGTCAGGACCAGGATTCTTCACCGTAACGCGAGGATTTTCCCACGGGCCCGTGCCCTGCGTGACCGTACCCGGGATTACCTGATTGATAACTGTTGTGGGTGGGACGTAAACGTTTATGATGGTGGTAGCTTGTGGGGCTGACGTTGGCGTTAGCGTTGACTTGGGAACGGTTGCTTGTGGTGTGGCCGTCGCGGTGGGAGCTGCGGTGGGGGCCGCGGTGGGAGTCGCAGCGCTACCCTTGTCACTTACGACACAAGTCCACGACTTCTCTACGGTCTGGCCTAAAACCTTTACGAATGCTGAAGCTTTGAATATATACGTCCCTGCTTCCCCCCAATGCCAGGGGGTCACCTGCGCTACACCCGTATTGTCTGTGAAAACGTATCCAATCTCTGAGCCAGAATTAATATTAACGACTGGCTTCCCATTCATCGTAAAGCTCACCTGTGCACTTGCGGGGTTGCCATCGATCATCACGCGCACATACAGTGAGGAATCTTGGTTAACTACCCCACTCGTAGGTCCCCAGGCAACAATTGATGCTGATTGGAATTCCTGGGTGGACGCGGATACGGGAACCACTGCGACGATTGAAGATGATAAAAACATCAGTACTACTACTAAAATTATCGGAGGCGCCTGATTCATGCTTAGTAACGCATCACTAAAGTATTTAAGAATTATTTATCTGAATTTTAGTACCTCTAAGCACGAGGATACTTCTTCTTTTAGTGCGGATTAGCACGGACATACTCGTAGATGTCCCTCCCAGTCGTACGTCCGTGAGCGCTCATTTTACTCGCCTGCTTGTTTTTGTTCGTTTTTGAAGCCGGGAAACTCGCTTAAAAAGATATAAATCAGCAGAACTACAAGAAAAGATTAAAGATATATGCTAGTTATGTACTGGGAAAGGAGGTGAAAAACATGAACGAAGAAAAATGCGCGCAATGCGGCGCTCTAGCGCGACCCGGCGCGAAGTTCTGCGAGAGCTGCGGTGCTACACTCGCAGCAGCCACTCAAGTAATGCCGCCAAGTATCCCCACAACACAGCTCAAAGAGATAACATACATTCCTGTTGTCCAATTAGGTAAAGTTGTCGGAGCGATAGCTGCAGCAATATTCTTCATATACGGCCTATTTTTGGCTCTGACTATTGGCGTTTCACTCGGTACAGTTCCCGGTTTCTCGGGAGTCTCTGGAGTATTCGCGGCAATTCTAGTGATAATCCTAATGCCGATACTTGGTTTCATTGTTGGTTTCGTCGGAGCGGCTATTGAAGCACTTATATACAACTGGATCGTACCAAGGATTGGAGGGGTTCAGATCAACCTCAAGTAGAGCTGTAACGCCTTTAAAGGACGTTAAGTTCTACTCCTTCTTTTTTAAGCTGTTGTTGCAAAAGACGATTCAAAGGAGTAGAAGTGCTTCACCGGTGGTGGTTTGTCCTCACTGCATACGCGTGCAAAGAGAGTGTGACTGTTAGTAATAAACGAATGAGTGGGGAATTAACCCATAAAAGCCCTCGTCTCCCTCAAATTTGGTTACGAGGACGTCAGCGGACCTAAAGGAACGACGGCCAGTTCGGAATCACCTACCCCACCAAATATGCTATGCTTATCGAAGATATTAACAACGAACTGATCTTCTATCCCGACACATCGCTCGTTCTGAGCCTCGGATCGTGATCTCGTCTAAAGCCAGGGCGCTACAGCTTCGCAGTCACATTATGTGTCAAGTCATCGTACTCAATGGAGACAGGCGTTGCAGTTTGCGATATTTGGAAGACGATGGTTCCGTTGACGGTGTCCCCTGGTTGTGTATCATTAGTCAACTTAAAGTAACCCGGACTTTCAACCGTTGCAAATAAATCAAGCCCTTCAGAGCTGCCATTTGAAAGGCGCATATCAAACCAAAATGGGTTAACATCCAGATTTTTTACATTAATGTTTTTTAATACCGCATTGTAGAGGACGAACTTGCTGCCATTGTCAGCTTTCGAGAGCACCCCAATGGTCGTGGCCTCCCCCTTTGGTGTAACCGTTAGCGATAGCTCGTTGTTGGAACCCGATCCTTGTGTTGTCGTTGCCGCAGGCGTTTGCATAGCTGTAGCTTGAACCGTCGGCGTCGGCGTCGCAGTGTTAGTAGTGCAGCCCGTGGTTGCACTCAAAACGAGTGCGCCGATAAATAACAAAGGCAATGCTTTTTTCAACGGCATGTTGATGTACCGTTTCAGCATCTTAACGATTGGATTCATTTTACACACCTTTTTTCGTTTGAAATGTAGTTAAGGTATGTATAACGCTCCTTAATCTTTCCAATTTTTTCTTAGAGTTGGTATTGCGGAAATGATGTCCGTCGCTGCAGCGTCAGAATCGAGCGTCACGTTCACAACTTCTTTTCTGGCGTATCTAAACGCTCGTTCGTCCCGCTCCGAACGACCTGAAACGTGTGTGCCGCACCGCTAATTTATCTATACGTTCATTTAAGGCGTTGAACGCATTTTTACGACGTACAGAGTGTTAAAATGTTCTTTGAGCACGTTCCCTATTTTCTCCATGTGTTACTCTAACTCGCTTGTTTTGCTTTCGTCGTCTATCTTTACCCCTCCTACCAAGGAGTAACCAAACACTACGCAGGCTCTTTTATAATAAACAAGTGCCACGTTATCAACTTGCCAATGTCGGTTGTGGCTATTAGCGCAACAACGTTTAGGTTTCGATGGGCGTTGGTTTCCTGGGTTGAATAAAGAACAAGAAGAAAACGAAGAAAATGTAGAAAAGTGGCTGGTTGAGGGGTCCCCCCAAGAATCCAAGCAGGCCGATGAGGCCCCAATACCAGTTGGGTTGTATTTTCATAATGCGCACTGAGTTTATGGTTCCGCGCAAACAAAGTCCTTTCGATCGTCCTTCTGTGTTCACGTTCACCAGCATACGCAGGTGTTTGAACGCTTATAGCTTGACCTCTAATTTGAGATTCCCGCCTGCTGACCAAAAGGGTTATATGAAGGCCTTTTCATGAGCCGATAGAGGTCGCTGACGCGGTTATTGTTGTTGGCGTCAAAGCGTGTGTATAGCGTGGCACACAGGACGTCTGCTTGGGAGTTATCGCGTTAGTAAGGAGCTTATGTCAAAGAGAATACAAGTCGGCGTGCTTGGCGCCACCGGGGCAGTCGGACAGCGATTCTGTCAACTGCTTGAAACCCACCCATGGTTTGAGGTTGGAGCGGTCACTGCCTCTGAGCGGAGCGCAGGGAAGAGTTATAAGGACGCAGTTGATTGGCGTCTGAGCACGCCGTTACCTGAAAACATCGGGGACCTTCGCGTCATACCGACCAAAGCAGAGGACATGCCTGACGGCGTGAAACTGGTCTTTTCGTCCCTTCCAGCCGACATCGCACAAAAAGTGGAAGCGGAGTATGCCAGCGACGGCTTTGGCGTCTCGAGCAACGCCGCCTCGTATAGGATGTTCGACGATGTGCCCCTCCTCATTCCCGAGGTCAACAAAGATCACGCGCACTTGATCAAGATACAGAAAGAGCAGCGCGGTTGGGGCGGTTTCATTGTTACTAACCCGAATTGTTCCACCATCGTGCTCGTTATGACGCTTAAACCGCTCATGCAGCTCGGGCTTACTGACGTTAAGGTCGCGACAATGCAGGCGGTTTCCGGCGCGGGTTACGCTGGCGTTTCATCGATGGCAATCCTTGATAACGTCGTGCCTTACATCGGTGGAGAGGAGGAGAAGATGCAGACCGAGACACCGAAGATTCTGGGTGCGTTTAACGGAAAAAAGGTCACCAATGCCAACATCACGGTCAGCGCGATCTGTAACCGCGTCCCGGTGATCGATGGACACACCGAATCGGTGTGGGTGGATGTTGATGCATCAGCTGAGGATGTGAAAAAGGCTATGGCCTCGCTACCGCCCCTGAAGGGGTTACCATCTGCCCCGGAACGACCAGTAATCGTCAGAGAGGAGGACGATCGCCCCCAACCTCGGCTTGATCGTGACGTCTATGACGGAATGAGCGTTACCGTCGGCAGAGTAAGGCGTGACGTCGTTAAAGGCATAAAGTACACGCTGATGGGCCATAACACCGTGAGGGGGGCCGCCGGGGCCTCTATACTCAACGCTGAGATGCTCGCTGCTGAAGGATACTTCTGAAGCGGATAATTGCGGTGCTGACGATCACTCACCGTAATGCGATAATGTAAAAAGCCGATAGGCGCACGGGTCGAGAATCCGCCACGAGTCCAGCAGCATCTTTTAGGAAGCATGGCTTATGAGATTGACTTCACGTCCTGTCATTAAAAGAGCGATACGCCCGTAAAACGATATCTTCGTTGTGTGCTAGCACTGCCCTAGTGATGTTGCCTCTTAACAGGCCGTTTGTTATCGTGATTGCTTTTACGTTCTTGACACTGGTCAGAAGCTCTAGCGCTGTTAGCTTAAGCACGAGGTCTTTCAGCTATGAGTCCTATTGAGCTGAGCTCTGTGATATGAGCGCCACATCATAGTTTGCTCGAGGATCCTCGACGCTGAGTCCGTCAATATAGGCCGAACAAATCGGCATCAACACCGGTAAAGGCAGCGCGCCGCTTGTGGCATTGATGCACGAGCGTAACAAGGATGGGGGCGAAGCGCTGCCTGGGCTTACTATTTTCGAAGAGCTACGTCGACATGTGACCCAGTCGAAGGTGCGGGTGCAAACAGATAGGCCTTTATTTGCGATGATCGCATTATAAGGTACCACTGTTGAGGTGATACAATGGCAGAATTAACGACACCACAAATCGAAGATCAGATGGAAAAGCATAACTTCATCGACCGAGGCGGCGCGCAAAAAGAACCTGAGGGCATGCGATTTCGCTTGTTCTCAATCGGCACACAGAGCAACCTATTGCTCGAAGTGGGATCGGAGAATGGCATTAGACTCCTCCTTTCAACACAGATGGAGCCGCTTGTCGAACGGCTCAAGGGAAGTGGCGAGATCGTCCTCGATGAGTCTAAGGATTTCACCCTTGCGAAGGACGAGACGGCCAAGTTCGTAATCGAACGTAGAGGAGAGCCGTATTGGTGGGCCTGCAAGGTTGGGGATTACACAGAACCAGTACTGCTCAAGGCCATCGATATGTACGAGATGATGATGGGTTGGGGAGATGAGATTACGAGCGCACCCCCAGCTGCAGAGTAATAATCTTTTTGATTAGCTAAAAAGGCTTAAACTAAGCTCTTGAACGATTGGAAGCCGCAGTTTGCGGAGCGGCACTCGTGGTGAGTGAGAACCTTAATATACGAACATAAGATAAGGGTATCTGCGGGCTCGTGGTCTAGCTGGTTATGACATCGCCTTTACACGGCGAAGGTCGGGCGTTCGAATCGCCTCGAGCCCATCGCTCTTTTTACAATCGGATATATTAGAGCCTTCCATTTGGAATTTCTCGGATGCGAGGATAATGGCGAAAAAGAAGCACAACAAGGATAAAAAGTTGCACAACTTTGGCGAAAAGTTGCACAACTCTGACGTTGTAAGTGATGAGCCCGATCTAACTTGGCAAGAACGTGTTGATCTGGCGCCCGAAGATGAGGTTGAAAGTGGCTCTGAAATTTATTATTTCACCGATGAAGACGGAAACAGCCACTCACGCGAATTCCTTGCTGAAGAACTTATTCCTGATAATGTTGAAGATCGGGAAGCTTCACCAAGACACGAGAAAGTCCAACGCCTGAAGCCTGGCGCCGTAGAGATAGTCAACCTCATTCCAGCATCAGGGGAAACGCCGGAGGAGATCTCTTTACCCGTGCCTAAGTCGGGGGCACGCCCTCTCGATATTCGGATATCCAGCGAAGTCGTTCCAGATCTTTTCGCCAAAAAAGAGTCGCAGAGTGGTGGAGTCGAAGAGAACAGACAAGTCATCGTTCATCTTCAAGATCGCTCAGCTGCTGATGAGCCTACAAGCACTGCCCACGATCATAACACACTCCCCCCTCTCGTTCTTAATTTTACACAAGCCGAACTTGAGTCTTATGTCACCTACCGCAGTGAAGGTCTTGCGGACAAATCAAAGGATTGGATCACTCGATCTTCAGAAGCATTGTGGGAATCGACCGGAGGCGAGATCTCGCACCAGACGATGACACGCCTTAGGACATTTGTTCTCGAAAAATACAACTCGGCAGATTCACATTCAAAAGTGCTGAGTTTCGCAGTCGGATTCCTCAATTTCTTGGCCCAAACCAACATCGACCCACGATACGTTTCGTTTAAGCTCTTCCTTGAACGACCGAAGACGAAGAAAGTCAAAAAAGCGCTTACTGAGAGGATCATCACTCGCGAAGACATCGGCG
>CAYHCZ010000063.1:0-8340 GCA_964355295.1 uncultured Methanomicrobia archaeon
CAATGCTTGCGAACAGATTACAGTCCAAAATAGCAACCGTTATTGCCGATAACTAAAATTTTCGGCAATACAGATGAAGAACATCACCGACTACCTTGAAAAGGAGGAGATCTATGACGTACTTGCAGCGGCACAGCAGTGCAGCCAGCGGGACTATCTCATGCTCCGCGTGCTGTGGCGAACCGGCGTGCGCGTCAATGAGCTGCTCAACATTAAACCCAGCGACATTGAAGTTCGCAACGGCGTAGTCAACATAACGAAAGCTAAGGGAGGGAAACAGCGGAGGGTTCATTTGGACGAAGAGACGCTTGAAATGCTCTCTAAATATATCTCTGCACAACAACTCCCTGAGGATCGACCTATTTTTACCCTGAAACAACGACAGGTGCGCAACATCGTCAAGCGCTACGGTGACATCATTGGAAAAGACGTGCACCCTCATACCTTCCGACATTCGTATGCGATACATTGTGTACGAAACGGTTGGGATATACGACGGCTGCAGCAGGTGCTCGGGCATTCGAGTTTGAACGTGACGGCGGTGTATCTAAGGTTTAACGATCGCGATATCAAAGAGCTCTATGATAAGACGCCATTCTAATGCGTTTCTTTTCAAAGTCGCGCAGGCGACAGGTTTTAATGCAACAATAAGCGGCGGTACTGACCGAAACACGCATTTTTTCGACGCAACACGTTGCTTCGCGCATTAGATATGCTTTGAAGGTAGCTTCGAGCGCCTCAACGCAAGCACGTTCTGGTTTTGACCAAGCGGGCTCCTTCGGTCAATTCACAAAAGAGTCCCGCGTAATCGGGAGGCACGTACGGGAAGTGGTCATTTGCTCGGCGTTCTGAAGTATTTAAAGCCCTAGATAGAAATGACATCAGTACACAGCAGTCTGTGAAAGAGTATTATGACAAAGGTTATGAGCGAAAAGGAGCAATATGAGGCAGGGTTGCAGAGCTTGATCCACTAAAACAAGGATTGAAACACCTTACCGTCGCTTACAAGAGCCCACGTGCTGCTTTTCTGTTGCAGAGCTTGATCCACTAAAACAAGGATTGAAACGCCGGTGCGGTTACCGCAACGTCGCTTGCCGTTGGCGTTGCAGAGCTTGATCCACTAAAACAAGGATTGAAACACGGTAGCGCCGTATTTCACCACGCAAATGCTGGCAGGTTGCAGAGCTTGATCCACTAAAACAAGGATTGAAACGAAATAGAAGAGCAGGAACGCGAAAAGGAGCGCAAGTTGCAGAGCTTGATCCACTAAAACAAGGATTGAAACCGAGTAGACACTTTTGGTCGTTTATGAACACTGGCGGTTGCAGAGCTTGATCCACTAAAACAAGGATTGAAACACCCGCATCCGTTTTTTGTGGTTTCGTATCGTGCGGTTGCAGAGCTTGATCCACTAAAACAAGGATTGAAACGTTGATGAGCTGAAGTGTGTTCGAGACGCGTTGGACGGGTTGCAGAGCTTGATCCACTAAAACAAGGATTGAAACTATGTCGGGAGTCCATATTCAGTCATTCTTTAGCCTGTTGCAGAGCTTGATCCACTAAAACAAGGATTGAAACCTACTTTTTGTGGCCGCATACTTTTTCGGCTTCACAGTTGCAGAGCTTGATCCACTAAAACAAGGATTGAAACTTTTTGGCAAAATGTTCACTGGTGCAACGCAGATGAGTTGCAGAGCTTGATCCACTAAAACAAGGATTGAAACTGCGATCTTGAAAAATGCCCTATTGGGGACTCTTTTGTTGCAGAGCTTGATCCACTAAAACAAGGATTGAAACGAAGTAGGAGGTGGCAGCTGGTCTATAACCGACGCTGTTGCAGAGCTTGATCCACTAAAACAAGGATTGAAACTAAAACCGGCACCTTCTACGACTAAGGTAAAAGAAGGTTGCAGAGCTTGATCCACTAAAACAAGGATTGAGACCTACTGACATGATATGCGGTGGGACGGGATTTGACAGTTGCAGAGCTTGATCCACTAAAACAAGGATTGAAACTCAAACGTGTCCCGCTTGACATGCCATATCCCAAAGTGTTGCAGAGCTTGATCCACTAAAACAAGGATTGAAAAGCCGTAGTCAGACTTCGCCCGATTCAACAAGCCTCCTCGAATCGTTGCTTAATATCGCTCCAAGCTTTGTGTCGTAGAGAACGTCGCAAAACGTGATGTCGTCTTCTTCGTGCCGGTGCTTTTGTACATACCATAACGGGAGCTTCACTTCGTACCAGCGCCGTTCCGCTGGGGGGAGACTGAGCACCTCCTCCCTGTAGCAGAGTGGGACAACTGACGCGGTTTCATACTTGGCACGGCGGGTTACCTCGTCTTTGTCCTCGAAGAGCCGGCTGTCAAAGATACCGGCGCGTGCGCTTTGCGAGAGCGCGTATTGTGCTATGGCATCGACAAACGCCTCCGATCCTTGAATATCATAGTGCTGATAAACGGTTTCGACAATGCGGAGCAAGTCCGCCTCGCTGATGGCTGATCCGGCCTCGTTAAATGCCGTATATGTGGCCTCGATCAAAGACGTGTTTGTCACAGGATCGTAGAAGAACTCTGAATCGTAGATGCGGTCGGCCTTCTTAGACGCTTTATAGATAAATACTCGGCTATCCCTGGTCGGATCGCGGTAGCGGTTTACCCGCCCTGCCCGCTGGACGAGTGCGTCAGCAGGGGCGCATTCGGTGAACAGCCAGTCGAAATCGATATCCAGTGAGACCTCAACGACTTGCGTTGCCACCAGCAGACGTGCCTGCGCGATGTCTGCTTCGATCCGCTTTCTGTCTTTGAGGATGAACTGCGAGTGGTAGCACACGGGTTCCCATTCGCACAGCTGTTCTGCTAACTCCTGGCACTGTTTGACGGTGTTTACGACGACAAGAGCCCGCTTGCCTTCACTTACCGCGCGCGCAATGGCATCCGTGTCCTCTTGAACGCGTATATCCTTGACGAAGTACGCGCTCCGCTGCTCGCATGCGAGGGTGTCGTCGGCGATGTATGCAGCGTCGGGCAGCGTGCTCTGAAGGAGAGATTGAACGTGTGTCGGGAGGGTCGCGCTCATAAGCAGAAATCGCGTGCCTAAACGTGAGAAATGCTGGATTGTTGAGATGAGGAGCCCCAACGTCCACCCGTCATAAGCGTGGATCTCATCGACGATCACCACCGCATTTGCCGCGTTTATCTCCTTAACGGTCCAACGGAGCGCGTTGAATCCGACCGTCAGCAGCTGATCGACGGTTGCAACCGTTGCCGGCTTCATAAACGTTTGATCGAAGAGGTAACTCGCACGGTTCACCCATTGGTCCTGCTCCTCCTCACCGCATTCACGCGCGTGAGCCACCTTGAAAAGGTTTGCCGTCGAGTGCGTCAGTCCCACGTTTTCGGTGCCAAACACGTCGACCAGTCGTTGCCAGATGCTGTTCGCGGTGACCATGGTCGGAAGGAGGTAGAGGACCTTGGCCCCCTGCATGCGAGCGACGTTGGTGAGAGCCCACAAGAGCGCCGCTTCGGTCTTGCCGCTTCCTGTGGGGGCGCTCAAAATGAGGTGGCCGTCGTGTGCGGCACACGCATCCTGAAACGGCTTGAGCCCGTCATAGGCGATGCCCTTAGTCTCACAACGTTCGCTGATGTGGCGCACGAACGTCTCGGGGTCGATTTCCAGCGCGTAGTTGACCGGCGCCTTTCCCGATCCGTGCCAGTCGGCATAATGCAGCATCCCTTTGAGCAGGGCGTATACCAGGCGCGAGCGCTCGAATCCTTCTTTTGAGACGTACTTATAAAGGTACGGGATCAGCGCTGCAACGTTCTTGTACGGATCGGCGTGCTCTAGTTGCTGTAAACGCTCGACGCTTTCGCCTACAAGGTGCCCTTGTTCCCGCTCAAAAAGGTCAGTCGCCACCCCGAACGCTTCGCGGATGCCCGCTAACAGCTGCCGCGGAGGCGCTGCTATGCGCTCCCGTTCAAATGAGGTGAGGTCAGAGTTGAGCAGTTTGTGATGGCCAGCGACGGCGAGCGCACCGAGGAGGACGAGAGGCTTACACGTCGGGGTGGATCGTTCGAGCTGAGCGGCGATGTAGAGGAATGACACCAATTCGTGTCGATAATTCTGGCGGGTATCGTAGGCCTCGCCGGCCTGAATCGTTGCCATCATCTCTTGAAAGGGCGCTATCATCTTACCGACGTCGTGAAAGGCGACCGTCAGGAGTGAGGCACGCACCAGGTCGTCGACGGAGAAATTGCACTGCCGTGCGAGCCGCTCTATGAGCGGTCGCGTTACGTCGACCGTCTGCCCCCATGAAGCGTATACGGCCTCAACGTGCTCGCGATAGGTCTGGTTAGGTTTGGCAAAAAAGACGGTCATTGGAGCATTTCAAACTGATTCCCGTTTACGCGATATGCGAGAATCGGCTCTTTTAGGGTGATGGGGGAGCCCACAAACGTAAAGAGCTCTCGGCAACTCACCCGTCGCGCGTCGCCTACGAAGGTGAAATCAGTCGGAAGCAGGACGACCTGAGGTGCTCGGATGGTGTACGACACGGGGGTGGCACGCAGGTCGATCGCTGGATCGTACAAGGTGGTCTTATCGCCTGATAGCACGGTGTTTTCAAAATCGGCGTGCATGCACTCTTCTGCGCGCACGACACCGCTTATGCGACGGATCTTGACGAGGTCATCGCTCGTGCCGAGCGTCAGGGCATACGCGGGAGTGTGAAACGCCGTTTCAAGGGTGTTTACGACCTCTTCGACGGGGGCGCCAATCGCTATGGTCGCCGCAAAATCGGTCAGGTATTCACGGATCAGCACGTCCCTGAGGGTCTCGCTCTCTTTGATCTTGGTGTATTTCCACAGGTCGCGCATCTCCCCTGTGTGTGAACCAATCACCCCAAACGCTATGGCGTGCTCTTTTTTGAATGCCATCGCCTCCTCGAAGGTCAGCCCGAGCGCGGCTCCCATCCAGCCGATAAGCGTGGTTATGGGTGGAAGCGGCAGCGTTGGCTGGAAGGTGTGCTGTTCCGGTATCCGAAACGACGCCGTCTGCGCCCAGACGTCGAACGTGACGATGAACATGGGCTATTGGCCTTCGGTCTCGTAGTGCTGTGTGACCCACTCGCACATCGTGGTAAACGCGCCGCCGATAGTGGTGGTGCCCTCAGGCACGTCCGCAAACACCCCCGATCGGGCCCCGAAGACGTGTTCAATGAGCTCTGGCTTGTAATCCTCGAGCGTCTCTTCGAGCAGCGTGCGGTTAATCCCGATGTTGGTAGTGGTGGCAAGGTTGTCCGTCTTTGTGGGGAGCACCGCCTCAAGAAAGATGGGGTTCTTCGCGGCGAGGAGCGCGCCCGCAACGAATTTCGGGGCGATATCGGCGAGATACCTGGCCTGGCGGGCTGACGTCCACAAGTTCTTGAGTGCCGTGAGGAGCCCGACGACGCGATCCGCCTTCCCTTCTGGCGGGACCTCCGGCGGGATCTTCTTTCCGTCAGCCTGGTCCTTGTCGAAGCGTCCGACCCGGTCAAGTTCGATGAGAATCGTTCCCCGATAGAGCCCGGAGTGAATTTCGGTCTCAAAGATGTTGGGGTCCCCGCCGCCCTTTACGGCCATGTAGTTGGTGCCAAAGTCAAGGTCACCCTCGTAGTTGTCGAGCGCGACGAGGGGGGAAACGCGCACGGGTCCCGTCCGCTTAGTCGCTTTTCCCTTCGCTTCGCGCGTCGCCTCTTCCGTTCCCATAAAGCCGAACAGGTCATCGTCGATGTACTTGTCCGGTTCCTGCTGTGTGGTCGCCGCGCCCTTTGCGATGGTCGCCGCAACGGCCTCGGAGAGCTCCCACCCCAATACACCAAGCTGGTCACGGAGCGCCCGCCTGAGGGCCTGCGCAGAGACGTAGGGGTACTGTTCCTCGCCTTTTACGATCTTCTTGATGCTCGAGATATTATCGGCCTCGGAATCCGAGCCGTTAAGGCTTGCCAGCGAAGCCGTCGCCAAATACGTTATGGTGAGCGCCTTTGCGCTCTTCTTTTTCGTTGCCGTCATGCTCACTCCTCCTTTCCAGATCTTGCCGCCGCGTTGAAGCTGTTCAGGGCGGCGAGCATACAAAAGCTCTTAAACTCGGCAAAGTTGCCGTCAGTCAGCTTTCCCTCATAGACGTCCCGCGGGATGATGAGGTTGTACCTAGACTGGAGCCGGCTCACTTGGTCGAGGAAGTCGACCTTCTTTCGCACCTTACGCAGGGCGAACAAGTCGCCTTTGCCTCCTCCAGCGCCTCTCTTTTCCCTTGCTGCGTCTCCCACAGTTTTGCCAATCTGCCTCCCGAGTTTAACCGCAGCCTCTTGCTCTTCCGGTTTCATAGCATCCTCCTTTCTTACGATGTCCTCATAGCATAGCACAAAGTCAACCAGCGGCTTCAAGTACGTTAAAGCCGCGCTGAAGCAGAACGATTCAACGAGCGAGACGATCGAATTCTGCTTCAAGATACTCTCGCAGACGCGGTTTCGAAGTAGGGTCTTGTGTTCGAACTGCGTTTTAGAATAATCGACCAATAGCTGCATTACGTCTTTAACGTCCACCCCTGATTCGTCAAACGCATTCATAAGCCTGAAAAAGTACACCGTTTGCCTGAAGGACCAGATGAGTTTTCCCAAGTACGTGTCGCCCTTTTTCTCAGCGTGCATGACGACAAACTCAAGCGGTGCCCTCGAGAGTGTTAGGTCAAGCATTTTGTCAAAATCGAACACGAGACGTTCATCGTCTACCCGTTCGTGTACGAGCTTCAGATACAGTGTATAAAAGAACGCAAACGCGATCTCAAACGGCCGCTGGAAAAACCCCCCTGCGAACGCTCCTGCAGGCAACTTGTGCTCGAAGTTCTTCCGATAGTCTGGGTCGTCAAACGTGAAGTCTCGCAGCCATCCATAAACGTCGTCCATCACAGCAGTCATCAAAGATGGTAGTAAGGAATTAACAGTCTGGCAGCACAATATCACTTACACGCTTTGTGACAACCGACAGGATGCACGAGCTGTATTTGCACAAGAAAAAAACAACTCACTGAAACTTGGCTATGGAAATGCTAACTCTTTAGATACACTCTACCATGCCTACATCGGCGATTATGATAGGATAGGAAGTAAATAAGTTACAATTAACGTATGTAGCGCTGGTGATAGCTGTGGGTATGACTTCTACCTAAGCTTTGACAAGTATTTCCCAGTTGTAACAGATTATAAAACGCGAATAGGATAGGGTGGCATAGCGTGTTCCTATTATCTATTCCTTATCTCCTAGCCTGTTATTTCTTTTTTCGATTTCCTTTGATTTTTGCCCCGCATTAAAAACCGCTGCTTTTCCAATAAGATACGTGCCGTAAGAAAAGACTACTTCCACACCGCGCTTCCTAATCGTTTACACCCCATGTTTTACTACACTAATGCGTGCGCGAAGATTGTGCCCTGGTCGATGAGCTCCTATTGCAGCTGGCCGACTACAAAAACGATTATGCGGACGTAGCCGCAGCAAAACTTTTAAAGAAGTGCTCGACCAGTTGGGAAGCGTTCCGATATCTGCAAGACCGCGTGCACGATGCCTGGTTACCCGACAGCGCACGGCAGCAGGTCCGACGAATTATCAAACAGATACAGGTGCAGATACACCAGCAGCGCGAATACAGTTGGACGTATCAACAGTCGTGAGCGTGCGACCTAATTCACCGAAATAAGAACTCATGCAAGGGTATAATCGGCATGAAAAACTAAGGGGTAAGGCGCTTGCAGCAGGTGCTGGGCCATTCTAACATTAGCACAACGGCAGTTTATTTGAGGTTTAACGATCAGGACCTGCAAGACGTGTATGCAAACGTGCCGTTTTAGTGTAAAGTTCTATTATAGCGCCTTATCGGGCTGCTAATTCACCTATACTAAGCTTTACTAAGAGGCGTTCTATTTGACGCAAACTTTATTACTAGGCGTGCATCTTTATTCAACTAAAAATCTTTCAGCGGCAGCTGTAAAAAAGAGAAGTGGTGGCTTATTAATCAAACTACAAAAAGCGCAGTTGTACTCGCAATGGTCTTGGTGTTGACTCTTACCGTGTTTGGCATTGCTTTTTTAACGCCGGTTCCCATATTGGGTGCTTTTGCAACGGTAGATCCAAACTTACATATAGTGACGACTAATCCATTTCACATTTCGACAGTGCCAACGGCGGTTCAACCAACGATATATCACATTATACCTCCACCTTCGTTTCATATACCCACAACAGACCCCGGAGGTGCCACAACAGACCCCGGAGGTGCCACAACAGACCCCGGAGGTGCCACAACAGACCC
>CAYHCZ010000063.1:8440-9001 GCA_964355295.1 uncultured Methanomicrobia archaeon
CGGAGGTGCCACAGCAGGCCCCACATCATCGGTCGGTGGTGGCGGAGGGTCAAACGGAGACGGATCGGGTCAGAACCCTGTCGAAGCAGCAGAAAAAGCCATTGCAGAAGTCGGGACTACGACCGGACTTGGGTCTGACTTACTGCTTATCGTGCTTGCGTTTATTATCGTCGTTATACTGGCCATCATCGCAACAGCGCTCCTGATGCGACGAAGAGGCTAAGACAAGTACGATCGAGAGGGAGCATATAGGCGAGAGAGGGGCGCTATAGGTAGGACGGACAACGGCAGTTAGTATTCGTTGTTCGTTTAGCTGTTACCTTATCCTGCGGGCCGCAAATCCCTGCTATTGCAGGGGGTAAGGGTTCAAAGAGTGCGATGCACTCCTGTTACTACTTCCGCACGGCTCTTCGTCAATCGTTATGCAGACACCACCTCTATTTCATAATACTATGAACGATCACGTCGAAGTCGATGAGCTCATACTGAGACTAGCGGACTACAAGAACGATTATGCGGACGTAGCCGCAGCAAAACTTTTAAAGAAGTGCTCGACCAGTT
>CAYHCZ010000064.1:0-8765 GCA_964355295.1 uncultured Methanomicrobia archaeon
TGTTAGTGAAGTTAATGTTTCGATTTATAATGTAGCTGACACTGTCGCCGACACGCATCTGCCTGACCGCATCTGCGGCAGCGAATACAGTATGAAGATCTGCTCCGCGTACATTGAGCAGATACAGGGCATCGTTTTCATCGATTCGATCCCCGCTTTGCGCTTGGTTTAAAATTTCAGATAACGCTTTTGCCATTTCGTCAAGTCCATTCAGATTGCTACTTAAAACCTCACTGCGAAATTTAGTCCCTTTAAGAAGCTGTTACCTCGAGAAGCGTTCCACCTTTACAGGATCTATTGTCGCGTCAATCCAAAAGTCAAATGGAACCTCTGAAGTCCACCCAACCTGTTCAAACATATTCATAAAAGAAACGCCTATCACGATCCCACCCGGTAACAACACACGTTTTAGGAAGGACGAAACCTCCTCACGACCTACAGGTGAGATAGGCATCGCTAATCCACCTAAAACAACGACTACCTTAACCTTCTCAATCTCAACAGGGTCTCCAAACTGTATACCAATGTTTTCGACAGGCACCACTGCCTTGCTTAAGCTTAGTTCAAGATTGGGCACGAATACCTGCTCTATATTAAGCTTCCTGATCCCATATGCGAGCAATTCAATAAAAGGCGTACAGACTCCGGGTAAACCGACGTACATTATCCTATCTTCGTCGTGCAAGCCGAGTTTTTCGATTATAGCCTTAAACGGTCGCGAAATTCCTGAAACACCTTTGGAAGTTTCAATAACAGTCCTCTTCATATGTCCCCCTGTTGAAGTAACGACTTGAGAGTTAGCACACATCTTAATAAAGGTAAGGTTTACATGAGTCCTAGCACTGCAAAAGTGAACTTAATGCTTTTTTCTCAACGTAGGAAAATAGAGGGCCTTCAGCCAAACTATGCTCGCGTACCGTTTTTCGCAAGAACTCGTAACGATTTGCGATGTCTTACGGCGATGCTACGTGTATTGAATCCACTGGAAGCCTGAAAATCGTGTAGCGCTTGCCTGCAAGCCCAGTAGCGAGTGCTTGTATAATATTCTCTGCTTGGGCCTCTTTTACAACCATATTAACCTGCACAGCCCTTTCGGTATGGTCTCGTATCGCCTCGATGGCCATTTCAGCTTCCTCTTTTATAACAAAGCCAGTCCAGTTCTGTGGGGATACCCCCCAGTATTCAATACAGTAAAACCCCGTTACACCCTGCTCGGTAAGGATATTGATCGTCCGTCCAAGGGTTTCATAATCTACGAAAACGTTCAAAAGCACTTTTGCCACGCAATCACGCTCCTTCAGTTTTGAGATCAATGGATATATGCAACTTTAGTTATATTTTTTCTCCCTCGCAACACTGCTTAAACAAATACTTAAGAAATTACTGAGTGGTTTCCGAGCTATCAACTAACAGAAGAGCACTTACGGTTAAGACCCTTTTCACTGAGTTAAGGTGGCAAAAAAATCATTGGATCGAAGAGCATATTCCACAAAATAAGCGTTTGACTCATCGTCGTATAGTTGCGACTTAAGAAGTTCTTTCTTTGGAAAAAGATAAATAAGTCTAAATGGGAGTAAGAGCAATGGATCGTGAAATCGTAATCTCAGTGAGCGTTAGAGCCATCGGATACGATAAAGAAGCATCAACGCTCGAAATTGAGTTCTGCGATTCAAGCATTTATCAATATTCTGGAGTTCCTGAAGAGGTTTATGCCGGATTTTTAGATTCTATGGGCTTGAACCTCGAAAAGACCGATCTGAATTACTTTGTAAAACATATAAAAGGGCAATACAAACAGAAAACGATACGCAGGCCACGATTAAATCTTTTTAAGGGTGTATTGGACACGTAGAATCTGCAGTACGGGCTTAGGGCGTATTGCCACTGGCTGAAGCGGTTCGAGCAACTGGAAATACTGAGCTAACAGTGAGTACAGGTCAGGCATCTAAAGTTAAGCTTCAGTACCGGCCTCAGGTAAGCTTATATTCTTGAATCCGGCCTCTTCCAGTTTACTTTCGCAAAATTGCTACGCTTCATACTCACTTTCTTCGTCTTCGGTCTTTTGAGGAAGCGCTAGAAAGAGATAAATCTCACGCGACGAATCGGCCGGGACTGCCAGTAAAAGACGCCAAGTCCGAGTGCGTGTACGAGGTCGTGCGTTGAAAAATTTGGGTTTCCTAGCTTATTCAACAAGCACTATTACGTTTCGTCGTCTTTTTTGAAAATTTTTGTATATGTCGAACCTGACCAGCCCCACAACAGAGCTGCAAGCAAAAAAAAGAACACCCAATAATAAGCGTTCCAGTGTTTTGATCAGTAGAATACCTAAGAAGAAACGTGATAGCGGGGTAAGTTGCAATGATGGCTATGACTGTTAGTAACACGCTCCTAACAAGCGCCATTGCATCTACTTTTTTTGGTAAACCCATTTGAGCCATAAATCGGGTGTTTTTAATACACGCTTTGACAACATGTAGCTATTTTGCTCAGCTAAGTTGCCTATTATGATAAACTCAGCTAAAGGTCTAGAAAAAATGGGGCCGAATCGACCTTCGGGAGCTCAAATCAAATTCGATCGGATTAACGGTCTAGCTCAGATTTCAAATGTCCCTGAATGGAACAATTATTAGCCCAACTTGTCAGGTGCGAATGCTTAGCAAAGAGCTAAACGCTGAAGTACACAGCAAGCTTGCAGCTTAACAACACCAAGCTACCTGGGCTTGTTTCAGAACGGCGTTCAAATTTCCTTATTTACTGAACTCCCTCAACTCCTTATTGAGGGAGAGGCCTACTACGGTCCTAATGCCGACGACGAATGCGAGAATAATAGCCTGATCCAACGTGGGAGTGAGTATGGTCCTCACAAGGTCATTCGCAACAAAAATATCCAAAGCGAGAAGGATTTTGGGCGTGTAGTTGAGTCGAATAGCCGTATAATTTGGGGCTTGTCGACGAAACGCGTTCGTCACGAGTTCCAACGCGACGCGGGCGCTTCCATAGAAAATGAGGAGAGTGCCTACGAGCTCGAAGAAGGTGACAATCCAGCTGACAACAGCGATCCAATTGATGATGTCTTCGAACATATGACAAGCAGCTGGGTTTGTTATCAGTGATAATCTATAATAACTTTTTTTTCTATGTGGAAGGGTTGAGCCGAGCTTAGAAAGTAATGACCTTGTCGCTCTCCTTCACTATTTCGTACAAATCTGCAAGCGTTGACATTGGACACGTTTTCGAGCCCGTGCTTTGGCGGATCTTAAGGCAGGTGCCACAGGCAAATACGGAGCCGCCACCCTCAACGAAGGAGCACATCTGCTCTGTGACGTTAAAAGCTTCAGTATCAATTGATTCGCTCTCTACCCCTTTACCACTGAGGAAGGCTTTTACTTCATCGCCCTCCTTAATGGCGTAATTTCCTAACCTGAACGCGTTCCATACAGATTCCGGGTCGTTTGAATAGATGATGATGCCAATCTTCACGTTGTCACCTCTTTTTTTGCCGCAATAACAACAAATCCAAGCTCTTCGTAGCCATCTTTTACGGTCTCAACGGCAGTCATGTCTCTTGGGAGTTTAAAAATGGTCTGACGCGTTTTAATTTCGCCGAATCCCGATCGCTTTAACCATTCTATCACCTGTGTTACGGCGTAAAAGTGCGCGTATCGATAAAACGTACTTCTACTCTTTTTCGCTTCATATAACTTCCCGATATGACCATCCTTATCGATCATTCCGATTACTATGTGCCCCCTTGGTTTAAGAACCCTCCACGCTTCCCGCAGTGATTGCAGAGGGTCAATTAAAAAGCATATCGTTGTGACCATCAACACAGAATCGAACGACTCATCCGCAAATGGGAGGGCGTCTGCTGTTGCTTCGTAAACCTCGATACCTCGTTGCCGCGCGATCGATGCCATTGCTTGTGCCGGTTCCACCCCGACTTTGATGCCAACTCGAGCAGCAAAGCGTCCTGTGCCCACGCCCACCTCGAGCCCTTTGCCACCCCGCGGGAGAAGGCTTTGGACTGCTAATACTTCTGACTCGTAGGCATAGGTATGAGTATCAAACCACCGATCGTATTCACGAGCGTGCTTCTCAAAGATATGGATGTTATAATCTGCCATACGCCATATGTTGGTGTATTAATGCGCAGATTAGTTATAACGCATACAGGCTCTCCCTCTAGCGTGTAACCATGGAAATAGACACCAACATCGTAGCTCACGATCTTCTTTGGAGACGTATGTCTATTAGAAGAAAACAGGAATACGTCAAGAGTTGGGGTGCTCTCAAGAACAAGTTAGTGGAGGATGAGATAGCACGTCTCATTGATGACGGGTATGCGATTCAGCGCGACGGTGATCTCGAGTTAACAGCAGAGGGCAACGCCCTTTATAAAAGAATGACGAGCCGGTGTCCTAAGACGGACTAGTACTATGAAAGCATACGACGTGAAGACGTTGCGTCCGTGCCAAAGCGGGGGAATAATTGTTGAGGGACATTTCAGCAGTGAATTTGCCATGCACGAGTTATGTTTATTATTACAGGGTGTAGCAAAGTGCTCGGAAAAACTAGGGGTCGCACGGTTTTCCCACGAAGGGTGTGACATCACTATCTATAGAAATGGACGAGTTAACGTGCACGGGGTTACGTCTGAAGAAGAGGCAATTGAATTTATCAACGATATAAAACTCATTGTCGAAGATGCTTTTGTCGATTAGTTCGTCTAGATCGGCTTTTCAACGATTTCAACTGCATCCCGGACAAACGCCGGACGTCGTGCCATAACGACTTTGTTCTTTTTTGCCTCAGCAACCTGATGCGGGTCTGACAGGTTATATCCGAGCAGTCCTGTGCATTCTACTGAGCCATTGCGCTGTTTAAATTGCTTAAGAAATTCGCCGACTACCGCATATGTTTTTTCTTTTGCAGTTTTATCATCTGCTTTTACCCTGCCGTATCGCAGCCCGATCACCATGATCGCACCTGAGACAGCCCCGCAGATGTCATCTGTGTAGGCTATTCCAGCACCAAATCCCTGCGAGATGCGAAGTGTTGTGTCCCGTTCGAGTCCGAAATGCTGTGCAAAGACCGAAAGCACGGCCTGTGAACAGCTGAACCCTGCTGAAAAAGAGTGACTGCCTCATCTGTTTTTGACATATATCATAATCATACCGGGATAGTGATAATCATAGGGGGCATACTGCCCATCATGGTCGTCTGGTGTACTGGAAGTACAGATATCGTAATAAATTTGTTATAAACGTTCAAACAACTTTCACGAGTCTCTTAACGAAAACAACTTTCAGAATATTGCTTGATAAAAAATGAAAATTGGTGATAAAAAATGTTATTTGTAGCCGAACACACGCATCCTGCCTCAGAATGTCCCATGACCATGCCACGTGGGAAAGATATGATAAAAGAACTTTTTTCAGAGAAACATATAGGCAGTGCGGGCATTCAACTTGTTGGGGCATACATGAGCTGTCCAATAGATGAAGGCGCGTATCATAAAGGATATTTCATAATAGAAGCTCCAGATGAAGAAACCATTAAAAATTTCTTCGGACCAATGAAAGTTGAAATAAGAGACGTCAAGCCTTTCAGTGAAATTGCCAAAACATTATAAGTAATATTTTTGGAGTTCCAAGTAAATGGACTACGAAACTGAAATGAATGACCTGAAATAACGCGTCGCGACGTTGGAGAAACACTTAAACAACCTAAGGAGGAAGTGAAAACGTTGCATGCCCAAATGGAACGCGAGAGCGGCGCTTCACAGTATCAGGGTCTTTAGCGAGCAAATGCCGGAAGTGTCCTCTCTACGCACAATACGCGCTGACCGGGGGCTACTATTGTATCAGCGGCGCCTCTAAATAGCCCGCAGGTGACGAAAAACCGATATCGAGCGTTCTTTGCCGCCGAAAAATGCGTAGAGGTTTTTAACATTTGCATCCAACACGATAGGGTGAGTCTCTATGGACGCTAAAGAAGAGAAGAAGGACGAGTACTACAAGGGCAAGGAAGTCAAAGGTGAAAAATAGCCGTCTGCGTAGACGAAGAATATGACTAACGACGACAAACCCGGCTGGTACTCGGTCAGTTTCGAATACAAGCCCATCCCGTCAGAGCTACGACTAGGTCGCGGTGAGTGGTACCTCCAAGCAACCCTCATACACGAGTATCGCGATCTATCGGGCGGAATACAGACTGAAAAAACACCGCTCGGCAGCATCGAAGTTGATCACATTGATTCGGTCGAACTGCGGCAGGCATTCTACGCGGTCACCGACGACGCGCTTGACGCGCTACAGTTATCGCACGAAACGCGCGAGCAGATCGCTGCCGAACTTAGGCTCGTAGTGAGGCCGCCAACTGAAGATATAACGAAGCGGCCGCGAATAGGGTTAGGTGTGCTGCTACCTGACAAAAAGAAGTAGTACGGTCGTTTTCGGCTAACAATTACTATGCCCTGAAGTCTGTTTAGTTAGATAACCTAAATAGTCCAATGTTTCCTTTATCTCTTCGCTTGTAACAAAAACCGGATCTCTAGGCTCATACGTTTTTATCTCTTTTCTGAGCGATAAGCCGGTGTAATAATCTTTGATGTACGACAGTCCGCTCATCTCCGGCGCCACGACGAACATTTCTTCGGTCTCGTAGGCTCTCTTTTGTTCGCTCTTCGTCATCAGTTGCTCTTGCAGCTTTTCACCTGGCCTTACACCGATTATCTCAACATCGATATCATCAGGGTTGTATCCGTGTTTTGGCGCCAACTCTCGTGTCATGACCTCCGCAACTTTCATGATTTTCATCATTTTCATCTTTAAAATAAACGTCTCTCCGCCTCGTGCAAGTTCTCCCGCGTTCATAATCAACGTAAGCGCATTCTGCATGACGATTTTTGGCCGCACCATACCTTTATCGGTGATAGTGACTGGGCCGCCGCGTGCGATTTGTTTCCTAAACAAAGGAAAGAAGGAACCGCGAGTGCCCACTACGTTGCCAAATCTCACGCTGGCGAATATCGTACCCATCTCCTGTCTGTTGTTAGCGAGGGCGCACAAGCGCTCTGCGAGGAGTTTGGTGGCGCCATACACAGTCGTCGGTTTGACTGCTTTCCCCGTGCTCGTAAATATCATTTTTTCGACGTTCTCACGCAAACACAGATCGATCACGTTGCGGGTTCCTGTGACATTCGTTTTAACGGCTTCGTACGGATTATACTCACACATAGGAACGTTCTTAAGCGCCGCAAGGTGAAATACAAAATCAACGCCATCAAAAAGCGGTTCCATCATTTGCTTGTCGTTCACGTCAGTGATAACGGCGGACACTTTACTAGACTTGAGATCTTGCTCAAGATCATAAAGCGCGCCCTCGTTATTGTCGAGCAGGATCACGGAGCGTGGATCGGCTTCCAACAGCGTTCGAACGAGGCATGATCCGATTGAACCGGCGCCCCCGGTTATCAATATGGTCTTACGATGGAAAAACGCGTTAGCCCTCATGATCTATCCCAAATCAGTGCGAGGAATAGTCGATGTTCATCCTGCATTCTTCTTAACCTTTGCTTCATTCGGGATGCTCCGCGGTACAATCAAAGAACATAATTAAGATAGCGTTACAAGCAACGAACACTACCCGTCATGTGCGCAGCTGCTTCTCTTCAGTTGTTACATCATCATCTGAATATGCATAGATAACCAGGATAAACGAGTACGTCCGGGCCATTTGCGAAACCTGACTAAAGGTCCTCCGATTCAACATGCCGATGATCCGTGGCGGGTCAGCCGCGATAGCCGCGTTTTCCCCGCTGTCTGGCCGTCTCCTCGTCCACCTCGTCCTGCCAGCCATTGCGGTGGGTTTCCACCCGGTCGAACTTCGCCGTGTAGGGTTTGATGTCGAGAAGCGGCGTGCCGTCGAGGACATCAACGCCATCGATGTAGGGGATACTCTCTTTGCGGCTAACCAGTTCCACGATGCTTAGACCGATGGCGTTGGGGCGGCTAGGGGCCCGCGTGGCAAAAACGCCCCGTTCGATGTCTTGAAGAAAAAGCTTCACTGTGAGTCTTACAGATTTAGACTGGTGGAGATGGTAGATCAGATAAATATGCGAGAAGCCGTCAAGATCGCGCAAGCCTTCTTCATATTCAGGAAATATCTCCGCCCACTCGCAGCAGCCCTTAGCATATACCGGTTGGATTGGCGTTTCCTCAGCAACGACGTGCCCGTTATAGATGACGCCGATGGGTTTGTATATAATGCGATTTTCTGTCATTTCGCAATCCTTTGTAATTTAAAAACACGCCTGACCAGTATCTCAAATATACGTCATAAACGTGCTCAAGCAGTGGAAAATGCTTATACATCATCGCGTTTAGTTACGACGGCAAATCACATGATCACCACAGGAGCAAATGATGTTGCAGGCTGTCGGAGCCCAAGTCCTGTGGCTCCGGTGCCTCCATCCTCGCTTCGCTTTCGCCTTCTTGGTCTTCCGTATTGTTATCGTCGTAACACGCCACCGACGACGCTGGGAGCGTTGAAGATCATTCAATCAAGAAGACGCTAGTTAAGTTTCCCCGGTTGTTTATTCATTCGCAAAGATGGCATGTGAAATCATTGTTTTGTGCAAATAGTAAAACCGTGCTACGGCCTGTTCCGTAAGGATGTTGACTGTCCTTACAAGGGTTTAATAGCCTAAAAAAACGTTCAAAAGGACTTTCGCCACTATGTCACGCTCCTTCAGATTGTGCGAT
>CAYHCZ010000065.1:0-8507 GCA_964355295.1 uncultured Methanomicrobia archaeon
ATACACCTTGACCGCATACCGTCGGGGATACTAACCGGCGACGAAACGTGCGACCAATGGAAGGGTGAAGAAAGCTGAGGGTATCACCCTATTTTGACAACCGAGGCCTCTGAGCACAGCAAGTGTTGACTACTCTGGGCTGCCTCTTAGTAAAGTAAACACGTGCTAAATGGTAGCATAAGCGAGCAGTACGCTTTCGTAAACGCTTATTTTTTGGGCTGCAAAGTTTAACTCATAGTTCGACTCACGCGATGGTTCGGACAAGGCTGGTAAACGCATATACTCTACTTTTTCGTCTACGTCTGCATTGATCGTCATTGAGTGGGTGCGATCAACAAGCGATTGAAGCGTTCCTAGCTCGACACCTGCGCTCTTGGCAAGCAAAACCGCCTTTTCTTTCGCGAGTTTCACCGCTTTTGTGAGAGCTCTATCTCGGGACGATTGCTCGAGTTCTTTACTCAATTGGTAACGCACTCCGCTCACCGCAGACTCTTTCAAAGTGCACACTTGAGCGGTGTTACCCGCTTCTTGAGCACGTACTTTCACCGTGAGTCCATGGGTAGCACGGAAAAAGTTTTGTATGACCTACTTCTTTTTTGTGGAGTCGTAATATTTCGGCTTTTCAACATTAAAGAAGATCGTTTCTATCTCATTCTCGATTTTAGCAGCTGAAAGCGCCTTATTTAAGGCATCAAACGTTTTCGCACTGACATCTTGTGCTTCAACCGCGCTTACACGTTCACACTTGATCGAAATCCTGACCTTGCGTTCGTCAGGTTCGACAAGCTCTTCTCCATACGCTGACACGAACAGCGTTCCATTAACTTCTGTGATAAGCTCACTCTCTAAGTTCAAAATATAAGATTGAATATTAAGATTTGGCTGCTTCCAAAATAAAGAAGAGGAATGGTGTAGCTATCATTCGCCTTGTACATAATTAATCTCGTATGCAATTGAAACCGATAACGCGATAGCTGTACCTTTGCTAGTGGTTGCTGCTTTATTAGTATCGGGTTGCACTAAAAGCACCACAAATCAAACAACTAGCACCACGCCAAGCACAGCGACATACGATGCTTTTTTGGAGAAGTTGATTGCGCAATTCAACAACACTTTAACGTCTGATAAAAACGTGAGTATAAAGGCTTATGAAATAACTTGGATTAACAGTACGTCCGCACGAGTACAAACCGCTTACTTCAACAAAATCACAAGCAGGACGTCTGGCGGTGATTAGACAACTATCGTATTTCCAACGACAAAAGACGCGACAAATTATCTTAACGCAATGAACAAGACTGAATATCGCCTTGCCAGCACGGTTTACGAAGGCGTACCGACCTATGAGAAAGTCAAAGGTCGCGCACCGGAAGTTTACAAAAACTATGAGTGACGGCATGAGTGCCTTGCACGAGGCATTGCGATTAACAAATAGATCTAACAGCGAAACGACAAAATTTAAACCTTGTTAGTGTCTTTTTACGTGTTTAGGAGATACGACTGCAGAATAGGCATGAAGTATCCTATTGAGGATATAGAGTGGGAAAAATTACTTGCGTTACTTGCTGTTATCGGCTAGATACTCGGTACATTACTATTAGTAAAAGGTTTTTACAAGCCAGATGTGACCGCTGATATCCCCGGCTACTATACTTCGCTATATTTAGGGTCTTTTACTGATAGTCACCCTATCGCCAAGCCTTTCTACAAGACTATAAGCGAACGTGGCAATGATCTCTATATTGGAGAGCTTACTAGCGGTGAATACATAAGTATCACCGAAATGTACGAACATGTAAAATCACAAGAAGAGGCTGTCAGTGTGTATAATAAAATTGTAGCAAGTGCTATCGATGACGGCTATGTGAAAGATAACTCATTTTCATCTTCGAAATTGCAACATCGGGAATTATACGGTTGGAAAGGCAATGTCGATGCTTGGTATGGTAAAAAAGAACCCTACAGCTTGATAGTAGCATATTATTATAATCCAGATGTTCATTCTTGGGCTGTTGAACAGACAAACATCAAATGGGTTGTTCCGAACGTAGATTTTAATCCTTTTAATTATGTTTAGCAGATGCAGCAACAACGCATTTCAGTGTTAGTTTTTTAGAGGCCCCTTTGTGTGTTTAAAATGTTGATGCTTCTGTTTGCAATTAGTCAAAATATGTAGTTAACTGTCTCACTTCAATGATTGTTTGAAATGAGTGTAAAGTCGTTCATATAACGCATCAATCTTTTCGCGCACTTCCTTGAGCTCACCGGGTTCTGCTTGCGACCGATTTGATAACAGAGGAAAAATGCTTAATCCATAGTCACTGGAGGCTATGGTAAGTCCGTGTCGTTCAAATGCTTCAGCGAGGTCTGCGGGTTTTCGAGGAAGATTGAACCTTCCTGCCCAGGTGGCCGCGTGCGTAAGGACACCCAAAATCCTTCGCTCGTCTTTAGTGACTTTGAATCCAAATTTCTTGCTGTAGTCGTCATATAGTTTAGCTATTTTGTGGTCAGCAGTTATTTTGCTATAAGACTCACCGTTTGCTACTAATAAGCCTTTAAGAATGTTCTCAATCGCCACACTCATCAAAAAAACATAAGTATCATCAATACGCGGCCTTCCGCTCGTGTTTTTCTTTTCTTCGTCTTTTTCGACCTCCATAAGCACGAGATTGGCCACTCTCTTGAACTTGAGAGCAGCTGAAAGCCAAATACTCGGATCTTCTTTTAGCCCTTCATAAAGCCCCTCAACAAACAAACGGTTTTCAGCAAGGGCTTTTTGAAGTCATTACCCATCTTGACATTCATCTCCGATTCTTCACGAGCTTTGAGTTTTGTCTCCTCATTTGAGCGCACATACATTTTCTTATCTATGTTCAAAGCCACTTAATCTACATTCTTTGATTCGTTTAAAAGATGTAGTATAAACTTGGGGGGGTATTGAACCGTTGACAGCTAAAAAAGAGAAATTAGCACTACTATAAAAAATAAACTATAGCAAATAAGGCAGGAACTCCGCACGACATCCAATCAATTAGTTTCATTTGTGCTCTGGGGTCTCTGTAATCTTTAGACCTAAGCTTATCGTCCATCTCACTAATTTTAAAGGCGAGTTTCTTCTCCATTTCTTGAAGAATTACATTTCGACGATGACTTCTTCTGTTTGCTTGGTAGGTGTAGACTGCCCAATGAGCGGCTATAAATGTACCTAAAATGCTAATAAGGATAAGTAAAACGCCTATCGGATCTACGGCTGTAAGTGAAGCGTTTTCAGTTCCTTTGGTTAACTGCACCGCGGCTATTGCAACTAAGCCAAGCAATCCATTAGCAAATAAAATTGTTGTATAGAGTTTTACATTTGCTTGACGAGTGGCGTGATCTCCATCTATTCTCTTAATGTACGAGGCGTATTGTGCTATTGCCATTGCTGAAGTTGTGTTCTCGCCTTGTTCTAACTTGATTTCGCCCTTTTTGATTTCTACCATACTCTAAGCGCATAACACAACAATAAGGGGCTTAAACGTTATCTTTTATAACTTAATTTAACTCAATATAACTGAGAGTAGGAGTGTGCAGATCACTATGACAAACCAATTCTCACATATCGCCGACGTAAAAGTGGGCAGAGTTAAAGGTAATAGTAGGATTTACCCGCAGCTCCGCTTACCGAGTCAGTACGCCGAACTCGCCGGTAAAAAAGCCAGTATTTACGAAATAGGTGGGCATGAGGAGGAACCAGCATTCATTATTCGGTTCGACGGCCAAAACCGTGGAGCGGCCTATCATGGGGACACACATCCCGAAGGGTGTGTGGCCAACGGGCGCGAAGTGCCCGTTAAGCCCTGTCGAGGCTCCGACTCGGGTTCAAATCCCGACTCGGGCGCTTCTTTTTTGATTTTAGTCTGTGCTTCGTCCCCGTATAAGAAAATAGCTTCTTTAATCTCCTTAAACTGTAATTCAAGTTCTAGCAGACGTTCTTCTACGTCCTTTTGGCTGTGAAGTTGTATAACTTCGGGCTTAGGTTGTATAACTTCTTTCGATTCTGACGATTTCGGGAAAGTTATGAGGAGTGCGCGGGAACTGTTCTCCTCTACCTCATACATTTCAGCAGTTCTGCCGATCTCATCTGCGAACTTCTTCGGCAATCTGATAAGCGGGTAAGTTATTCCGGTTTTGGCGTTCAGTCGAGTTACCTTTGACTTTCCAACGAGCTGCATTTTTCCTCCTTTACTCAATTTGTGGATTAAGACGTTAACAAGCGCTGCCCTCTTTTCTGTCATGTTTTAACGTCGTAACTCTTTGGGTATTCATGCCGACTTTACCCTTCGAGAGCTTATTATTCACGGCTATTACTCCTAAAAATCTATCGTTTCTTAGGATATTTGATATCAATGTTGAGTGTGCCACAACTAGGCAAGGCATGCTACGAGTTTATCAGCAGTTTTTTTTGTGTAGGGCTTTCCTATAGGTGATACCCGTTGCCTGTCGCGCTTGCGTTGAGGCGAAAATGCACTTCTGAGTAAGCGTAAAAGGAGGTGAAACTTATCGATCAAAGTTCAAAAAGCGCATTTTTACTCGCAATGGTCTTGATGTTGACTCTTACCGTGTTTGGCATTGCTTTTTTAACGCCGGTTCCCATATTGGGTGCGTTTGCAACGGTAGATCCAAACTTACATATAGTGACGACTAATCCATTTCACATTACGACACTTCCAGACGGAGGGGGGGCAACTCTACACCGCGAACTCACGATAATTCCAAGGCAAGGGACGATAATACCGGATCCCAGCCATCATGCCACAGCAGACCCCTCGACAGAAGCCTCGGTAAACCCCTCGACAGAAGCCTCGGTAAACCCCTCAGAGTCAATAGCGCCAAGCACAGGTGGTAATGGAGATGGGTCAATAGCGCCAAGCACGTCCGTAGCGCCAAGCACGTCCGTAGCGGGAATCGAAGACATCGCCAAACAGACTGAAGCTGCCACCGGACTCGGTCCTAATGCGCTGTATATCGTGCTCGCGGTTATTGTAATTGTGCTGCTAGCCGTCATCGCAACAGCGCTCCTAATGCGACGAAAAGGCTAAAACTAGTACGGAAGAGGAGAGGCCACACAGGAGAGGGTGACGATATAGACAATAGCGCACAAGCGATTAAAACTAAAACCAATGGATACACGGCTTATTACCGGAGTATTTCGATCCAAAAGCCACACAGTAACCGAGTGCGCTCACCAGGTCATCATGTCCGGATGACAGGGCCCCGTAAGTGACATGGCCGGTCGCGCTACTCTCTCGCGCCTCATACCCGCGTAACTCGTCGATGAGGTCCAAAGTGAAACGACTCCTCTTATTAATATGGATTCTGGGAGCTTCCGGATTCGAGGCAACCCGGAGCGCGGTTACCATAGCACTTTAACGAGAAAAAACATGCCATACTCGCGCTTAACGGCACTTAGAGAAATGTGGTCCAGTTCCAGTTTGGATACGTTTTAGATGAGCGCACTGATTAAAACGGTGTCTTATCATACAGCTCTTTGATGTTGCGGTCGTTGAACCGCAGATACACCGCCGTCGTATTCAATGACGAGTGTCCCAGCACCTGCTGCAGACGTCGGATGTCCCACCCGTTCCGCACGCAGTTTATCGCAAATGAATGCCTGAAGGTATGGGGGTGGACGTCTTTTCCAACGATATCACCGTAGCGCTTGACGATGTTGCGCACCTGTCGTTGTTTGAGGGCGAAAATAGGCCGATCATCGAGGAGTTGTTGTGCCGAAACGTATTCGGAGAGCATTTTGACCGTCTCTGCGTCTAAATGCACCCTCCGCTGCTTTCCTCCCTTCGCCTCCGTGATGTTGACTACGCTGTTGCGGGATTCGATGTCGCTCGGCCTGATGTTGAGCAACTCATTGACGCGCACGCCGGTTCGCCACAGCACGCGGAGCATGAGGTAGTCTCGCTGGCTACACTGCTGTGCCGCAGCGAGCACGTCGTCGACCTGCTCTTTCTCAAGGTAGTCGGTTATATTCTTCACATTGCCGAAAATGCTAATTATCGGCAATAACGGTTGCGATTTTAAACGTTAATCTATGTGGTATGGTGGTGCTGAGAAATTAGTTGACAAAACGACAATTCTTCGTCCGCATGCGACTAAAAAAAGATGCTAGGCATATCTATGGCAATCCAAGTCCGTTTAATATTACTAAAAGATCGTAACGCATTGCATAGAGGAGTGAGATAATTGTAGTTATAGCAGCGAATATCGACACAGAGTACTGTCTGTACAATCTAATTGCCCGTACTTCAAAACTCGTCCTTCCCAGGTCTTTCTTAATCTTGTTTGATTCATCTACTAGCCGGTAGATCAAATTAATTACGTGCGTTCCTGTGTTTCCAAAATTACAATTCCACAGGTATGTTGCAGGACTGAAGGCTAAAGGCTGGCGCTGTTTGAGATCCCCATTAATATTTCGGCCGGCTGCTTGCAACTCAACTTCTAGGTAATCCGGAGCTTTGGTAGACTCTAAATCAAGTGACACAAGCAAATTATGTGAGTCGCCATAACGGCAATTGACCGGCAATTCAATTGTGCTAAACTGATCTTTAACAATAAAAGGTGCTAAGTAGGGACAATATTCACTAGCAACTTTTTGCACTCTTATTCGGTCATAATAAATCACTGCAGCCCACAAAAGAAACGCTGGAGTGAAAGGATATACCAATAAAGCAGTAATTGATGGATTAAAGTTAACAAAGTTACCTAACCCGAACTTGTCATTGTCGGTGGACACATGAAAATAGCCTGATAGTGCCATGTAACTATAAAAAACGACGCCAAGACCTACACACACAAAAAACGCAATAGAGAAAACACGACGTCTGTCTTCAATTTCCTTCGACCTGACAGCTTTTAGCGTCATCGTTGAAGGCGTTTCCGTCTCAATTCTAACAATCCTAATAGAAGTTACGTGAGAGAGTATAATGCTCGCGAAAATAACGATTAACCCGCTCATAATGATAAACAGTAATTGTATTGAAACTGGAAAGCCCCACCAAAAAAAACTCAACAATAAAAGACTAAGACCAAAAGCAAAAAGACCGATACTTATCATTAAATCGATAAACGAAAATTCATCGGTTTGTTTTAATTCTGATTCCTGCTTCATTAATACCCGCACCGAGTTATGCTCGTAACAAACATATAGGTACTCAAATAAAGGTTAATGATTGGATTTTATCAATATTACCTTTATTTGTTAATTAAACTCTTAATTTGACTAGATCGCATAACTTGATGTCTATACTAAGTTTATTTCGTAATAGCTAGAAAGATACAAAGTACCTGCAACTAGAAGAGACCGTAGAACGCCCCCCGATAGCATAGTCCTATCTCTTTCTTAGTTTCCACCACCGAATAGTCTAGCCCAGGAGCCACCCCTAGACCAGACAAACGAAAGGCGAGAAAGCAACCACTAAAAAGTTGCTAGGCATTAAAAAATTAACTGAAAAAGAAATAAAAGCATCGTAAAACCAAAAAGAAGGGTCATTATGAGTGCCCAAATAAAAATAGTACCTCCCCAGTCAATGCTGCCCGGGCGCACGTGGCGATCCTTAGCAAAAGAAGCGACAATGAAAAGAGCCACGCCGACTAAAAAAAATGCTATTGAGAATAAGAGATCAGTGAACGGATCTTCTGTTGAGAAGGGATTAATCATAACGGGCAGCGACGCAGAGCTATTGAGCAATGCACTTTCAGAAGTAAAAACAAAAGCCTATGAAGAATCCGAGGCTCAGTTAGATGATACCCAGGCACTTAATGCGCTCGTTTCGTGTTTTAGGAGCTTCCGTGATTCCGAGAATGACGGACAGGAAAAAGAGGGGACGTTCTCGCATTTTAATCCGTTCCGTAAGCGCCTTGTCCTAGGCACGCTTCTCGACAAGCCAGTCGGTGCGGACAGTCGTAAGAGCAGATCGCGGCAGGGCTGAAAGACTAGGGCACCACTAAAGCAGTGTTTGAACGAGTTCAACGGCAGTTCGGATAAAAGTAGGACAGCGCTCCCTCGCAACGTCATTTGTTTTCGCATCTGCAAACTGGTGCAGATCTGATAGATTGTATCCAAGCAGATCGGTGCAAGCTATCGAACCGTATCGTGCCTTAAATTCGTGCAGAAACTCACCAACCGCCGCGTAGGTTTTTTCTTTTTGCGCGAAGTCATAGGTCCTTATGCCACCGTATCGCAGCCCGATTACCATAATCGCCGCAGAGAGAGACCCGCAGATATTATCCGTGCGGCCCATGCCGGAGCCAAATCCCTGCGAGATCCGACGTGCCATATCCTGGTCAAGCCCAACGTCCGGTGCAAATACCGAGAGAATAGACTGCGTACAGTTGAAACCTTGCTGAAAAAGGGCAACTGCGTCTTCTGCCTTTGTCATAGCTCAGAGTCATGCGGAAGCGGTGATAATCCTATTGCTCTTGTATGGATAGTCACACACAACCTCCCAACTGAC
>CAYHCZ010000066.1:0-6923 GCA_964355295.1 uncultured Methanomicrobia archaeon
AAAAAGAAACGATTTAACCGGGGCGATTCGAACGCCCGATCTCCGCCGTGTGAAGACGGAGGCCTTAGGGGTTTAGAAGTATTTTCTGAAGGCGAAATCACTGTGAGAAAGGCTAACGATCCGTCATGTACGGTCTGATAGATTCGCGTGGATAAGCCCGCAAGTTTCGAGAACGTGTGCGGAAGTCGGATAGTTGGGTAGTCGTAACCCGCTTTTGCACAATGAAGCGAGATTTTGCTGCGATGCACTTCGAGCAGCTCTTGTTTTGGCAGTCCAACGCCAACTAAAAGGTTTGGGTAGTGTTCAGCTGCTAGCATAGTGGTTCTACGTCATCTATAGCAGGCTTTTAATCGTTGTGATTAGCCGCCTGCGACTTAGCCAGACCAGCTAGTGCATTCAAACATCAATACGTCGGCAGTGTACTTGAGGTTCAATGATCAAGACCTGCAAGACGTGTATACACACGTGCCGTTCTAACGGTACCTTATAACGTCCATGTTTTTTCAGTCTCTTGCTTGTGCCGTTCTAAGCAAGCGAGCCCCAGCTTGATAATATCGTCTTGCGATAGCTCGGTCTTCTTGGCTGCCTGTATTTCGAGCTTCAGCATCATGAGCCATTCCCACGTGTCTTTGGAGATAGTAATCTCAATATTGACCATAATCTCACCAGCTTTACTAACCGCGTTGACGGCGGTGGTAGTGACCGCCGTTTTATAAAACACGTACAAAGGCGCGTTAAGGGAATAAATGTTGTTGTAACGTATGCCCGTAAAAGCAACGCGTTTTTAAAACCCTTACTTGCTATAGCACATATTATTAGCCTCAATTTTGCTGAGCTACCTTCGTAATGGCAGGTCTGTCCTCGGCACGGCCTTTCATAAACTGCCCTAATCGTCTTTAATAACAAACAATTAAGAGATACTGACAAGAGTGAGTATGTTGGAACGGTGACAAGCCACTATTGGACCGGCGCAGGTAGCGAAATATGGAAAATTGGCGACTGCAACTGAAATTCGATCCACTGCCTCCGCTTCTCTTCTCCAAAGACGAGGCGCTCCTCTATTATGTCAAACGTGATCTCCTAGGCAAGAACGCCGGCCCGGTCAATCGACTGTGGCAACTGCCAGCTGGTCTTGGTTATTAAAGCAGGGATCCAACGACAGGACTGCGTTTCAGAGCAGCTACATTAAGAGATTTTCCTGATTTTTTGGTGTATCTTACGGTTGCAGAGTTGCCCTTAATAGCCGCAGCACTAGTTTGTAGAGGTCATCTATCTGCTTTTGCTGTGCCCGGAGTTCGCGCCACAACTCTTCGTGCTCTTCTATATCCTGCACGTGGTGAAGTAGGTGCAGACTGGGCGTTGCGATAGATTCTTTAGTTACGCTCTCTACGTCAGTCATTTTTCACTCCTCAACTCCGCTCTCTCACAATCTCTAGGCTGTCACGTGAGCACATCGATCTTAAAGAGGTCACACTCCGAGGTATATTCTAGCGGACACGTTCGACGCCTCGTACATCCGTAACATAGCGGTACAATATACTCATCAACGCACTTCTCAAACTCAGTGCAAGGGCAGTTTGTGGAGCGCGGCTTGCCTCCGTGAACCGGACAGTCTTTACCCAAGCCATAGTCCAACTCGCACATGCTCTGTTCTCCCTTTTTTAATCCAATATCGTCTACCAGTGTTGCTCGCTGCGCTTTATAAAGTCTACAGCTTCGCGAAGGTTACCCTCCGAGCACGGTTCAAACACGGTTATTGTACGGTTCGCGTGCGTATCTAGTGCGATATGGTTCTCGGTTCGAAACCCTTTCTAGAAGGATTCCTATGAGGTTATCCGCTGGAAATAATGAAGTGGAAGAGATCTCTACGTTTCATCGTGGAGTTCGCGTGCGAAGTAGGTCTGTTCAAAGGTTCCAGGCTCCTCGTAATGCTCGATCAGTTCATCGCCCTCATAGTGGTCAAAGCTCACGGGCGCTGAGAAACGCAGATACCCCCCAGGGTACCTGATCATCTCGGCTAACACCTTCTGCACACCTGTGGCCATATCAATGAGTGTCTGACTCACTAGCGTCTTCTCGCGCGAGTACGTCAGTACGTAGCGCGTGCTCCCATCGCGATAATCAAAGGTCAGCGTATCCGGAATGGGCTTGCCGGTATGTTCGTCGATCTCACTTTCGCTCTTGGAAAACGTCATCTTCGTGCCGTCGTCTGCAATCACCTTTCCGTCGCGGGCGAGCATGTACCAGGGAATCGTCGCGTAGCCGTACTTCTTCGTGGCCGTGATGTAGGCTGTGACGAACGAGTAGGGGCCCACATGCCCTCGTCCCCAGTACCAGTGGTCGATGAGGTGCGCCATATCGCGGTAAGCATAGTTCATCCAGTTGTGGTCGTGATAACCCATGCCCGAGGCCTCGTGGACTTCGGAGCCGATCTTATAGGTGGCCGTTACCTTCCCCATGGGCACTGATACCAGCCAGGCGAGGAATTTCTCGCCTTGGGCGCCAAAGATGAGGTGCCCAGTTTCCGGGCGCCATGATTCTGTCGTCGCCTCGAGTCAGACCTCGACCTCGACATCCTCTGCCGCACCCGTGATAGTATACTCTTGCAGATTACCTGTGAACCGGTATTTGCCAATGCGCACGTCGCAACCATCCTTGGAGGCCCCGAACTCGCTCGCTTTGAACCTGCCGAACTTCATCAACCTTCTTCCGTCTGGCAGGTCCAGGTCGATCTCGATGAGTGGCTCAAGGGGCTGCTTAGACCGGTTGCCGTCCTTCGTACAGAATATCACGGCTAGCTTGGCGCCGTCGTCCAAGAGCGAGTCGAAGTACCACCACTCCGTGCTCGGCGTCGCGGGGTCGAGGCGTATGCCATCCTCCCATAGTTCTATATGGCCCTTGGCGATCTTGAAGCGCTCATAGTCCTCAGGCCTGGCGGCCAGATGGGCCGGTTCGCTATGAGGCATTGTCTCTCCTCCTTTTCGTATGGCATTGCGTATAGGTCGTTTCATAGGTCATCTCCTGCTTCAGCGGCACTATACTATCAAGCTGCCGACTGTAAAAGCTATAGTAAAAAACGCACATCGTATAAAATAGCTGTGTGATGTGTTGCTGTTACGCTCTACGAATCCGCAAATCGCATGTCTCCCCAGTATTGCATATAGATCTCGTAGACGTTCTCTGGCAGCGGATGCTTGTAGTGCTTCTAATCAATGCCGCTAACTCCGTGTGCCATAACATACGCTCGGTTTGACTGATCTTATTGAATAATGGCGTCGTATTGTTCGGTGAACCCACCTTAAATCGCAAGTAAAAAAAAATTTTGTCGTACTCCTTTCGTAGCCGAAAATGACATCCATTGCTGTGACAAGCGCCCGGCACAACAACATTTATTCCTTTAAAGCGCCTTTTTTCGTGGTTTAGAAAAAGGCGGACACTACCACCGCCGCCAACGTGAGATGAGGTGAAAGAAATGGCGAAATTTTTGAGCTTGTGGCGCTTAAATCCAAGTGCGCCGTGGCCAAATGACCCCGCTGAAAGTGAAAAGATAGATGAGATGATGAGGGCAGCGATTGACAACTGGTTAAAGACAGGTGAAATGCTCGAGTTCGGCTTCTTCCTTGATGGAGCATCAGGATATGCAATTGGCACCGGCGAATCCAAAGATGAGTTCAGGAGGGCGGTGTCGTTCTGGCCCTTCATTGAGATGGAAGAGTACGAAACTATTCCCTACGAAACAGGAAGGGAAGTCATGAAGGGGCTTATGAAAGCCCAAGCAGAACAGGTGGCAGCAATTAAATGGTAATTATGCGTGAGTAGTGGGGGGGCGTTCGCGCTCCTCTTGTCCTTCTTTTTCCTTTTTGAAGATTATGAAATAGACCCCGAGCAGTTCTTGTTAGAAAGATAAGCTGTTAAAATGGCACGTTTGCATACACGTCCTGCAGGTATTGATCATTGAACTTCAGGTAAACTGCCGTTGTATTGATGTTAGTATGCCCCAGCACCTGCTGCAAGCGCCTTACCCCTTAGTTTTTCATGCCGACTTTCCCCTTGCACGAACCCGCATTTTGGTGATTTTAGTTACACGCTAACGGCGGTTGATACGTCCAGCTGTATTCGCGCTGCTGCTGTATCTGCACTTGTATCTGTTTGATAATTCGTCGGACCTGCTGCCGTGCGCTGTCGGGTAACCAGGCATCGTGCACACGGTCTTGCAGATATAGGTACGCCTCCCAGCTGGTTGAGCACTTCCTTAAAAGTTTTACGGCGGCCATGTCAGCATAATCGTTCTTGTAGTTTGCCAGATCCAGTATGAGCTCATCGACTTCCACGCAATCGTTCATAGCATTATGAAATAGAGGTGATGGGCCGAATAACGATTGACGAAGAGCGGCGCGGAAGTGGTCTTGGGGTTACAAAATTATTAGGAAAAAAGAATAGGAATAGTTAAGCCAACACGCACCTCTTGCATACGTGTCTTGGCACGAGTTGTGTTATGAATCCAATCGTTAGGATGATGAAGCGCTACATCAACATGCCGCTGAAGAAAGCACTGCCGTTGCTGTTTATCTGCTCTCTTGTGTTATCCTGTACGACTGGCTGTCTAGAGTCGTATGAACAAGTTGACTTAAAAACAAAAGAGGACTACAAGGGCTATGCTATCAAGAAAGAATTGAGTCACGGCCGCTCCGGTGGTGTGTTCGGCGCTGATTATAAAAAAGAAGTACTATCTACTGACAACGGATCTATTGTAATAGTTAAAAAATTAACTAAGGAGGGGGATCTCAAAGAGATAACACAAACAGTTAATGGCAAGACAGTCACCGCCTCTTTCGAAGGCAAAGGTGACCCATTACCAGGTAACAAAGCGATAGAACGGGTAATCGACAATCTGACAGCGACGTCAACACCGACAGTGACGCCGACGCCGGTTCCTGAAATTATTGAAATCACGCCGTCATCAGAAGGAGAGCATTCACACATCGAGGGCGGGGTTTAACGTGGCGTTGGTTTCCTATGAGCGGTAACGCTTTGGAATTATTAAGCCAACGTTCGCCTCTTGCATAAGCGTATGCACTTGAAACCGATAACGGCGATAGCTGCACTAGTGTTAGTTGTCTCATTAATTTCTGTAGCAGGTTGCATCTCTAACACTTCGACGCCAACGCCAACTGTCAAAGCAACGGTAGCGGTAACGGCAACGCCAAAGGCGACCACTACGCCTAATGTTAAAGCAACGGCGACAAAAACCCCCACCGCAACGCCAACAAGCCGACCTAGCCCGACGCCGAGTATCTTCGCTTCAATTACGCCGACGCCTAAAGTTGTGACGCCTACAAAAGCACCCTTAGCATCATGCAACTGCAACGGTCCAGATCTAGACTGCGCGACCTTTGCCACGCATGCACAAGCCCAAGCGTGCTACGAAAACTGCATGTCACAGACGGGACGAGATGTGTTTCGGCTTGATGGAGATAACGACGGAATTGCCTGCGAGTCGCTTCCGTAGGGGCAGTGACCCTACATATATCTACAAGTACTAAGTAATTGAAGCGCTACCAAAAAGCGGTTACTGAAAAGACCCCTCTGTGAAGCAAAAGGTGACTCTCGAGGTTTACTACGGTAATTTAAAATCTGGTATATGCATCAAATTCGGTAATTATGCATTGTAGGTGGTGTGATACATACAGCTCGTTGGAAAATCAAAGGTAACTCGATTAAACGCCAAAACCGGAATAAGTTATCCACTTGTCAGATTGCCAAAGGCATTTGCTAATGAAATAGGCAATACTGCTAAGATGTATGAAGTTGGGAAGAACGGTCACCGTGCGCTCGTTATTACTTTCCCGGATTCGTCTGAATCGAAAGAAGTTATACAACCTATATCAAAATTTATACAACTTAATTGCCAAAATGACGTTGAAGAACGTCTGCTCGAACTCGAATCAGAAATCAACGAGTTATGATCACTTCTTCTTTTAAACGAAAGCGCTAGCTTTCACAATAACACAAAAGAATCCAAAAACAGATGGGCCCGGGGCGATTCGAACGCCCGATCTCCGCCGTGTGAAGACGGAGGCTTTGGGAGTTTTGGAGGTCTTTTCGTTAGGCGATAAAACAACGAGAAAGGCTAGCGTTCCATCATGAACAGTCTGATAGATTCGGGTGGGTAACCCTGCAAGTTTTGAAAACGAGTGAGGTAGCCTGATCGTTGGATAGCTGTAACCGGCTTTTGCGCGATGTAGCGAGATTTTGCTGCGATGGATCTCCAAAAGCTCGTGTCTTGGCAGTGCACCGTTGGTATAAGGTTTGGGTAGTGTTCTGCAGCTAGCATAGTAAATAATGGTCTGCGCTCGAGACTTTATTGTTGTGCTTTGAGCACGCCGGTTATCTATGGCCAGCCACATTGCGATAATCATAAGCAGGTGCAATAGGGTGCACATCACGTCACTTGGAATGAGTGGGGTTTAGCCAACAAACAGCAGAAACCGAGGACACGAAGCGTGAGAACAGACAACACTAAAAGAAAGCGAAAATGTTAAACAGTTGAAATATCAATTGATATATCGACTAGACCCCTCCTAAAGCAGTCGATATGTTGCAACGTCTTCTTTTTGGACGAGGTCTAGTCTCCTCTATCTCTTCAGTCGATACTTTACACGATTTATGGTCTTCGGGTTCGGCACGCCAAACGTGCAAAAAATGAGCGAGAAGCTAGACGTCGAAGGGCTCATCAAGGCGTTGGGGTATGAAAAGGACTGTGACGTTCGCCGTAAGGCTGCGAAAGCCCTTGGCAAGATCGGCGATAGCAGGGCAGTAGAGCCCTTGATGAGGGCGCTTAACGACTCAGACAGTGATGTGAGCTGGCAGGCTGCGAAAGCCCTTGGCAAGATCGGCGATAGCAGGGCAGTAGAGCCCTTGAT
>CAYHCZ010000066.1:7023-8333 GCA_964355295.1 uncultured Methanomicrobia archaeon
GAGGGCGCTTAACGACTCAGACAGTCGGGTCCGTTCATGGGCTGCGACCTCCCTTTCTAAGATTGGTGAACCCGCCGTTGAGCCTTTGATAAGGGCGATCAACGACTATGACAGTGAGGTTCGATGTGCTGCTGCGAAAGCCCTTGGCGAGATCGGCGATTACAGGGCAGTGGGGCCCTTAACTAAGGCGTTAGATGATACGTGCGTGGATATTAGTGCGAGTGCGAAGGAAGCCCTTCACAAGATGGGCATCAGTGGAGGATGCGGTATAGCGTAACCCTCAGTAATTGCGCCGAGTTCCATAGGTGCGGTTCACACGTCGTCGTAGCTCTTCGAATACCGTGCACCCCAACAGCGCTTCGGTCTCATCCTTGTAGCGCTCGTTCATTAATGCCACGAGCAACGCGCTGCCTTTGCTCGTCGTGTGGATGCCGACTCGTTCAGCCCTCGTTATGAGTCCGTCCTTTTCCATCATCCCTAAAAGCGGCAGCACGTAGTAATGGGGCACCCCTAAAAAATCAGCGAGTCGGCGCGTCGTAGGCAGCTTGATGTGTATCACGTCTTCGGTAAAACTCACAGATATGCTCTTATCAATAGTGAGTAGGATGCGCAAGGCGGCGTCAAGCAAGACGTTTAGGTCGAGATCAGCCATATTAAGCAATAATCATCTTGTAAGGTACGCTAAAAGGTTTCCGTAAGAAAGCGATATGAATTCGCTGCAAAAAAAATGAGTGGGGTCAAACGCGCAAACCGCCTCAATTCGTTTTACCGATGTGGCTTGGTATAAGAACGGCTTCAGCCAGAAAGCGGGGGAAACACGGCTATCGCGGCTGACCCGACTTCTGGGCTTATGAATTGTTTGCCGAAAACGACCTTACTATCACTTTTTGTCTGGCAGCAGCACACCTAATCCTATTCGTGGTCGCTTCGCGGTATCTTCAGTTGGCGGCCGCATCACGAGCCTAAGTTCGGCAGTGATCTGCTCGCGCATTTCGCCCTGTAACTGTAGAGCGTCAAGCGCCTCGTTGGTTGCGGCATAGAATGCCTGCCGCAGTTCAACCGAATCTATGTGGTCGACGTCGATGCTGCCAAGCGGTGTTTTTTCGGTCAGTATCCCGCCCGAGGGATCGCGATATTCGTGTATTAATGTGGCTTGAAGGTACCACTCACCGCGGACTTGACGCAGCTCTAACGGAGTGGGCTTGTATTCGGCACTGATCGAGCCCCAACTGGATTTAGCGTCTTCAGTCATGTTCTTTGCCACGCTGGGGATATTATTCGCCATGCTCCCAACGGAAAACCCTGGCGAC
>CAYHCZ010000067.1:0-8311 GCA_964355295.1 uncultured Methanomicrobia archaeon
TGATAGAGAAGAAAGAGACGTTGAGGGCATATTTTGGAGGAAAAGACCCCCAACATGCCCTTAGTGATTTTTACGACGTTTTGATGGCGTAAGTGCTCATTCAAGCCGTTATAATTTTACGTCGGGAATATGACGTTTATCCGCGCACTTTATATCGTACAACTCTGCTTTGGCCTTACCGATTGGGCACTCAGAAGAGTGCTTTTCCCCACAGTGAAGACAAGCGTTCTCTAAAGCGTTGAGGGCGTCACTCACTTGGTCAAAGGACACCTCTTTCCCACTGTATTTCCAAACAGTCAAATGATCACCTTTTCCGTTATTTTAATTATGTGATGTTTTGAATATATAGAAGTAAGGTTGATTTCGATGGTTCAAACAGAAGTGAAAATAGTTGAGGAAATGCGTGCAGCTTGCATATTTCACAAAGGTTCTGTTGCAGCGATACGCGATGATATGGGCTGTATTCTAGATGAGCTGATGGGGTGGGTGATGAAGCGCGATGTGAACATGGCAGGTCCTCCGTTCGCGATTTATTACAGCAGCCCCGAAGATATGGCGCGCGGTGAAATGCAGTTTGAAGTAGGCATCCAAGTTACCGGAGAGCCCAAAGGAGAAGCCAATATCCAGATTAAGACATTTCCGACGCAAAATGTGCTCTCAGCGATGCACAAAGGGCCGTATAGCCAGATAGCGCCTATTTATGCGGAATTAATGGAATATGCTACGAAAAACGGATATGAGGTAATCGGTGCGCCTATGGAACTGTATCTGACCAATCCTATGGAAGTGGCAGAAAGCGAATTACTCACGGAAGTGCGCTTTCCTATAGCAAAGAAATAAACGGATTTGTATTTGCGCATTTCTTATTCGATCAACCCGTCGCTATCGGCAAAGAAGGCATATAAGAAATTATCCTGTATTAAAAATGTCCATATTCTAGAACAAAACCACCTAATTTCACTGTTTTTCTACGGTTAGGAGATATCAGCACCAGTTTAATCTTATGGGGCCCCAAGAGGTCATGGTCGGAACACCAGCTAATGTCGCCGATGAACTTGATAAATACGTGTTTTTAAAATAAGGCTAAAATAGCCTTTAAAAGTGAATTGATCGCTATTTTTTTTGTTTATCTGAAAGACTCTGCCGAGCAACGCAGTATGAATAACTATGGGTTCGCAAGTGCTTAGGTCATACTAGGGTAAGAATGCTTCCTACTTGGGTATGACTTATCAATTTTTTTTAAATCGAGTCTGTCATATTAAACGGGGAGATCCTCTCATTTGGGCGTTTCCTAGGCTAACGCAGCCTTCCACTCAAATGTAACCATCATTTCCTATGCAACAGGTAGGTAGGTGCGGGCGAAAAAAACGGTTTGGTGCGCTTTAATCGTAGAAATGGTGGACTGGTGATGTGATTATTTCATTTAATGGGTATTAGATAATTTATAAGTGAAACGGAGCCCATAATGGCTTTTTTTGGCAGCGCTCGCTGTACGCATGGGAAATGGCAGTCGAAATGAAGCTAGAAACTATTTAAAACGACGTCGGAGTGCCCGTTGGAATCTACTTCCAATGGAACGTTAGCTAGTTAGAGGCGTATAAGTAGAACTACGCTGGACTTCGCGCATTTGAAAAAAGAAAGGCGTCTAGACTATAGAAAACCTTTATTTCTAGTCCAGATTCTCAAAAGGAAGTCAAAATGGAATCGAAATCGTTAAATATAACTCTTACACTGTTTAATTTGTCGATGCTGGAGAGCGAGGGCCCGCTGCATGGCCCTACCTCGAACCGTCTTTTACTTGCATGCGGCGGACCCCGCTCCGTGTTGACTGCCTATAGTATAGGTTGCTTTTTTTCAGTATCTTCACGTGAAGTATTATTTAAAGGCCTTATCTTAAGCACGTTGACTTAACCTTAATTCCCTTCACCTCTATGTAACGGTTAGTAGTTCTATGTCTATTTAGGGATTTCCAAAGCGGGGTTTAGGTACGTAGTCGATCAACGTCCTTTGCTGCTCGACTTCTTACTTAGTGCAGTTACGTCTTTTTATGTGTCGTACTGTCCAGCGCAGCACGTTCGCACGCTTGTGGAGTAGTCGCAATAGACCCGTCAAGCCGGTAAGTGTAGAATGAAACGAGAACCGTAACCTTCCTTGCTCTCAACTGTGATAGACCCATCGTGTAACTCGACGATGCGCTTACAGACGGCAAGGCCAAGGCCAGTGCCCTTTGCTTTGTTCGTAAAAAGGGGGCTGAAAAGCTTATCTTTGATATCATCGCTAATGCCGACGCCTGAGTCCTCCACGGCGATGGATACCGCTCCGTCAGAAACAGCTGCAGTGATCGTAAGAGTGCCTCCCTTGGGCATCGCTTGAATTGCATTAAGGATGAGATTCGTAAAAACGCGTTGCATGAGCTGCGGATCGAGGTATAGCGATAGGTTATCAGGGATATCGGTCGTCACGTGCACCTTTTCAGGCACGTGCATGGATGCAAGCGTTAGAGTGATGAGATCGACCGCTCGGATGGTCGTTTGCTCCGGTTCAAGCGGCTGTGCAAAGGCCTGCAAGTCGCCTACGATCTTGTCCATGTAGTGCACTTGTTCATCAATAAGATCGCAGAGTCGGTCGACGTTAGCCCAGTCTGCATCTCCTCGTCTCTCCGTGGGGTTGAGCGCGCCTTTCTTCTTCTGTAAATCAATTGCAAAGCGAATTGCCTGTAACGGATTGCGTAGATCATGACCGACCATAGTGGCGGTTTCGCCTATCGCTGCGAGGCGTTCCACACTCTTAAGCGCTTTTTCTGCCTCGAGTCGGGAGGTAATATCAATTCCGGCGCCGAGCACGCCAGCGAAGTTGCCTTGGTTGTCAAAGAGCGCCGTGCACATCCATTCAATCCACAACCGGCTTCCTTCTTTTGTGACATTTTCACTTACCTTTTGAATGTAGCCTCCAGGAGCGTGCCGAAGCTCATATGTCAAGCTGACGAACCCGGTTTCGGCACGATCCTTTGTCGGTAGAAGTGTGTCAGCTAATTTACGTCCGACAAGCTCGGCGTCAGCATATCCGAAGAGCTCCAGTCCATACTTGTTCACGAAGGTGATATTGCCCTGCAAATCCGTCTGGAAGATGACGCTGTTAACGCCTTGGACTAACTCGCGATATTTGCGCTCACTTCGCTCAAGCGCCGCTTCGATTTTGTTGCGTTCAGTAACGTCAGTTCCAGAACTCAACGTGCCGACGATGGTGCCAGTGGCATCCGTCAAAAGGGCATTGTTCCACTCCATCTCGCGCTCTTCGCCGCGCGCCGTTAAAACGGGATTTTGATACCTTCTAAACGGCCCGATCTCACCAGCAACGATCCGTTCAAACCCTTCGCGTGCTTTTTGTTGCGCGTGATAGGGTACAAATTGTTCAAACCACTCTAGACCTAGTACTTGGTCGGGTTGGACGCCGAGGAGTTCGCACCCTTTACGATTTAAACGAGCAATCCGTCCTGACGTATCGAGCACAACCATCAGCACCTCCGCGGTATCGAGATATTGTTGTGCTTGATCTCGTTCCCGCCGAACGCTTTCGTCAATCCGCTTGTGTTCAGTGATGTCTCTCGCTGTCGAAATAAGACCCTCAACGACGCCTTGTTCGTTGTAGATAGGCGTAAGAACGAATTCGTAATCCTTTGCGCCTTTAGAATCGACCCAGTGCAACTCGTCGGTCGCCGGGCGACCGGTTGCGAACACAATGTCCCTGAGGGCAGTCATGCGTTTTAGCGGTTGAGCAGGCAAGCCGAGCTCCTCCATAGTCTTGCCAACCATGTCATGCGGCTTAACCCCAAGCGCGTCGGCTCCTGGCCGATTGACGTATATAAAGCGAATGTTTCGGTCAAAGACATAGATTAGATCGCCTGTCGCCGATAGGAATCCTTCGAGAGTGCGCGTCTGCTTTGCCACCTGTCCAGCGAGCAGCTCTCGCTCATCGTGTATACGTTGTTCATCAGTGACATCACGGATCACGATGACTATATGCGTCACGCGCAGCTTTTCGCGAACTGGGTAGATCGAGAAAACCTTACGCTTGGTGTCAATCACTGCTTCGGTTCGAATAGGCGCTTTTGAAGAAATCGCTTCGTGCCTCCACAACGCTATTAGCTTCGCTAGTTCACTGGAAATGACGTTTTCCACATGCTCTCCTACCGCTTCAGAGTAGGTTGTGCCGAGCCAGAGTGCTGCTGCTTGGTTAAGAGCGAGGATAACACCGCCCTCATCTAGAACTAAGACAGAGTCAAACAGTGCGTTTAGGGGTGCATACGCAGCGGGTTCTGAATCGCTTACAGATGTCGTAACATCATCTGGGTCAGACAGCTTTAAATAATCATTTTCAAGCCCGTGCATGCTCTCGCACTTCTAGAACAAAGATGGCAATTACGCGTTAACGTTAGGCTTTATTAAGCTTATCGTGTACGGAACTGATTTTAACGGCGATAAGGCGGTGCGTAGGAGCTGTGAACACTTATACGCTCAGTTCTGGTTCAAGCTGCAGGTGTTAAAGTCTCGGATAGTAATTGCTGTCTCTCGTTAGCCATCAAGCAGTCCATTTCTGTGAATAAGAATTAATAGCATTAAGCGTCTGGATTAGTGGGGTATACGCATGGATGACGCTGTAGATCACGTATTTGAGGCGCTTTTCGCTCTTACCGACTTGCGAGTGTTGCTCCGCGAGACCGCTCCATTGCACAAGTTTAATGAGACGCAGCGGTTGCAGGCCCTCGACGCTCTTGAAAGAGCAAAAAAAGCGCTTTTAGAGCTTGAAGAGGGCCTCGAAGAATGAAAATCGCTGGGAACATACCCATCCGAGAAGTCGAGGAGCGCTACATCAACATCCAGCCGATCCAAGCCGCAGGCCATTTGACAGCGGAGGCGATGAAGGCGCTCATCGTCTACGGTGACGGTTATTCGACGTGTGATCAGTGTCGTAAGCCCTTCAGACTCGATAAAATCACCAAGCCCCCTATCGCAGAGTTCCACAACGATCTCGCTCGGTTCCTCGGCATGGATGAGGCGCGGGTCACGCCGGGGGCACGACGTGCCTTTCAAGCCGTTTGTCTAGCGCTTGTTAAGAAAGGTGAAACGGTTTTAGTGTCAGCTCTTGGGCACTATACCGAGTTCCTCGCCGTCGAAAACGCTAAAGCCGCCGTCCGCGAAGTCCCCGCAAATGAAGCTAATATAATCACGGGTGACGCTATTGCGCAAAAAATTGAAGAAATAACGCGTGAAAACGGGCATTCACCCGCCCTTGTCATGCTCGATCACTTCGACTACTCACTCGCAAACGAGCATGATATTGTTGGAGCAGCGAAGGCAGCTCACCAGTATAATATTCCGATTCTGTATAATGGCGCGTATACTGTTGGCGTCAAACCTGTTGATGGAAAGGCACTCGGCGTAGACTTCGTCGTTGGAAGCGGGCACAAGTCGATGGCGTCGCCCGCGCCAAGTGGGGTGCTGGCAACGACGAGCGAGTACGCTGACACGGTGTTCAGCACGACACAAATGATCGGTGACGTGACTGGAAGGCAGTTTGGCGTTAAAGAGGTTCAGATGCTCGGCTGTACACTTATGGGGGGTAACATCCTTGCCATGATGGCGTCTTTTCCGACAGTAAAGCATCGCGTTCAGGAATGGGATGAGTACGTCACGAAGTCGAACTACGTTGTCGACGCCCTCCTCAGCATAACCGGGAACACATGCGTTAGCGAGTACCCGCGGAAGCATACGTTGACTAAGGTGGACACGACCGGAAGCTTTGACACCATCGCGCGGACTCATAAGCGGCGGGGCTTTTTCCTTAGCGACGAACTGAAGCAGCGAGGTATCGTCGGGGCTTTTGCCGGTGCGACACGGGCGTGGAAGTTCAACACTTACGGCTTGAGCTGGGATCAGACGCGCTACGTCGCAGATGCCTTTGCGGAAGTCGCTAGCAAGTACGGGTTGTCGTAGTAAGCTACGAGCTGCGGTAGCTTCGGTGAACACCTAGCAGCTCACCGCGTCTAATACTTTGTTGGCACGGCTACAAGTTGCTCTTTAACAACTCGTGCAGTTGTTCTGCACCGACAATCTCTGTCTGGGCTAGATCCCATTCGGCAGGATATATGACAAATGGTCTGCACTGGGCGCCGCCTAACCCTCCGTGACTCCCGATCAACTCCTCGAACGCAGCGACTTCGTCGCTATTAGGGTCGTAGACACTGTTGACTAGAATATCTGGTGCGTAACGAAATCCGTCGGTGCGTCTTAAATGATCTGCAGCTCGTGGCCCGAAACTGACGAGCGGGCTCTCTCCTTCGCAACGGTCGTCGCGCAGAAAGTGCGTGCCTTTTGCGCCGAAGACAATAGGTCCATGCGCTTGCGATCGCACCATGACAAAACCTATCCATTCTTGGCTGATAAGTCCCGGAATTAGCAGGGGAAATGCGCGATTAATCTGTTCGTAGCTCGCGCGCTCCCGCCAATCTGTTAGATAGACGAGACCTAAATTACCCGAAGCCAGCACAATCTCTCGTGCCTCTTCAGGAAGCGTAGCGCGCTCCCGCCGTTTACGTGCGACTGCGTCAGCGACGGGCCTTACTTTTCGGACCGCGTATTCTTTTCTCTGAACGATAGGGTCAGCTACGGCCTGGCCAAAGTGGTCTTGATTTGAGTCAAGGGCGCTGAATACTTTGACTCCTTCGCCGATTAGTTTCTTTACAAGGCTTTCGAGAGTGAAGCCACAACGCTGCTTAAACGTAGCCCCGTTTACTTGGCCATGATCAGAGAGCACAACCAACTGGTACGGGCGCGGAGCATAGCTTGTTGCCTGCTCAAGCCTGTGAAACTGCTTATCTAACTGCTTGAGCGCGCGAAGCGAGGCGCTATCAGTGATGCCGTTGTGATGAGCGATTTCGTCGTACGCTACGTAGGTGGCATAAGCCACGTCGACTCGCCCCGCAATGAGGTCCCCGACCAACGTGTCAGTAGTAATCTCACGTAAAAAAACGTTAGCGGCGGCGCGAGCCAAGAAGTAAATAAACAGCCCCTTGCGCAAGCGGGGCTTGACGTTGAAGACGAGTTGTCGCACGCGACCAAAGAACTCGTCAAGAATATCCCAGAAAAAAGAGCGATTATGCGCGGGAAGTTCGAAGGATTCAAGTAGAAAAAGAGCCACGACTTACTATAGAAGTGTTTTCTATCCTTTAATCGACTGTACGTGAGAATATTGTCTGTAGCGTCTCCCGAAAAGAGGTTTGAGCGACTCGCGCCGTTTTTCGCTAAAAGTCCGTGTCCATCTGAAATTCGCGATTCAATCTGAGGCGCGTCAGAGAAGCCGGTGGATACCATAATCTTATTGTCGTGTTCTTTCTCAACCCAGCGAAACGCGGGAAGATCCTGGTTGTGCCCGTGCAAGATGCCCGCTTGGCTGGCGCCGGTCTGACTGGATAAGTCTGTTTCCCACGAGGTAATTTTATGGCTTCCCCGTTCGAGCCAACTGGCGAGCGTCGGCAAATACCCGTTGGTGATTGCCTTGCGCAGCACCGATTCTGCAAGGCCGTCGATTTCTAGGAATATTGCACCTACCTTCTCTGTCTGAATCGTGTCTCCCGCTTTTTTGATCTGCCCTCTTAAGACATTGCGGAAATACCACCCATCATCATCGTTTGTTAGGAGGCTTGCGAGAATAACGTTTATTGCTGCCAACCAGATTGAGGTGAAAATGAGAGTTCCTAGTCCTTCGACGTTTACGCCTGGCACAAATTTGCCCGTGAGCCATAGCAGAAACGCATTTAGCAACAACGCTCCTATGCCAAAGGTATAAGTTAGGAACCGAAGCGTGGATCGGGAGAGAATTGGCCATAGGATTGCGTTTATAACTCCTAGCACCACCACGAAGACAAATGCTGCAGCAAAGCCGTTAACTGTGATTCCTAGAATCAAGCGTATCAGGAGGAGGAGGCCAACGGCCTCGCCGACCTATATCACTAATGTTCGAAAGACGTAGCGCCAATAACGCCTTAGCTTATTTTCTATTTATGAACTCTCTGAGCACGCTAACGTAAAAATTGTGATTTCAGGTGGGCAGTTGACCCGTATCCAGAAGACGTTGGTTCCAAGACCACGACTCGTGTAGTGGACCATGTCGCCGACTTGATATCGACCCAGCGGGTATTTCTTAGCGTGAGGCGCCTTCACTAACGTTCCTATGCTCGGGATGATGAATTGGCCGCCGTGCGAATGACCCGAGATCTGTAGACTAAATCGCCCCGTCGTTGCGCTCACGTCAG
>CAYHCZ010000068.1:0-8135 GCA_964355295.1 uncultured Methanomicrobia archaeon
ATCGAAAAAGCATTTATACCTAACCATATAAAATGAGGACACCAACAGGACATCGTAAGCGGCTATTGACGAGAATTTGTTTGGTCGATACGGCTTTTTGAGTTCCTATTAGAGCACCTATATCGATGAATGATGACAGGATTCGCTATTGCATTTGGATCCTGAAAGAGGTATGTGAAAATGGCAAAACCAATGTTCATGAAGTTTGACGTTCCAGTCGAGATAGAAAGCAAGTCGCTCGAAGCCTTGGAGAGCGCTCGTGACACAGGGAGAATAAAGAAGGGGACGAACGAAGTTACAAAAGCGATCGAGCGAGGAATCGTTCAACTTGTATTAATCAGCGTGGACGTCCAACCTGAAGAAATCGTTGCACACATCCCCCCACTATGCGATGAGAAAGGGATATCGTACGTGTATGTCAAACGACAGACCGATCTCGGAGCTGCGGCAGGACTTGACGTTGGCTCAGCAGCAGCTGCAATCATTGACGCTGGGAAGAGCAAAGCGCTCGTCGACGAAGTCGTTGAGCAGCTCAAAACGATACGCTCGGGTTAACCTTATAGGACTTATTGCGGGGGATATACGGTGGCAGAATATAACGACGCAACGCCTGCAGAGGTAATTGAAATAGTGGGAAACACCGGGATGCACGGAGAGGCGAAACAGGTAAAGTGCCGCATCCTCGAAGGCTCAAATAAGGGTAGAATAATTACGCGGAATTGTGTGGGCCCCGTGCAGATCGGAGACATACTTATGCTTCGCGAAACGGCACACGAAGCCAAGAAACTAATGACACGGTGAGAAGATGGAAAAGCGAACGTGCGTCTTCTGCGGCAGCTCTATCGAACTTGGCACCGGCAAGATGTTCGTCAAGCGGGATGGGACGGTACATAATTTTTGTTCTTCTAAATGTGAGAAGAACTTCAAGCTTGGCCGTCTTGCGCGACGAGTTGCTTGGACAGAATCCGGTCGACTAGCGCGTAAGAAAGCATAAGAGGGTTTAAATGGCTTCTGAAGCGCACATTGAAAGTACTTTTGTGATGATTAAGCCAGATGGTGTAAAAAGGGGGCTTGTTGGACAGATTATTTCGCGACTAGAGGAGAAAGGCCTGGAACTTCGAGCGCTGAAGTTTAAGAATCTAGACATTGAAACGGCTAAAAAACATTACGCAGAGCACATAGACAAGCCATTTTTCGACCATTTGGTTTATTACGTCACTTCTGGACCAATCATCTTAATGGCAGTAGAGGGGTTCAATGCTGTGCGGGCGGTTCGTCAACTTGTCGGCGCAACAAACCCGATTGAAGCAATGCCCGGAAGCTTGCGCGGTGACTTTTGCCTTGAGCAAGTAAGAAACTTAGTGCATGCTGCTGATTCGCCGGAGTCTGCGTCGCGTGAGTTGTCGCTCCATTTCGACAAAGAAGATTTCGTCAGTGAACTGCCGGTCGGCGAGATTATCGAGTAATTTTCCTGAAACATTTTCAAATGCCTCAGATCTTTATTGATCAGGAAAAGTGCAATGGTGTCGGAAAATGTGTGAGGGTTTGTCCAAAGGGCCAGCGCATTTACGGCGTTAAAGTTATTGATGGCAAGAAAAAATGCTTCGTTAAGAATCCCAGTTACTGCCTTGGCTGTACGACGTGTATAGGAAGCTGTCCAAGGGGTGCTATTCGAATCGATTTCTCTGCGCCAAAACCGCAGCGTTAACGTTCTTCGCAGATTTTGACAAAGTTCGACAGAAGGGCGGTTCCCGCTTCAGTATGCGACACTTCAGGATGCCACTGAACGCCATAAATAGGCTTGTCGCGATGTTTCATTGCTTCCACTTCACAAATCGCAGAACGAGCAAGTTTTGTAAAATCCTTCGGCAAGCGACTTACTTCGTCTGCGTGTGAGGCCCACGTGTTTATTATTGGCCCCATTTCGATGAGAATGTCGTCTGGTTCGATGATTTCTACAGCGACATGTGCGTATCCGCCTGAGGAACCTTTGCTGACGGTGCCACCAAACGTCTCGGCTATTAGCTGATTGCCTAAGCAAATACCTAAGATAGGCAAGGCCATCTCTCTGACGTAACGCTTGCAGTTACCGATGCGATCCATGCTCGGACCACCACTTAAAATCAAACCGTTCGGATCTCGTCGGAATAATTCGTCAACGTTGAGCGTATTTTTCACAAGTTCGCACTCAACGCCGAGGTCTCGAATAGCGCGGTGAATTAGGTGGGCAAATTGGCCGTAATTGTTTATAACTAAGATCGACAACGGCTCACCGCAGCTTCTTTTTAAAAAAGATAGTCCTTAAGCTTCTTTCGCGGTATATACGCGCCAGGTCGTCCCGTGAGAATAGCTCCATTTCTCAATCACGATATCTTCGGAGTTGTCGATCAACATGCTTATATTTGTGCCGACTTCGTTTGGGCTCAAGCCAAGCTCTCGCGCAATCGATTTGCTTTTAAAGAATTGTTTACCTCGAGTAACCCCTTTTTTAAGATAATTTAGGATCTTCCTTTGGTTATCGTTGGTATCCGGCATCTACATCTCCTATGTAAATTGGCGGCTTTTGTTATATATACTATTTAGTTGTGATTTTCAAGTCTTTCGCCAAGTGACGTTTTGGTTGCTCGGGGCATTTAAACAAAGTTAGATAAAAATTGTTGTCCTTTTTCGAGCGGCATTGCTTTAATGCCGAGGCGATCGCGAACAAGACGCGCAAACTTTTTTGCATAACCATGACACGTATAGACCAGCTCAGGATTGCATCGGTCGATGAAGGTCATAAGGTCTTGAAAATCAGCGTGGTCTGACAATGCAAATGCGTAGTCTACGCCTTGGTAATATTTGAAGCCACGGTTAATCGCCCACCCTGAAACTGCAAGTGTGCGCTTTTTTCCGCATGGCAGTTCGCTCTGATCCCCGTGCTGTTTTGCGCTCCCACTCGAGATGAGCACAAAAGGTTCACGTGATTCGTTTATAGATAAAGCGTCGTATAGCTGGTCGTTAAACTGATAGCCAAAGTTCTTCAGTTCTTCATTAATCTTGAAAATACTGCGGTCAACAAATGGTGCATAATCTCGAAGAAGATGTGTCAGCTCTTGCGCCTTTCCAAAAGGGTAGGCAAGGATAACCACTGATTCGCCGTTTTCTATGCAGTTAGTGACACAGTCTTTGATTTGTGCGGCGATTTTTTTTGTTTCTGGAAAGACATACTGTTCGCTTCCGAATGTAGATTCAATAACTAACACGTCAACGTTGACTGGCTGTGCGCCGTGTGAAAAGAACTTCTCTTTAGTGCAAAAGTCGCCCGTGTAGAGCACGGTGCTATTGCCTTCGAGCAAAAACATGTGCGACCCAATAACGTGACCTGCGTCAAGCGCGCATACTGATCCGTGACTTAGTATATCAGCGGTGGCGCTTTTCCTGAATTTCAGCAGCGCCTGTGTGACTTCCGACATCACGATGCTTTTGCCGTTGCAGCGTGTCGGCAAATGATCGGAGTGTCCGTGTGAGACTAAATTAATTTCGTTGGGTGAGTATGTCCGTGGATCTAGTCTAAACTTTGTCCCATCGTCAAAGCTAACAGCTATCCCGTTTTTCTGATAAATCATATTAACGGGAGTCTTCTTGTTTTCGCATAGCGTCGTATGTGCTAAGGCAGATTGCCTTCCCCACTTAGGCCGTGCTGCATTTCCAGATTCATCGCAATAAGGATCTCAAAAATTGATTTCACTGAACCAGCGTCTATATTTTGTTCGGTAGCTAGGTCAACCGCCCTGTTGAGCACGCGTTCGTTTTGCTTTTCGTCATTGATCTCTGTCAAACCGTCCACTCTTTTTGCGTGCAAGACCTGCGAAGCTAAGTCCGTTCTTCGTGCGATTAGTTCGACGATGTCCTTATCGATCACTTCTATTTTACTTCGCACCTTTTCTATCATCTAGCTGAGTGTATGATCTTCTCATTAGAAGAATGTTGGCTTGTGTTCAAGTGGAGCTTCAATGCGCTTTTACCGTCGCTCCCTGGTTCGTCGTTTTTGTTTCAATGAGGCGTCCTTCTAACTGCTCCCACTCTTTTTTTACGGTTTGTGCAGACGTGTGGTCGATGAGCGCTATGTATGACGGTCCCGTCCCCGATAGCGTCGCAGCTCTTGCTCCGGCAGCTAACGCGGAGATAATAGGTTCCGTGCTAAATCCAAGCGCGTTGCAGTAAAGTAAGCCATTGAGAACCATTGCCTTTTCGTACGCTCCTTTGCTCGCTAAATGAAATGCAATGTCGATCCACGGTGCCAGAAGTTTTGCTCGAGCTACGTCCGCTTTCGCAGAATAGGCCCTCTCTCGCGGGACGTGTATTAGTACTTCGGCATTCCACTCAACGCGCTTTAACAGCAAGTCGTGCATATTGTCAGTAATGACAAGTCCCCCGAAAAACGATGCACAAGCGTCATCGAAAGCGCCAGTAATTGTTACCCCCGTTCTTCTCGCAGCGAGGACGCCTAGTTTGACGATATCAATGGGCGCCATCTCAATTTCAAGCGCTTGAACGAGTCCAAGCACTGTCGCATTGGCTGCTGCACTGCTACTTTTCAGTCCGCTTGCAATTGGTATCTCGCTCCTCGTGGTTATGTGTGCACCAACGCCCGGGGCAAATCGTTTCAGCACCAGGCGCGCACATTCAGCGATAAGCGACGTATCTGCTGAGGGATCTTCAGCAACTTCGCATTTGATGCCACTGTTGACGATTTCAACCTCAGCATAAGTCTTCAGGTTTATGGCAAAAGCAGCACCTTTGAACGTTGCGATAGCATTAATGACGGTGCCTGCTCCTTGAGCCGACGCGGTTATCATGATAAGTTAACGATTGTGTGTAAGCTAGATAGATGTGCGGTCTTTGCCAACAACTTATATAAGTCCAACAGAGCTGCACCAACTTTCCTGATACACCTTAGAGTTAGACAAATTGGCCCTCTCAGACGCTAAACTTAATTAACGATTTTGATTTTTTCTAAGACGCGAATATCCCGAATCTTCGTCACTGGGTAATTGCCGGTTGCATCCTTTTCAACGCTTTTAACCATATCCCATATTGTTAAAAGTGCTACGCTTACACCAGTTATCGCTTCCATTTCGACTCCCGTCTTCCCTTCAGACTTCACTTCAACGGTTGCCTTGATCGTTGAGTCTTGTATTGAATAGTCCACTTGGATGCTCGTTAACGGGATAGGATGACAAAACGGAATAATTTGTGCGGTCTGCTTAGTAGCAAGCACAGCTGCAACTGTTGCAGTGTTTAGTACGTTTCCTTTTACGATCGAACCTTGCTTTATAGCCCCTATTGTTTCTGGTTTGAGCTCTATCGTACCTTCTGCGAGAGCGCGCCTCGAAGCTACCGGTTTATTAGATATATCTACTTGCTGGGATTTGCCGTTCTTAATATGCGTAAACTCCATAAATCACCCACCATCGTGAAATAAATTCTCTTGAAGTTACAACGTTGTCATAAAAAAGGGTGATGTATGACGTTTACTGATACCGGTTTAAAAACTTGAAACAAACCAAGGAAATCTAGATAATACTAAGTGGGGCTCCTCAAATTAGCCCCCCATAGAGCGGAAGCGTTCCGTATAGCATAGACGAATTCCTTGAAATATCGGTCATTAGCTAATCATACGTAAGTAATCGACTTTTATCGCAGTGGGGAATCGCGAATTTAATGAGTAATGTTGTTTAAAATGTGGACAAGTTTTTTGTGAAGCCGTTAATAAAAGGCTTCTATGGCAATTATCAAGAGATTAGAAGGAAAAAAAGTCCTCATTTTGCTTGCGTCAGAATTTGATGACTCTGAGTTTCGAGACGTCGCAGGTGCCCTCTTATTGGAAGGTGCTGAAATAACCGTTGCGAGCCTAGCAAAAGACGTGCTTAAAGGGCTGCACGGCGATGAGGCGGTAATTCCAGACGAGTTTGTGCGTAACGTTAATGTTCAAGACTTTACCAGCCTCTACATACCAGGTGGAAATGCACCATCAAAAATAAGAACCGATCCAGACGTCCAAAACGTTGTTAGAGAAGCCTATCAGCGAGGATTGAGGATCGGCGCGGTTTGTCACGGTCCACAAGTGCTTATATCAGCTGGTATTGTGAAGAATAAGACGTTGACGTCGCACCCCTCTGTCGGACGAGAATTGCAAGAGGCAGGCGCGAACTATTCGGGTAGACCAGTGGAGCGAGACGGGAGCATAACTACAGCTACCGATCCTCGTACTTTAGCAGAGTTTAATACAGTATTTATAAGAGAGATCGCTTGCTGTGAGGTGTTCGGTCCATAAACTTCGCGCACGATTGTGCGAAGTTCGCAGCAAGATTGGGGTACGAGAGTGGATGGAAGTGAGTGTATGAAGCAAGGGTTTGTCCGACTTGTACACCATCGCAACCGTCTTCGATACCCGCACCTTTTTGCAGCTTAAACGCAAATTTAGGCTTGTTACCTAGATCGTTAAGCTCGGAATAGTGAAATTCGTGGCCTCGAAACGTGGTTCCTTTGTGTCCAATGACGTTATCGCGAACAGTTTTACCTGCAACATAGCCAATAACACGCTTATTGACCATATTGGCGTTTGCAGGAATAACGCCTACCATTTTTGAGGTTCGTCCGCTGTACGTCAACGATTCGGTCAGATACATGAGGCCGCCGCATTCTGCGAATACAGGCAAGTCTGCTTGAGCAAGTGACGCGATCGAATCGCGCATTGAAGTGTTACGTTCCAGTTCATCGGCGAAGAGTTCAGGGTATCCCCCACCTATATAGATGCCATCAACGTCAGGAATCTTCTCATCATGCAAGGGACTGAATGGGATGGTTTTTGTGCCATTTAGGGAAAAAAGATCAAATAAATCGCGATAGTAGAAGTTGAACGCCTCATCGCACGCGACTCCTATGCGTACGCGCTTCTTACGCGTAACCTCTCCCTTACTCGCAGAAACGAACGCTTTGGGCTTAACTCTTGGCAGCTTCCCAGCGCTTTTTGCGATTTGAAGCACCTTGTCAACGTCGATACTTTGAATTACGTTCTCAATATTGTCGAGTTGTTTTCTGAAAGTAACGTCTCTTTTGAGCCCTTCAGAAGCAGGGATGAGACCCAAATGGCGCATCGTTAGGCGCATTGAATCCTTGCGTGGGATCTGTCCTACGACCTCAATGCCGGTATAATGTTCAATAGCTTTTTTTGCTTTTGCCGCATGCGTTAGGCTGCCAATTTTGTTTAGTATGACCCCTTGTATGTCAATTCGCCTATCAAATGAACGGTACCCCTGAACGAGTGCTGCCGTGCTCCGTGTTATGCTTCGTGCGTCGATAATGAGTATGACCGGGCAGTTGAGCATCTTAGCGATTTGCGCTGTACTTCCAACGTCACTTAAGCTTTCCAAACCTTCGTAAAGACCTCGTACACCTTCTATGATCCCAATATCGGCGCCTCGCATCGCGTGGTAGAAAACCTCAGTGATCGTATGCCGGTCCATTAAATAGCCGTCGATGTTACGGGAAAAGCGTCCGGTAACCTCTGAGTGATAGCTCGGGTCAATATAGTCCAATCCGACTTTGAACGGCTGGACGACATGTCCTTCCTTGGATAAAACCGACATCAGTCCGGTTGCGATTGTCGTTTTTCCCGCGGAACTCCTGTCAGCCGCGATAAGTATCCGGGGTACGCTTCTATCTGTTTGCTCCATTGTCTGTTGGTGCGGGATGCAAAAAGCAGGGGCGCTTTGATTTCACTCCGTTTGTGTGGTTCTTTCGCGCTCTTCTAAAAACACTGCACGCAAAGTGTCTCCAAGTTCTGACGGCACGATGTGACTTACACCGAGCGTCTTTGGATGTAGGTCTATCTCGACCGTAACGTGCGCGTGACCAAGTTGTTTTAGGGGCTCAACTTGTCGAGGTCCATTGGTGACTGAAAAAATTGTTTTCTGACCTAAATTCTTCATTGGAACGGCGTGTGGAACGCCCAGCAGGACCGCAAAGTCATAGTCGCTGTAGTGCTCTTCAATCAAGCGTCCGGCACGAACCCCCGTGACGGGATACTCGTCCAATCCACCTGTGATGTAGTCGATGGAAACGTCGCTTGCTGCCAAGTCGTTTAAAAT
>CAYHCZ010000069.1:0-8131 GCA_964355295.1 uncultured Methanomicrobia archaeon
TATGCTCGCGGAGAAAGGTGCACCATTCCTCATCTAAGAGCGTGCCGTTCGTTTGCAAGGTGCGTTCAATGGTCATGCCAGAAGGTGCGTATTTCTGCTCACACGCGATCGAACGACGGTAGAAATCGAGCCCCATGAGGGTCGGTTCACCGCCTTGCCATGCAATCGTCGCATGCGGGATTCGCTGCGCGGCGAGGTACTGATCTAGATACGATTCGAGTACCTCGTCAGTCATGCGAAACCGGCTGTCCGGATAGAGGTGCTCTTTCGCCAAGAAAAAGCAATACGAACAGTTCAGATTGCAGATGGCGCCGGTGGGCTTCGCGAGAACGTGAAAGGCTGGCGGCGAGTTTGTTGAATGCATACCGTGTCCACACTGCGCACCGAGTTGCCCGCTAGTGCACAGCAACGCTTGTTCCAATTACTATTTTCCACACTCGCGTAAATGAGTTCCGCTCCACGAGTATATGTGAGGGGGCGGGAAGAAACTGACCTTGTACGCGTAATTGATACGGCAGCAGCCCTGCATAAGGTGGGAGCCGCGGTTATGGGGTTAGCCCCGGGCAGAGAGCGCCCTCAGCATCTCACTGACGCTGGAGAGATCCGCTATGAAGTCTATACGAATTCTTTGGCTGATTTAGGGGATGATGAGATCATGGACGATGCGCATTCGTTTAAAAAGAAAGACTTTGCGGAGTGGCCAATGCAGTGACTGCTGTTGGCTTGACGATTTGGATAAGACGGGAGTAAAAGACGCAGACACTTATGACGTAGATAAAGAATAGGAATTGTTAAGCCACCTTTTGCGTCTACGTTTTCATTACGTTTGAGAAGCGCAGTAGGCAATTTGGTTTTTAGAGGGTTCTTGATATGCCTTAGGCCGGTGAGACAAATATTGAGTTGGCTCACAAGTTATCTGAGAGAGGTAAGAAGAAGGCGCCGCGCTCGTCTCGTTTTGAGTTTAGAATCGAAATTCTGGAAGTCATAATACTGGCCCTTGTTCTGTTTCGACCGCCTATAGCGGCTATCAAGCGGCGCAATGGGACGGACATCAGGCGGAGCTTTATGCTGAAGCCAACTCGATGAATGTAAAGGCCAATGGGCTCATTGTCACCAATGGTGAAGATGTCCTATATAATACGAACACGCTAAACGCCTGGTTAAACGCTAAAATCCAAGGAAATGAACAATTAGCGAGTTTCTATGCAAACCGTTTTCTTCCCGAATTCAAAATAGCCTTTGATGCCTGGGTAAAGCTTGATCCCCTCAACAACAGCTCAGCACCGTCTGGACCGAGATATATGCCAGAGTATCGAAGCTTGAAGAGGTGAATAATCTATCTGCAGAAGCCTTATCCAAATTTAACGAGGGCACACAAGCCCGATCAACCGGAGACAGCTATGTAAGAAGCGGTCTTCCTGGCTACAGTTCTCGTGCTAATAGCTATCAGTCAACGATTCGAGATCAAATCTATCCGCACATGGCTGATTATACTATCTTTCGTGCTGCTGTTGTTGGGTTTATTTAGTCTATTCACGCTTCCGCGAATATTATGATCTCTGGACAATTTCGCTATTTTGTATTTTTTGCTTTTCCTTGAGATTGATGTTCCAAAAGCTTCTTAGCACCGGCTACAATACAAGAAAATGCATAAATCCAATTCACGATGAATTCCGCAGGAAAGACTGATTAAGCGAGCGAAGAACGACAGAGCGATGGCAAATATGCAAATCCGGACCCTACGACGTGGAGGCAAAAAAGTGAAGAAATATACTTTGTTTGTGTTAGCTGCATCAGTGGTAGTAATTGTGCTGATCGCTGGTTGTACTTCGTCTTCAAATCCGAGTCCGAGTCCAAGCGCGGTCACCAGCTTTACCAGCAGTGCAAGTCAAAATACGGTTGTGATCAAAAATTATGCCGTTACCCCTTCAACGCTCACGATTCAAAAAGGGGCGAACGTGACGTGGAGAAACGATGATTCGGTCGACCATCAGATTACGTCAGATAGTAAGGAATTTTCATCGCCGCTAATTGGTGCGGGCGATACTTACACGTATCAGTTCAACGCCACCGGAACGTTCCCTTACCGCTGCAACATCCACCCTGAACAGGGGACGATCGTTGTTCAATAAAACTGAGACCTAATGCCAGGATAGTAATTACGGAACGTTATACAAATGGATACAACGCCCGTCTCGTCGCGGGCTACCTGCTCCCTCTCGTTATGGGGTATATCCTACGATAACGGAACCCGCTTCATTCTTATAGCCGCGCCACAGGCCGTTGGCATATGTCGGGCTTGCAAGGGACTGTTTCAGATAGGTTGTCTTGCCTTTACAATCCTAAGAGCTTCTTCTTCATCGCGGTGAATTCTTCGTCCTTTAGTGCACCTGACGCGTGGAGATCGGCCAGTTTCTGCAACTCGGCAGTGACATCGGTGCAGCCTTAAGACGCGGATGGCACAGCGCACCGTGAAAGAGGTAGGACGCGTTAAATACTTCAGCGAACATAAACAGTTGCGATATTAAAAAACTGAATAGGAGGTGAAAATCAAATGGCTGAACAAAAAACTTCGATGTGGCTGCGCATAGGCGAGATCGTCGCCGGCCTAATCGTCCTTGTATTGGGGGGCTACGCAATTGCTTCTCCGGGAGTGACGGCCGGAGTTCTCATAGCATTCCTTGCAGTGGCGCTCTTTATTGTAAGCGGTATAGAATTCGTCCGGGTGTTTTCAGAGGGCATCTCGGGATGGCGTCGACTTTTGAACGCAGGCCTATCAATTATCGCACTTTTACTAGCAATAGCAGTACTCGTCTACCCGATTATCGTGGGAGGCGTGGCCCTCGGCTGGCTTGTAGCTTTGGCATTGATCTTCGCAGGTTTCGCAGTAGCCGCACGCGGCACTCCGGGGATGACAATCGTCGGCATAATCGCGGTAATCCTCGGATTTATCGCGCTGTTCGATCCTATCTCCGGCGTGATCACGGCCATAGCGTTAGTCGCGATAGCTCTAATCATATTCGGGTTAGAGTTGATCGTATCAGGGCTCTTGGGAAGATGGGTGTAACCCATCCACTCCCCTTCTTTTTTTCTGGATCCCACTGAGTGCCATAGCAAAGACCGAACACGGCACGCGTGCACAGCAACCCAGACTGCAAAATAGCAAAAACTTTTACTCTCCGGGTTCGTATTCACGACTTTTCCATGCGCGTGCTCTGCCCTTTCTCGACACTCAGTTTATCGTTATCGCTTTTCAAACGTGTTTTTCGCCCTCAAAAAGGTCAATCGTTTCAGGCATAGTCTTGTTTATTTCGCTTTCTAACAGGGCCTGTCTCTTCGGTTAACATAAAGGATACTATTTGAGTTGACCTTTTACTTGATCCAGACAAACGTTGCTACAAGTAGAAAATAAAAGCTAATGCTCACACCATATAATAGCTGAGCACCAGTTTTCACTGAGCGCCTCACGATATCACCGCGTCGTGCAATATCCGGCACGCCCGCGACTTTGAGAGTTCTCGCGCAGCTAATCATACAAGACGCTTACTGTCGTTTCTAAAATGTACTCAGCCCAGCCCGCATCATTCGATCGTGAGAGGTCAGTTCGAGCCACTTTCCGCGGACCCGTCTTGCAGTGCGGAACGCTGCGCAATCCGCTGCCTGACAATCGCTCCGATCACGAGCGCCGTCGCGGTGGCGAGGCAGATGTACCCAAGCTCATATGTGTTAGACGTAGCGATGACAACGGTCAGCAGGATGGCTGCAAGGGGCGCGCCCAATACGAGCGCGATCGTTGACGCCACTGTACATGTGAAGAGCAAAGCGATAGGCACGCTCGGAAAAAGCAGGCTGATACAGAGTGCCACCATAGCGGAGGCAAACAGGGTCGGAAAGATCGGCCCGCCGAGGAATCCGCTCTTGAACGAGAGCGCGAGGAGGAGCACCTTGAGGATTGCTAACGCCAGCAGCATCAAGACGCCGTATGCTGCGGGATTCGCGATGATCTCGTGAAGCTGGGATTCGCCGGAGAACATCAGCTCAGGAAGGAAATAAACGACGATCGCGATGATGATCCCCCCCGACATCACGCGCACGACAAACCGGTCTTTGAACACGCGGTCCATTGCCTTACCGATACTTTGAAACGAAATACTGATGAAGAGCGCAACCAGGGTCCCAATGATGCCGAGCGCGATCGCATCAAGCACGTACACGATCGTCAGTGCATTCACGTGCGTGAATTCGATGCTTGCGGCGAATGCCGGAAACCCAACCAACGTGAAAAAGACGTACCCTATCGCCCCCGCCACGAGGTTCCACGTGAGGAATTGAATCGCTCCCTTTTTATCGCCTTCGTGTAATTCGGTTGCGAGCAACGCAGCGAAGATAGGATTCCCGATAATACCGTTGAGAGCCGAGGCAAGGCCGGCCAACACGAATCCGAGCCTTTTCTGCTTGGCGAGTTTAAGCTTCGCGCCGAGCCACCCTGCGACATACGTCACAAGGGTTGTGATCGGGCCCTCGGGGCTGACGGGCGCTCCTGAAAGTAGCGAGAAAAACGACGTGAGCAGCGCGCCGGGAAACGTCGAGTAATCGAGGTCGCCCTCACCTTTCATAGCCTCAGTCGTTCCGCCGTGGATCACGTTCGGAGCACGGAGATATTTGCCGCAAAGTCCGACGAGAAGTGAAAAGAGGAGGACGAGGACCGGAATCATCCAGCGATTGGCCGTGACAAAGTCGTTCTTCCAGAAGGTGGTGTTCAAAAACCCTAAGGAAGCAAACCAAACCAGAGCAAACGCGGCGGTGACGAGAGCGATGATTACAATCTGGTAGATCTTTGGCTCGCGCTCCCCGAGCGCAACGCCGAGCGAAGTTGCGGCTGAGCGCGCGGCGCCTTCAATTGCCCCCTTATCTGTCTTATTCTGTATTGCCGAGCCGGTTGTTCGGTTGATTCTAATTGAATATCAACCTACGGTCTGCTTCCTATGTATTCTTTTTGCTCCTACTGCGCTAAGACGTTGTTAATTCGACACACTCCAACACTGCACATTGACATCGTAAACAGGCTCAGGCAGCGGATGCTGATAATTACACGACACGACGCACACCGTGTGTCATAATTCAAGAACGAGGACAGCATATGTTCCATCGTCGGTTAGTGGAATCTGATCAGCACCACCGACTTATAGCTAGTCAAGTCGGGAAAACTTAGCCCTGCAGCTGTTTCAACTATGCTGTAATAACACTCTAGCTTCGGCAAATGGCAACGAGTAACCGGTCTTTGTGAAAAATCAGCTACAGGACTTTCTTAGGTTCTATTACGCTGTTTTCGTCCAATTATGGTTTAAAGCGACGTGGTAAGGGCATGCACATATGCATTTTTCCGGACTTGCACATCCTCCCCCCACACATTTTTTTCATCACCCTATATAACCCGTAAATAACGAGCGTAGCAGCCACGAAAAGGGTTACCAGTAGATTTACGAACAGCAGCATCGCCGTGAGGAAACGAAATACCATCTTGAATGAGCAGTGTATCATGCGTAATGGTGCCGTAATGGGCGACAGTAGCATTCTCAGTGGCCAAAACATTAGTTTAAAAAAAACCATCTTTTATCCTCCTTGATTTTAGCATCGTTAGACGCCTCGCGCTCTTGACTTACAAAAAGCCTTATAGTACTAAACCCTGTCGAAAAGCTCTTTTTAGGACTAATAGGAGCTTTTAGCTGATGAGAGGGTTTAATTTGCCAAATGTTATCATTATCTTTCGGGCTTTAAACACTTTCCCTCCTAATTAGGAAAGCATACATCCGTTGTTCTATTTGATTGTTCCAAGAGACACCTATGTAAGAACGACGGTCTTCCTAGCTGCAGTTCTATTACTAACGGCTATCATCAACGATTCGAGATCAAATCTATCCGTACATAGCGGGTCATTCTAACGGTCGTGCTGCTGTCATTCTATATTTTGAGTCTATGCACGCTTCTTCGAATATTATGAGCTCTGGACAATTTCGTCCGTGACTTTCCTTAGTAAGTCCTCTTGGCAATGCTCTCTAATTCCCGTGTTGTAAAGTCTAGGACCTGGTAGGAGGTAATTATACCCCGGTCGTGTGCAATAACACGTCGAACGAACAACTGGGCACTTATTGAGCTTTATTTCTAAAAAAATAAGAAAAATTGAGGGTCATTGGAACCCTCGACTATTTTAATTCAATTCTTTCAGCGGCTTCAGCCCCCGCTTGTAGTAGTGCACCCATACCAACGAGTGCCTCAGGCGATATGAACCCGTTTGCGAGAACAACGCCATCTTGTGCTCGTCCTATTTCTTTGAATCTCTTCGCCCACAGGTGTTCAACAAGCAAGAGTCCAGCTGCGGTGCCGTTGGGTATACCCTCTGCAATTTCCATGATTTGTGTCTCGCTAAGTCCGAATTCCTTTTGAGCAACCGTCTCTGCGCCAACTTCGGCTCCGGCCAGAGCACCCTCCTCGCCGGCTGCACCAAAGCCAATAAGCGCCCCAACCGAGGCACCTAATTTCATTCTTTCCTCTTTAGGAAGCTCGGTAATTCCAACAGATGCGATGTTTCCTTCCTTATCTTTAAGAATTGCCTCAAGCCCTACAACTCTTATGAGTCCATTTTCACTAAGCCTGAATATCTCCCCTAGCAACTCACCCTTAAGCTTATCCACAGATGGAAATCCCACTACTAACAGCTGTATTGGTCCAAATAATACCATTTTTTCCTCCTAATGTGTGTCGCTTAACTATTTTTTCGTATTAATCTTTTGCGCAATCATCTCTTGACACTTGGGTAGCCAATCAGCTTTGGATTGACATCGTAGGTCCAGGGCAATCCGGAATTCTTCCAACCGTTCTTCATCCGCTTTCCGTGGGTTACGCTTCCGGGGTCGTTCACCTTGTCCCCTTCCATGCCATCGATGATGTTGTAGACGTTCACAAACCCGTCTTTGGCAAGCGCGTTGACCGCCCGGGCGCTACGGGCCCCAGACCGGCACATGACCAGGAGCGTGTCAGTGGGCGTGAACAGACCCTTAACATGGGAGATGAAATCGGGATTGGACTCCACAACGAACTCGTTGTTGTCGACGTCCCACTGGTGTTTTACGAAGACGAGGGGAATGTTCCTCGCCATTTCAGCATGGCCAACGAAAACGTACTCTTCAGGAGTGCGAACGTCAAGGATGTTGACCCGCTGATGCTCGACCTTCCATATCTCGTACGCCTCTTGCGCCGTCACATAAAGCCCTAAGCTTGTCTGCTTTCCTTTAGGCACCTGGTGGCTCGGTTGAGAGGCTATTCCTCCATTAGTCGTCATGATGTTGTCTCCTTAAACTTGTGCGGCGAGAGACCTGCTGCCGCTTTGTTGCACCGGTCAGCGCGAGACGCCCCGTCCTGCCGCACAGGGTCGATGTGGTGGCAGGGTCGGTTTGTAGACCCAGTTGCACCGTCGATCATGTGCAGCGTTGGCATAGGACCGCCCTATCAAGACCCGCATTGGCCGGACTACCTGAGCACCGGAGCCTCGCTATGAGCCGCCTTGAGCAGCGTGGCAGCGACCGGTAATAGGCACGCTGCTGCACACTTTCTACTGTGCTTCCTGCCGACTACCCCAGCCGCCGTGTAGACGCCTGCAGCTCAGACGCCGCCTCAGGAAGCTTCGCCGAGGTCACCTTCTTCCACTGTTCCTCGAGCAGTTCTCTCGCCGCCTGTTCAAGGAACTCCGGTGCGGCCCACTCATGCACATCAAAGTCGTTCTTGATGTAGCCGTGGCTCAGCATGAAGTCCTTCCCGATCTCAACGGCGGCCAGGTTCTGAGGCGACAGGGTGGGCACCATGTCGACGTTCTTGATGCCTCTGTATGTATCCTCGACGTCCAGGTAGAACGTCTGCTTGTCGAGGATCGCAGCAGCGGCGTGCTTGTGCTCGTTAGCCCAGCGCCCAACCTTGATCATGCCTTTCATGAACGTGACGACGAGCTCGGGATGCTCCTCGGCCATCACGTCACTGCACGTGATGACGGCAGGGACGTTGCACACCTGCAGGGTCCAGTCCGGATACTTGGACAGGTCCTCGATCGCCTTGAACTTGCCCGTTGCCTCCTGAAGAT
>CAYHCZ010000070.1:0-8125 GCA_964355295.1 uncultured Methanomicrobia archaeon
CAACGGGGTTGAGGTGTATCGGGAGGGTCGCGAGAAGGGCTACTTCTTTTCAGTCAACGATAGCGGAGCGGTCGAGTTGTTTAGCCCGTGTTTAAGCTTCTTGCTCACGCCCGAAGACAACGTAGCACCAGGGCTTGGTAGTAAAGTCAAAACCCCTGAGCACCCAACCAAAGGACTTACAACCGGCCAAGAACAAAGCGCACCTACCCTAAATTCGACCGACACGCTCAGCTTATTAGAAAAGCTCGAATTATTGCGAGAAGAGGTCAATCTACTTGTTGCACGCGCGGGATACAGAATCGGCACTTCTGGAGACTTTGAAGGAAATGGAGACCCTGAAAAGCTTGATCGTCCACGAGTGCAGACCTGTTTAACCCAAATGTCGGAAATCCTTGAATATTTCAACCAGTTTAGGCGGGAATGTGATCAGGCTTCTCTCCCACGACTCCAGGCGCTGCTCGGAAAAGCGGGTGTTATCGTTGATGATGATGGGACCTTGCACGTCAAAGCGTTTGCTGATACGCATGTGAACGAACTCACCCAAGCTGAAAAAAATGAGATACGGGCTATCCTGAAAGGCGAAACGCAAATCGAAGAAGAAGAGCCGAATGCAATACCACCAATAATCGACGTACGAGGTGTGGCCCCTTGCGAGTTTTGTGGCGAACCTATCTCGTCGAAGGCTAATTTCTGCAGCAACTGCGGAAAAGGCATTAAAGACTAACCATCTTCTAAAGTAAACAAGACGTGTATGCTAACGCGCCGTCTTAGTTGTGGGGAGCGTTGTGCAAACTTATAGGTGCCTTGGAATAATTAGTCCGTAGTAGAGGCAAGTGACATGCCAGCTAACGACACTGAAGATGAACCGTGTCTATACTGTGGCAAACCTGCGGTACGCACTGTGCATTTACTATCGTCATGCTCCGTGTGCGCGGCTTGTTACGAAGAGATAGAAGGCGATCGCATATTCGAAAACGTCCAACGAGAATATGACGCCATGGTAGCTAGATGGCGAACAGAGTGTTAGCATCCTCGTTGAACAAATCGACCGATGTTTGGGTATACGTAGCAGAGTTTTTTGACGAGCAACCCTTTGTTTGAGTCAGCGCTCTTGATGTTCACCGTGATTTAGCGATATCCGGGACGCTTTATATTAGCGTGTTATCGGGTCGGAGTAGTACAGAGGCTCTGTCGCTAATGCGATAGCTGTTTGTGCTGCGTGTTTGGAAATGGATGCGGGGACGTTTATGGAGGAAGACCTCCGGGATTTAAAACGTGTCACTCAAATTTGAGGAGGCGGAACATATCGCCGACCCGGCTGGCATATCAAAGGCGATAGTACCAATTTTAAAGATAGAACCCGTAGCTAAAATGATAATGATTTGCTCTGCTGCAAGATAATCTTTATCGCTTCCTTTCGCTTTTAGTGCGAAAGCATCACCTTTTGAACATTTTACGAAATCACTCAGAAGGTTGACGCACACGTTCTCAACGTTCGCAGGGCTATCGACGCGTATCTATCAAACGGTGCACAAGGAGCGCTTGTGTTTCTGGGTGGGATTAGCGTTTTTATTTGTTATAGATCATGATGAGTTCAAAGTCCTTCCAGCGTCGTATGTGCGCATTATACGTGTTCATGCAGCGTTTTATATCAATTACGCACCTGTATATCGAGATGAGGAGTGGATACGATGTGCGCTAGCCCCATTCTCGTGATTTCCGACACACACTTTGGGTTTGAAACTGAGTCTGCAGTGAGATTTCAGCATTTCATGACGTACCTCACGAACGCGGTGCAGTCTGGGCGAATGATTATTAAAAAGTCGCACGAGCAATCCGATGAGCTGGCAGAAACGACGCTGAGCGAGGAAGCGCTTGAAGCACCACAAAAGATCGTCCTCCTCGGCGACATCATCGACCTATGGATAAGCCGGGACAAAAACACTCTACGCCCCTATAAAGAGAGCTTTAACATCTTCAACTCGCTCATAGCGTTGAACAGAGAGATCGTCTGGCTGCTAGGCAATCACGAAGGGATCATGGATAATTATGAGGGTACGTATCATCTGCCAGAAGGGGCATCTTTCACGGTGTATCATGGTCACTATCCGTACGAGAAGGAAGACGGCCGATGCAAAGGAGAGCAAATCGGAGAGCGCTCGTACTTCTTCCTCCACGGCCATCAGTTCGACCTGGTGTTTCGACATGGACGCATGCTTCGATTAGGAAACTTCGTAGGCTTCAGCTCGGCTACTGCTGGCGGGTTTTTGTGGTTCAAGTTGCTTGGAGCAATCGCCTTTTTTTTAACGATCGGCGTGGTGTTCTCCGCGTTCGTTTGGAACTGGCTTCCGTCGCTGCTCTCTGGTTTGATTGACAAGCTTGAACCGTGGCCACCGCTCGCAGGATTCCTGCTCCTCCTCTTGTGGCTTGTGGGAGCGATAGCCTTTTTAGGTCTTCTGTGGCCTTTCAACTTTTTAGCGAGATGGTACTATAACGACTCACTCCATCCGGGACACACCCGTAAGGGGGCAAAGAAAGAGAAGAAGAAATCGCCATCACCGTTGTGGAAGAAGATCCATAAGTCCATTGGCAATTATTACTTCTCACGGAAGGAACAACATATTGATGCTGATGTCATTATAAGTGGTCACACGCATGAGCCTTATATAGAACCGTACACGTCGAAAAATGGGCAGAAAAAGCTGCATGTCAATAGCGGTTCGTGGATCGTGCAACGCGATAACATACACGATACGTTTGTATATATTGACGACAACGGGGTACGTCTTCTTAAATGGCACGACGACAGTGGTTGCGTATCACAAAGAATGAGCAGCTTATTGTGATCGCTCACTATCCCCTCAACACATTAGCGGGGAGCACATCCGATAAACCTGTCGGAGGTCGATCCTTTTTTAACAGATAGGTGGCTCAACGTCACTTTCTATAAGGGGCGGTGATGTAAAAAAACAGAGAGTGCTTTTAATCATAATGCAGGAACCGTAAAGATAAACTTTATAACCCTATTCTTGATGCCAATTAGCAGCAATAGACCTCGGCCATCATAAACAAGTATGCCAAGGTGACGGGTGAAAACATCTTTCCGCGTATGTTTAGGCACAGCGTTGCTATCAACTGCTGCTGACGTTTGTGAAGAAGAAGGCCGAGCTACGGTTACTAGAAAAGCTGTTCGATGGTACATGCCCTATCAGAGCGCGCTAGCAGAGCGCGAGCGAACATTTCGTTCCGACGTAGCCTTTGAATTCGGTACCGAAAGGGCTATGCCAAACGAGAGCATTAACCTCTATTCAACGGCAACGGACGTCCATTGTCCTACGTTTATCCGTAAAACCTCGCTGCAGTGGCGCGAGCGCATATGAGAAGAGGGAGGCTTGAACGTGCACACGTTAGAATTGCACAACGTGAACGCGGGTTACAACAAACAAACCGTCTTGCACGACGTCAGTCTCACGATACGGGAGCCGTCGATCTACGTCGTATTAGGGCCCAACGGCGCGGGGAAGACGACGCTCTTTAGGACCATCGGCGGCATTTTAGAGCCCTACGCAGGCGACGTCATGTTTGATGGCGAAAACATCACCGCATCGCGCACCGTCAGGGAGCGGATGAACTACCTTTCCCACTACAACGCGATTCCGGAGGAGATGACGGTGTACAACGCCCTCACGTTTTACGCGAACATGCAAGGAGGAAGCGCCGACGAGGTGCTCGCGCTGCTCCACCTTGAAGACCTTCGGGACAAAAAAGTCGCCGACCTTTCGCAAGGCCAGAAGAAGCGGGTCTCCATTGCGAAGGTGTTCCTTAAAGAGCGCGACCTCTACCTGATGGATGAGCCCACGGCAAACCTCGATCCCGGCTTCGCCAAGGAGATCAGGGACATCCTTCTCCAGCTGAGCAGGGATCGAATCGTGCTCTACTCCACGCACAACCTCTACGAGGCAAGCGACATCGGCACGGATCTCATACTCATCAAGAACGGCACTATTGCGCTCACTGAACCTATCGCCGACATAAAGCTGAAGGACTACCGCGTAGGGATTAAGGCGACAACGGACATTTCACACCTCGTGGACGCCGAAGTTGGCGAACAGGGCTACTACGTCCTGACCGTGTCGAGCCCCGAAGAGGCGGGACGTATCCTTAAGATGCTCATCGAACACGGGGTACTGGTAACGGAGATGCGGCAGCTCGAAAACCCGCTCCAGGAGCTGTTCGAAGAAGCGCAACCGGTGAAAGCGTGACAAACAACGGCGTGCGCCAAGTGGAGCGCGATCCTGGAATAATCATCGTTAAGAGAGGATTCGCTCTGAGTAAAACGTACATCTTCTTCGCGATTCTCTTAGCGTTGATCGCCATCAGCGTGGCAAACATTGATAACGTATTCCTACGAGGGATTCCCGAGAGCAGCGACTTCCCCGCCTCAATCTCGCTTATCTCCGTCGCGCTGATCGCACTTGCCGCGCTGATGCTCACGACACCCGTCATTTTGCTCTACGTCTACGACAAGAACAACGGCGTGCTTGAGTATTTCCTCTCGCTCGGGCTAGACCAAGGAGACATCTTCAAGCGCTACCTCAAAGCAGGGGTTATTCTCGTTGTGCTGTTTATTGTCGCGGTGGCCGTTGCTAACGTTGTGGTCGCATTGATGCTGAGAGGAGACGTGATGTTTCCTCTTGCGGCCACGGGCCTTGCCGCCGCATTGACCCTCCCCATCGTCTCTTTTTCTACGATGGCCATGATGGCGTTCAGCTCACTGCAGAAGCAACGGGCCGGGGCAAATCAGCCGTTAGGCCTCGCCTTGGGGGCGTTGCTCGTGATGCCCGTGTATTTATCCTCGTTTGTTTTGCCGTTTATCGTCGTCGTGGCGGTGACTCTCGCCGAAGCCATCGTCATCACCGCCCTGTCGATCGCGCTGTTTCTCCTTTCACGAAGACTCATCAGCAGGGAGAAGCTGCTTCCCTAGCACTGCACGCGTGCTCGATTAGCGGGTACATTTTAAGCAGGAAAGCACGCGTATCGGCTCGAATGCAATCGCTCTTTAGGAGACGCTGCCACGTAGTACCGCTTTCTCAGTCCGTCGCCCATATAGAACCGCATTAGCCCTTTTCCCTACCGGGACGATACAACCCATTAACCGTAGGCAGTAGACCGTTTTCTGGGCGAACCTTCGCGGTTTTTTGATAGCCGCCGCCACATCGGCAACTGAAAACGGTTCGTCCAGTGTATCAGGAAGAAAAGCAAACATGTCTGATGGTGCGTTAAGTCTCCGCTGCTCCACCACCCGCAGCAACCTGCGCTCCTCGGTAACCCATCCCCGCCTGCGCCAGCCGCGCATGCCGTCGTACCGGCGCACCTCTTCTTCTTCGATCAACAACAATTCCATCGAAAAGTTTGAATTTATAAGTAGCTTGGGGAACCTTATCAATTCCTCAAAGATGTCTACAAAAGCGCCGCGTTTTGGCGACCGGCGTCGGGTATGGATGTTCCCGTCATCAGACAGCTTTACGATCCACTTCTTAGACGGTATCGGATAGACCAGCCTTACCGAATGGTGAAGCACTAATTCCCCCAGTTTTCGTTTTATGGCACTGAAATTCCGCGTCTGTATTTCGATAAGGAGAGTGCCGCGCACGATATCCACTACGAATCCGTCCACCGGAACCTCCACCACGTCTCCGGGTAGTACATACCACGTTTTAAGCGCCTCATGAAGCGGCTTTTCGTTTAGTGTGCTTATCTTCGATGTCCCCAATATTGTCCTTCCCCTGTAGGATTCTGTCCGGCGTTTTTAGTATATCAACTTGAACCGAAGTATATCGTTACCGAACCCAAATCAGCCCCACCCGAAGTCCAGACTAAGTATGCCGCCGGTTTGAAAAGCTAATTAAAAGACGCGCTCTTTAGATAAGGTTTGCTGCGATTTTATCCTACAGGCGCCCTGTCAAGCGTAGCCCGACTGAATAGAGCCGAGCCCGTGCCTAGGATAACACCACTTGCAAGAACCCCTACTTATGGAAGTCATATCAGTAGAGCCCTATTGAGGCCGCAACATAGTTTGACTTCCGCCTGATATAGGCGACGCGCTTCATCTACATCAGTGTTTCAACGAGTTCGACTGCGCCCCGGATAAAAGTTGGACACCGCTCAATCGCGACTTTATGCGTTTTCGCATCAGCAAACTGTTGGGGGTCTAACAGATTGTACCCAAGTAGTTCGGTGCAAGCTACCGAACCATAATGCACTTTAAATTCATTTAGAAACTCACCAACCACCGCATAGGTTTTTTCTTTTGCGGCGAACCTATCTCGTCGAAGGCTCACTTCTGCAGCGATTGTGGAAAAAGCATTACAAATTAACCTCTTCTTCTCGGGCAAGTTGATATTATTTAGCAATCAACCTCCCAATTTTACTTCTCTCTCTAAAACTGCATGTAGTCATCCTACATGTGCTCAGCAGCGGCTTTTTTATAAAATAGCGCCAACTCTTAGCTCCCTGATATATATTAAAAGAAGAACGAAAAGCATTGTTAGGCCCCGCTTAAGGATTTGTTTGTGCTATCGAATAAATGAGATTAATTATCGTGCTAAAAAACGTCCTTAACATCCCCGATTTTTCAGGTTTAGGACGACCCTCAAGAACGGACTTTTATCCACTTTTAACTGGAGAGGCGACCATGAACGGCTTTATGCATATTAGCATCTGCATACCGTTAAGGGTCTGATAAGTTATAGCCAAGCAGATCCCTGCAAGCTACAAAACCGTGATGATTCTTACATAATTGCAGACATTCACGAACCATCGCATAGGCATTAGGAGTCCGTTGTCCGCACCGTTTAGGCAGAGTCCTCGCTGAACATTATGGGAAATACACACAATAGTTCCAGCAAACGTTTATTTGCCTCAGACGCATTAGCTACTGATTCACGGAAAATGGACAAAATAAGGGACGATATGAATGGGACTATAATATCCCTGGTTGTTACAGCGTTCATCCTCATAGCTTTTCTGGGGATTCATCCGAGTCTCGTAAGCGGACAGGGCACCCCACCCATCGCAGAGGCCGGTCCCGATCAATCGGTGGCCCCTGGGCCTCAGGGTTATGCGCCAATTGTGCTCGACGGAAGCGGCAGCAGCGACCCAGAGGGACACTACCCACTCGTTAACTGGTGGGACCAACAGAGTGGAGGAGTCGGGACAGTCGGGACAGGCTGGTTTGCGCCAGGCACCAATACGTCGCACGTCGCCGTCACCGTGATCCCACAACACGGTGTCGGCGTCTTTTACCTCGTTGTTCAGAACAGCATCGGTGCGTCTAGCGTTGACTTCGTCACCATAACGGGGAACACGCCCCCCGTCGCTAACGCGGGACAAGACCAATCGGTCTCAGCTGGCACCAACGTGCAACTGAGCGGCAGCGGCAGCTCGGATGCTGATAATGACCCCCTAACATATACTTGGAGTTTCATCTCCCAGCCTGATTTTAGTTCAGCGACCATAACGGCAGACCCGAACGATCCGAGCGTCGCCAATTTTACCGCTGACTGGAGTGGCACATATCAGGTACAACTCGTCGTCAATGACGACTTTGTCGATAGCGCACCCAGTATAATGAACGTGACGGTGAGCCCAACCCAGGAGGCTACCGTCGACCACGTTACTATCCTCTCGAACATAGCAGAGTACCTTGCGCCGACGATGCCCCTAAGCGCATCGATACAGTTTGCCGCAAAGACTCCGTCGACGGACGCGGTATGGAAAAACCCCGAAGTGCGAGACGCACTACTAAACAAGGTAGCTGTAGTGAAAAAGGACGTCGAGAGTGGCAATTACTACGCAGCGGGCAACAAACTGCAAAATGACATACTCACCAAGACCGATGGGTATGCACTAACAGGAGCACCAGATAATAACGATTGGATCATTAATGGAGCCGCGCAACAACAGGTCTATCCACTAGTCAACTACATCATAGACGAGCTGAGGCAGTTATAGCGTATAGCCGTCGGGCAGCGTCAAACCGATTTTTTGGCGAATTTTGCGTCTTCCACTATTGTAGAGATCGTCATACTTATACGTAGGGAGGAAGCGCCCTTAGCTATGTCAT
>CAYHCZ010000071.1:0-8119 GCA_964355295.1 uncultured Methanomicrobia archaeon
ACTTATTCCGTTCTAAATTCGGCCCCGAAGCGCTTAGATTACTCGACGGGGAAGAACTCCTGGATCTAATGCACAATCACGGAAATCATCAGAGCTTGGTCTACTGGCTTGAGTTCAAAAATGATGAAGAATTTCCGGGGCGAATATTTGGGAGCATATCCGGAGGAAGTGCCCACAAGTTCAGGCTATACAAAGGCAAAGACACAAGGGAATGGATCGCTGGTAGCGCACCGAACAGCAGAGTCATTACCGTCGACGAAGCAATAGATATTGCTAGAAAACACCGTGACCAGCTTATTCTTGGCTGTGAATTGCTTGAAAAGCTCCCAACAGACGGAAGCGATTCAGACTATAAAGATTTACAAGAGCAAATCAACGAACTTACCCCCGACGTTGGTGACACCGCTTGGGGGCACAAGTACTTTAGCTTGCTTTATCCTACCAAGTTGGATGACTATCACAACGCTGACTACCGGCGATTTCATTTAACTAAACTCCTGCAGCTTATTCCAGTAGAGCCTGGAAGGTATGTTTTTGGGGGCCGGCTGGTAGCTATAGCTAAAGAACTAAACTTGCCTATTAACAATCTCTCTTCGATACTGAATGAGAAAGATGGTGAACCACACCATTATTGGCGCATCGGCACAAGAGCGGGGGACACAGGCGAGAGTTATTGGGAGTCCATGCGAGACGGGAATTACGTCTCTATTGGGTGGTCCGAGCTTAACGACTTGTCAGAGCTGCTGCATGATAAAAAATCTAAGGATCTACTGAAGGGAATGATGAAGGAGCGATTTTACCCAAACGATCCTCAGACGGCTGGAAAAAAAGGGACCGAAGTCTTTCGATTCGCGACGATTATAGCTAAAGGCGACATTTTGGTCGCCTCTGACGGTTCTGTGGTGCTTGGCATAGGTAGGGTTACTGGAGACTATGGATATAATTCGGAGCTCCCGTTTGCCCATTTTCGAGCGGTTGAATGGCTTTCAAAAGATGAATGGAAAATGAAAGATCGAGAAGGCGTAAGAACGACGGTCAGCGAGATACGAAATCCAGAAAATCTCGTTGAAATAGAACGACATATCCTCGGGTCACCAACCCTTGAAGTGCCGGGCCCTGTTGAGCTTTCAATAGACTCATATAAAGAGCTGATCTTGGCCTATAGCAAAGCAGTAAAGAAGGTTGTCAATAGCGAGCTACAGTTTGAATACCTCGATTTAGAGAGTAGCGAGCGTAGGATCGAAGAGCTCAAGCAACTATTCTATAAGTTCCTCGATGACCCGACTGACGCCAATCTACGGGCTTTTTGGAACACGAATTATTTGTTGTTAAGTATCGGAGGCGGCAATGTCGGCGTTTTGAGCTCGAAGAACGACGTTGCGAAAATACACGGGGTGCTTGCTGAGCTAAATCGATCTAGTGTTTATAGCGAAGAGTGGGAACGCGCGCTGGGATCTCACTGGCCATTTTGGGAGCTTTGGGGCAGAATCAAAGGCGCGCCTCTCGTTTCATTCGGATGGACAGGTTTGAAGTTCTTCGGGTGCGAAAACCCAGTGCCATCTTATTCCGGATTTCTTCAAAATTACGAACGGTTTCTGCGCTTGTATCAAGACGTTGTGGGGACGGACCACGTTACGTCTTATCGAAGCGAAATCGAAATTAATCAGCTCTTTGCTTTTGTATTCGCCGTAAAAAACAAAGACATCGCCGATGAGGTGCGTGCGCTTGGTGACCCAGACGTTCAGCAAGCCTACGACTTGATTCAGCGAATTCTCGAAAAGGAGAAGCCGTCTAAAAGGTACTGGGTCGAAAAAACGCTCGTCAAAGGTCGAAAAGACCGGATAAGCGGAGATTACGCTTTGGGAAAAGCGCTTTGGTCACCACAGGCTAGAAGCGACGGCCATGACATTTACGCTGCAATGCGAGAGATTGGGCCTGGCGACGTCGTTTTGCACCTTACTGATAACGAAGGATTTACTGGCACGTCTGTCGCAGTAAGCAGCGCTGACTCCTCGTTCATCGGCCTTGACGGGACCGATTGGGCAGGCAGGACTGCCTATCTTGTTCGGCTTAAAGACTACGTGCCACTTGAAGCGCCTCTTTTGCGCAAGGAGTTTCTCGATGATGATGTCGTGTTTGAGCAACTTGCAGGTATTCTTGAGGTTTATAAGGGTAAAGGTTTGTTCTACAACAGAGAACACGACCTCAACCAAGGCGCCTACCTAACTGAAGCTCCACCTGAACTCGTGAGTGTTCTCAATACACTCTATTGTGAGAAGATTGGCAACAACCTACCTCACGTCGACGTTGCTCCGTGCTCTAGAGGGCCACGAGACCATTTCCAGCCGCTCTATACGCGCGATGACCTATTGAACGACACAGGCTTTGACGACGTAATCGTCGATAAATGGATACGATCACTAGAACGAAAGAAGCATATTATCATTCAAGGCCCTCCCGGTACAGGGAAGACCTATATAGCTGAACGTCTTGCCCGTTTAAAGGTTTCAGAGACCGTTGGCTTCTATGAGACCATTCAATTCCATCCAGCTTACGCATATGAAGACTTCATTCAGGGAATTCATCCGCACGTCGAAGGCGGCGCGCTTTCATATGAGGTCAGAGGAGGGCGGTTCTTTGACTTTTGCGTGAAAGCGTCTGAACGTAAAGGTGCGCCATGCGTGCTAATCATTGACGAGATCAACAGAGCAAACCTAGCGCGCGTCTTTGGTGAGTTGATGTACCTTCTAGAGTATCGTGATAAGACGATACCACTTGCCTACGGTGGCGAACTCAACATTCCCGTAAATGTTTATCTTATTGGGACAATGAACACAGCCGATCGATCGATTGCCCTCGTAGATCACGCGCTTCGACGCCGTTTTTCGTTCATATATTTGGCGCCTGATTATGGCGTATTAGATCGTTACCTTAAAAGGCACGATCTGCCTTCGGATTCGTTGATCAGCGTGTTAAAGCTCATCAACACAACTATTGATGATCCTCACTACGAGGTAGGAATTTCTTTCTTCCTCAAAGACGGTTCTCGCTTAAAAGAAACGTTGCCAGATGTGTGGCATGGCGAGATTGAGCCCTATCTTGAGGAATATTTTTATGACCGACCAGAGAAAGTTGCGCCATTTAGGTGGGAATACCTTCTTGAGAATAATCTGAAAGAATGGGCACTTTAGTGCCTTCAAACTGAAATGAACCTTCTTGCGGTCATATGAATATACTCGAGCTTACGGAAGAAACGCCGCGTAGCTTCGCGCCGACAGATCTCACGAAAGAAGAGGCTCTATCGATACATAAGCGCTATAGCACACAAATCAGCGTCAGCACTTTCCTAACTAGTGACTATTTTGAACTCAGCCCAAGTGGGTATATTGGACAACTTCCCGTTTCGAGCGATCTGCTGATTCGGATTGCACCAAAAATTCCTGTGGCAAATATTTTTGGAATGCTTGAGTACGCGTATAATCTCAAATCCTTTAAACTCTTTGAAGGGGTTGTTGACGTTGCCGTGATTGAAGATATGTTCGAGCGGTTAGCGTCTATTCTTGCACGCCGCGTTCTCGGTCGCGTGCGTAAAGGTCTTTACAGCAGTTATGTTAAGGATGAAGATGATCTACCCTTCGTCCGTGGTCGTATTGCGATAGGGCAAACGATGCGAGGGATGCTTCGTGGAGCAACGACGCTATCGTGCCAGTATGAAGAGCATACAGCTGATGTGCAGGATAATCGAATACTAGCCTGGATGCTTCACAGTTTGCGAAAGGCCCCATTGAAACGGCAATCAGTGCAACGAGATGTGCGGCAAGCAGATCTGGCTCTTGCAGGAACAATTACGGTCACCCCTAATGAAGCACGAGATTGTGTTCACCGTTTCTATCATCGACTTAACGATGATTATGAGCCGATGCATGGACTGTGTCGTCTGTTTTTAGAGCATCTTGGTCCAGGGGTAGAAAAGGGTGAGCATAAATTCATTCCCTTTATCGTCAACATGCCGCGCCTCTTTGAAACCTTCGTTGCTGAGTGGCTTCGCGAGCATGTTCCATCTGAGCTGCAAGTAACCCCTCATTATCGGGTCAGATTAGATGCGAATATCAATTTAATCTTCGATATGGATATTATCCTGAGAAACAAGATGACGGGACAGATTGTAGCAATTCTCGACACAAAATACAAACGTGCACCACAGCCAGACCCATCGGATATCGCTCAAGTCCATGCCTACGCGGCGCAAACGCATGCTCCAAAAGCAATTCTTGTGTATCCTTCGTCTGAAATACAGCCCTTAAACGGGAATCTAGGAGGTATTTCTATCCAAAGCCTCGTTTTTGATATCAGTAGAGAAGACCTTGGGGGAGAAGCGTTTCTTAGTAAGCTTATGGAAATAGTCGGATAGCGCTGATGTGAAACACTGTTTAGCCTTTTTCGAGTATCCGTCCAACCAGTCGAGGGTGTCATCGACTAGTTTTTCGTCTAATAGCTTCGCTCCTTTCGGATAAACAGAATGTCATTTGATCTGTTAGCGTTCACAGGGACTTGTGAGATCTCGATATCGTTGCTAATTGCTTCAAAAAAAGTATTCAGTCGGGCGCCCCAGTCCCAGTCTTCTAGTTCGTCTTGATCGGCGTAACGTTCTAGCCAAAAAACGCATTGTACGCAGCGCATTAGCTCACGTAAATCGCTAACATTGCTGACATAGTGCCAGATTTCTGTATCGTGAAACTTGAGCGACTTGTAGGAGTCGTCTAGTGCATGTATCTCCTTCGACGAAACCGGAGGCAGACCTACTAATTTCATATAAGCCGTCCCCAGTGGTGTATTTGACAAAATGTAGTCCAAATGTTTGTCAAACGACAAGAGCACTCGGATTACAAAATTAAAACAGATTTGTAACGTTGATCTTGGCTCCGGGCAGAGCTGCAAGGTTGAATATCTCAAAGACCAGCTCGCTCAGGCGGTAGTACAAAACGATAAAGGGCTCGTATTCTCTCAATACCCTGAGAAAACACTCGCCGTGATGGGTCCGATGCTTCAAGAGTTTCGCCCGAGCTACTATACAGGGGCATTGTCCGAGCGCATGCGTGCTGAAATTGTACGCGAGTTTCAGGGTGGCGATCAGAACAACGTGCTACTAATGTCTACAAAAGCGGGTGGACTCGGATTGACGCTCACCCGTGCTCATTATGTTTTCCACTTTGATTTATGGTGGAACCCTGCCACGGCAACTCAGGCGGAGGATAGAGCTCATAGAATAGGACAAACGAAGACTGTTTTTGTGAACTACCTCTATAGTCGGAATACCATCGAAGAACGGATATACCGTATGTTGAAGACGAAGCGAGCTCTTTTCAGTCAAGTTGTCGATGACCTGAGTGACTCTCATTTGGAAAAGGCCATTGCGAAAGAAGAGTTATTTGCATTGTTCGACCTGGAGGTGCCTCCAAAGCAAAAAAGTCAAAGTTAAAGGCGTTGCACTAAGCCCTGCTTGGCTCATTAGCTATGAAAGTCCATAGCAGGGTAGGCGAGTCTGCAGGTAAACAAATTACGTTCACCATTAGTCTTTTTTACCGTCAAGAAACAACGGTCGAGTTTTTTAATCTCAAGCTAAGATAGTCGACTACCTTCCTATGCAGGATTACGTCGAACAGCAGTAAATGCATTTTTTCGACCTAATCAATAACATCGTGCTTGAGCGATTTCAGTGGATGCCGAGTTACCAGACTTACTGTTCGTACAGCTATCAAGCTCTCTGTGAAGAAAGAGAGATACAAGAGGAGTGATGAGTGAGCAACGTTATGGTACTCATCGGTCCTTACACTGTCACCCACGCGTCCGTTCATATTGACCATTTCACGAAAGTATCGACATTTCAGCGATTTCTTGGTTCACCGAACGCATTCTCTCTTCATAGAGGTCCTCATCAAAGACAATGTCATCATAATCGGGGAGGGCCTCCTTCATTGCGAGCAAGGGATCGGAACGCTCCTCCAATATCTCTTTTATCCACTCCCATCTGTCAACACTTGTATCGAACAACAAACGCTTAGTGTTAAAAATGGCCTCGCGCACGCTGTTTTCTAAGTCGTCAATCAAGTCCGTAACTGAATCAATCGGGGTTGTATATCGTTGCATGAGGTCTCGAGTAACCTTAGTCAACGCTTTAAACTTAGACATTTGTTGTTCGACCATTTCATTAACCTTGTTCGTAAGGGCCAGTTCACCATCAGTTACGTTGAAAGTGATGCCTTCCCGATTGTCGCTTTCCGTGTTAAGTCCAATATTACAAAAATACGGCATGAGTTTGCCTGTGGCAACGATACGTCGTTGGAGTCGTGTGGAATATTCACCGTCACTCTTCAAACACAGTTCGTTAAGAAAGTTTTCAAAGCCTCGAAACTGCATTGCTCGATGAAAGAAGGTACCTAAAAAGGTAATCATATTTGCTACCTTAAGTTGCTTGACTCGCGCGTCTTCGATGCAGTCGTAAAGACTTATTAAAGCCTTGAGCGCGGTGGCACATTCGTCGCGTTCTTCTTCTGACTTGAAGCTTTGTTGGAGTTCGAACGCTTCGATCTCAGTCAGTAGTGGCGCCCCACCCATCGCTGTTGCAGCGAAATGTTTGACCAATAACGAACTTCTCGTTCGCGCATCTGCCTTGCACATCTGTGCGCGAAGCCGCCTTTCGCTAGCCTTTCCCATGTTGACCCCCCACTAGGCGTTGTGCCCCGCGCCGAGGGCTACCTCTACACGTTCAAGACGAACTTGCAGATCAGCGATTTCAATCCCTTTAAAGATTGAATTTACCATCCCCATCTCGATAGCTGCAGTGCGTCCGTCGATCTCACCAGCCTCGTAACGCTGTAGGATTGAAACCTGGAGCTTCACAAGGTCCTCGCCTTTGACCTTGCCGTTGCCATTTTTCGATATAGACCTATCATTTAAGCTCTCTGTCTGGCCACACCGTCCATCAAGGGATTCAACGAGGCTTCGAGCCGCCTTACGTGCTTCTAAACCCGCTTCATCGGCTATAGCCGTCGTTAGAGTCTCTTCGCGTAGCCGAGCATCTAGTTTAAGCGCAAGATCAACGAGTTTGGGCGTTTTGATCTCTGAAAGGTCGCGTTTTTCAAGTTCTTCTGTAACGCGCCTGTATTGGGCGTCATAGATCTTAATGCGCGCTTGTCTCGTTACCCAATACTGCTCGTGAAGTGCCTCTAGCTCTATTGCCTTCCGATTCTCGAGTTCTTCTTTAAACTCGCGGTCCCATCGTGCCAACGTCCGTCTATCAATACCTATCGCTCGTTCGATCGTTCTGAGCGACTTATCCTGAGCTCGTAGCTCGAGGAATGTTTCTACTGTCTCTAAATCCGTCATGTCCTTCTCCTTTTTTTCACATCTACGATAGAAGAAAGGCTACAGGAAAAAGACGCAGAGAAAGATCCAAAACTATTTAATCCTAGTTGGATAGTCTACTCTGTCTATCTGTGGGAGCAGGCCGAATGTTTGACTGCAAATCAAGGCGGCCTGCTTTCACCATTCTTCTTTATGTTTCAATGATGCGATAGTAAATCAATGTTGGTATCTGTATCGCACAACGATAGTATGACACCAAATCTCGTTGTGCAGCGCGTGCGTGGGATAAAACCACACCCTTTTATTTTAAGCGTAACCTAATTTCAGCGTTTAACATTTTACATTTCGATGTGGCTAAAGCAGCAATTTATTTTAATATATTAATAAATATAAAAATAAATAAATAAATCTAGATTGCGCGTGTGCGCCCTACGGCTGCATCTTAGTCGACTACGCCTCTACCGAGCGCTACGTCAGTAATGCACAAAGGGGCTTAAAAAAAGGTGCAATTTTGGAGCAGTTTTGGTGCAGTAAAAGAAAACCTCCTCAGAGCGTGCTGTAGTAAAAAAGCGGGCGAATAAGAGCCGCCCCGATCTTCTCGATTACCGAACGTAGATAATGAGTGGGAGCGCGCCGATTACCAAGGCAAGGTCTACAAGACTTTAAAGTAAAGCTGAGCAGCTATGTCACAAAATCGAGTATTATAAACGGTATTGCGATAAGTGACGTATAGGGGCGCTCAAAATTGAAAGTG
>CAYHCZ010000072.1:0-8064 GCA_964355295.1 uncultured Methanomicrobia archaeon
TTAATAAGCCGCCGGAGGGATTTGAACCCTCGATCTGCTGATAATTCTTTGAGCAACGCTCAAATACGAATCAGCCGCTATGCCAAGCTTAGCCACGGCGGCCACGCATACTATGTTAAACACGTATAAATGCTTTACACGTTCACCTGAGTAAGCACTTCGTAGCGATTGGCTTAAGACGCGGCCCGAGCAAAACAAGCTTGACGTGGAACTGCTGTTAAGTCAAGGATGATTATCTTAAAAACCACTTGTATCGTTCCAGTTTAACTATGTCAGTCGACTCGACAAAAACGGAGAAGAGAGAAATCGATTGTTACAAAATCAATTTCGGAGCTGCAGATATTGGTAGTTGCATGAAGTTCGTGCTCCTCAAATCTTAATTATCCATACCTATCGTTTAAAATAGCTAATGGCAAATATTTGACTAAGCCACTTGCTAAGAGAAACTGCTTAGCAGCGAAAAAACTCATAAACAGGCGTCATAACGCTTAATTAGACAATCAGATTTGTATTAAAGACGAATGGTGAACGGAAACACGATACAGAAAATCGATTCCATCTTAGTCAGGTACGGTGAGATCGGAATAAAAAGTGATAGAGTTAGAAGTCGGTATGAAAGCACGCTTGTTAAAAATATCGAAAAAGCGCTCAGCTTTTGCGAAATCCCATTTGATGCAGTCATCAGAGATTTTGGCCGTATTTTTGTTCAAACGCAAGATATAGCAGCAGCTCTGATCACCGCACGTGTTTTTGGTGTGGTCTCTGTTAGCCCGGTACAAACAAACGCTGCGACGTTGGACGCGATGAAAGACGCTGCCGTACGAATCATATCGCCGCTCCTTACCCAAGGTAAATCCTTTGCAATTCGAGCGCGCCGAACAGGAAAGCACGACTACTCAAGCAAAGATATTGGCGTTGTTGTTGGAGAAGCGATTGAACGAGCAACAGCCGCTCCCGTACGGTTAACAAACCCAGATGTCCAGCTGTTCATCGAAGTAAGGGGGAAGAGAGCTTACATCTACACAAAGATTATCGAAGGAGTCGGAGGTTTGCCACTTGGAACTCAAGGAAAAGTTTTAGCCCTTATCTCCGGGGGAATCGATTCGCCCGTCGCAGCGTGGCTTATGATGAAGCGTGGTTGTACTATTATCCCAGTATTTTTTGACTGTGAGCCTTACACAGGCGACGCTGGACGCGAACGAGCACTTGCGGCTGTCAAAGCACTCGCAGTTTGGGCAGGACGTCCTTTGGATTTAGGAATAATCAGCCATGGAGCTAATTTGGATCAGTTTAATAATCTGGCCCCACGAACAACCTGCGTGCTTTGTAAGCGGATGATGTACAGGATCGCAGCACCGATCGCTAAAGAAAACCAAGCGCACGGTATCGTAACTGGAGAGAGCATTGGACAGGTCGCAAGCCAGACGACAAAAAACCTCTTAGCCATCGACCAAGCTTCTGATGTTCCTGTTTACCGTCCGTTAATAAGTCTTGATAAAACGGAAAGCATAAAGAAAGCCCGAAATATTGGAACTTACCATTTGTCGACGGCTGGCAATCCTACAATCTGCACGGCCCCGCACCGGCACCCAACTACTAATGCAGATCTTTCCGAAGTCAAAGCTTTGGAAACACAACTTCCGCTAGATGAACTAACCACTACAGCATCAAAAAGCCTCGTTTGGCAACGCATCTTCCCGGAAAAGTCATATCGATGGGTTTTGTGTGCTGAGCGAAAGTCGTAAAAACTTGTACTTTTGCTTCGCATCAGTTACATCTATCTGCTGGACTATATTTGTGAAGCTTACATACGCTTTAGCGTGATGCGTCATTCTTTCGGAAGATCTGTCCAAGTTTTCGTGACTTCGTCAAACTCCTTTTGCAGATACTTTTCCTGCAGCAAGTGATCGACATCCGTGGCAAGCAAATTTGCGATCGAAAGCGCGCAAAAGATAACGTCTACAACCTCCTCCTTTGCGGTCGCTTCTTTGCGTCGAAGAGCAGTAGCTAGCTCTCCACATTCTCCTAAGAGGACCGAAAGAAGGAAGAGTGGGCCAGATGTCTTATCAATTGTGCCGTACCTTTCTTTGATTTGCTTTTGAATTTCTGCAAGATCCATCTTAACTACGCGATGCAGCTAAGCGGACGTCATAGACGCGAATCGTCTTCCTCCCCGCGTGCTGTGCTAATATCAAAGCTCGCTCAGTGAGATCAATAACATAGTTTTCCATGACGTTAGCAAGTGCTTCCGCAGCCTCTTGACTCACGCGTTCAGCGCCCGCCTTTCGGAGTATTCTATCAACTGGAGCTATTGGCAATTCAGTCATCTGGGCCTCCTAACTTTTTTATCATGTACTTTCAGTTCGACAAGCGAACATCTATATGCTGCTTTTTGCTCCTTTTTTTACTTGAAGCCGACATGCATCCAGTCCCAGGGCTTCCCACAACGCTCATCCTGTTCATTTCCATTAATGAGTGCTGGACGTATGGTTTTATCGTCCCAAGGGCGCCGCTCCTCGTCAGGTTTCTCATAGTCGTAGAGCCTGTTAACGAAATACACCAGAAAGGCACGCTGTTCACCGACGACTTTAAACCCGTGCCAATATTGACCGGGAATCCGTACTAACTGTAAGACGTCGCTTGTGAGAATAATCTCGTTAAGTTCTGCAGTCGCATCGTCAAATGCACAAAGCTTAATGGCACCGCTCAAAACGACGAAGATGTCAATTTGTCCCCGTATATGCCGATGCCACGCCCTAACGACGCCAGGATAAGTAATCGAGAAATTACATTGCTGGAGTGAATCATTAGCTATCCAGTCTTTTCTGACTAATTCTGTGAAGAATCCTCGCTCATCAGCGCGTTTCGTGAGCGGCTTCGTCTCAACTCCTTGAAGCATGCAGAACACCACTTTGCGTTTCTAGTTTAACTTGTTTGCGTTATTGCGCTACGTATATTCAATCGCAGGGCGCTATGTCACTGTTCGTCCGACCAATAAAATGACCGCAAGTACGACGAAAAACGTCGACGTGATAAGCATGACGTTTAACGCGCGAATGACGGTAGCTCGTGTGATGTTGCCTTTTCCTTCGCCTATTTCATAGCTTAAAGGCTTGATCAACGTCACACCCAGACCTCCCGCGAACAGGGCGACAGGGATGCCAGAGTTGATTGCCCGCTTCTTTTTTCGATCGCGTGTTAAGACAGTCCACGCTTTGACAAAGGCCGCTTTGCCTGACATGACATAGAACCCTAGCATCATGGGAACGATAGCAAAGCGCGTCGGAAGGTAGTTGAGAACATCGTCCAATCTAGCTGAAAATAGTCCTGCATGCTCTCTGTGATCTCTATAGCCGAGCATCGAATCGAGCGTGTTCACAGCACGAAAGCATATGGCACCGGCGATGCCAAAAACGGCAAAGAATAAAAGAGGGCTAACAATGCTGTCGATGGTGTTCTCCGCTACCGATTCGCATACACTCGAGAGGATATAATCGCGACTGAGTCCAGTCCTGTCCCTGCTGACGAGTGCTCGCAACTGGAACCGGGATGCCTCGATTTCCGTATAGGCTAGATCAGTTACGCGAAGGGCTTCTTTCTGCAGCGTGAATATAGTAAAGGATGACTTGAGCAAGTAAGCACTCAGCACAACATAGAGAGGTAAAAACAAACCGTTCGCACTTGCTAAGCGATAGCCGAGCAATTGAAAAAGCACGACAGGTACAACAAAGATTACAATCACGATAATTGCTGCAGCCGTTCCCTTAAGCCTTTGAGCACGCTTACTTCCCTTGTACAGTCGCGTCTCGAGTGCTGCGACGATTCGCCCCATCCAAACGACAGGGTGTATCTGAAGAGGAGGTTCACCAACAAAAGCGTCAAGAATCAACGCAAAGGCAAGGATACAGATCTGAACGAGGAGCCAAGAAGGCATTTCTATAATCCAATGATTGAATACAACGCTTCTAAGTCTATGTGTTGCTGCACTATGAGAGCAAACTCATCATAGGGATCCCTATCATAATCTGAGCAAGGAGGACGCTCCGGATCAGGTCGAAATGGCGTGTTGTGGCACATTCCTTTTACCCGCTGCGAACGTCTCGAGTGAAGGTATTCCAACAAAACGGAGCGAAAATTGTCGTTGTGGAACAAGCCGTGTAAGTAGGTGCCCAAGACAAGACCGGTGTCATCTTGCGCCCCATCGTCACCAAATATTGGGATATTAGCTGTTGTAGCCCCCATATGAATTTCATATCCGCGTACTGTTTTATCTCTCAAACAGTCAAGCAGCGGTCCACGTCCTGTAACGTGTTTTTCCACCTGTTTTGTCTCTTTGCTACATGAGTTAAAAACGGTATGGGCGTGCAGTAGCTGTAACCCTGTCAAAGCTTTGCTCGAGTTTTGCGTGCCCTCATAGCCCTCATCAATTATCGTTTCCCCGAGCATCTGGAATCCACCGCAGATGCCAATAATCGGAATCGTTCCTGCACGTGCTATGATTTGCTTATCCATCCCTGACCGGCGCAGTGCAGTCAAATCGTCGATGGTGTTTTTTGTGCCGGGAATAATCAAGGCGTCTGGTGAACCGAGATCGCCGTCTAACGAAATATATCGGAGTTGAGCAAAAATCTGAAGGGGTTCAAAATCAGTGAAATTCGAGATATGTGGAAGCCTAATCACTGCGATGTCAAGTACGCCGTATGAAGGGAACGACTTGTCCCCAAGCGAAACAGAATCTTCAGAAGGTAAGCTTACGTTCACATATGGTATGATGCCGAGAACGGGGATACCTGTGAGCTTCTCGAGCTGCGTTATTCCCGGCTCAAGCAATTTTTCGTCACCTCTGAATTTGTTTATTATAAAGCCTTTAATCAGACGCCGATCGTCAGCAGAGAGCAATTGAACTGTCCCGTAAAGGCTCGCAAAGACGCCACCTCGCTCTATATCGCCTATCAGGATTACTGGAGCGTCAATACTTTGGGCAACTCGCATATTTGCAATATCCCGGTCGTAGAGGTTGATCTCTGCAGGACTGCCAGCACCTTCGATTATGATGATCTCGTATGAATTCGCAAGCGCTTCGAGCGAATCGCAAACATGCTTAAAGATGTCATTGACTGAATTGTAATACTCACCAACGCTCCGGTCTCCTAAGGGTTTTCCATGTAAAATGACTTGTGATATCAAATCACCCTTAGGCTTCAATAAAATCGGGTTCATATCCGCTGACGGTTCAATTTTGGCGGCCCATGCTTGCATCGCCTGGGCGATCCCTATCTCATCACCGCCCTTTGTAACCCATGAATTCAAGCTCATGTTTTGTGACTTAAAAGGCGCTACTTTGAACCCGCTATTCACCAACAATCGACACAGTGCAGCAGTTAAGACGCTCTTGCCAACGTGAGAAGCGGTCCCACTAATCATTAAAAAACGTGCCATACTGAAGAATACCTAACGCTGCTTCCTGCATTTTTCGTTTCACAGGACGTGCGAGTGTGAGTTCAGTCTTCTTATCGCAGAACGCGATAAATAGTTGTTGGAGATCACGAAAATAGTTCGATGAGGGCAATGTTTTATGAAGCGCTCTAACCTTTATTAAAAATCTCCGGAGAAGCGTTTGTTGAGTAACAATGGTCAGACACGCGCCGGATTGATAAAGCCACCCCTTATCATCAAATCGGCAATGACGAGCGCAACCATAGCCTCAGCGACTGGCACTATTCTTGGCAATATACAAGGATCGTGTCTGCCTGTAACTGATAGATCGACTTCCTGTAACGTTTCAAGATCAACTGAGGTTTGCTGCTTTCCAACGGACGGCGTTGGTTTCACTGTAATTCTGCAGACAATTGGAGCTCCCGTAGAAATACCACCGAGGGTTCCTCCAGCTTTGTTCGTTTTAGTTTCAATCCGCCCGCCCATTGCAGTGAACTGATCGTTCATTTCTGTTCCTTTGAGTCTTGCTGAGTGGAAGCCGGCGCCTATCTCAACCGCCTTCACGGCACCAATACTCATTAACGCTTTGGCCAGTTCTGCGTCCAGTTTGCCAAAAATAGGCTCACCGACCCCAGTAGGAACGTTAAAGGCGACGATTTCTGCAATTCCACCGACACTGTCACCCACCTTTTTCATACGTTCAATACACGCGACCATCTCATCAGAAGCAGCTACGTCGCAGCATCGCACAATGCTCCTCTCAGCTAGAATTAAATCTTCCGGGCTCTCAAAAACGAACTTCGATTGTATTCCGTGAATTTCGACCACGTGCCCAAGCACTCGGATATCTTGATGTGCGAGTAACTCTTTCGCCACTGCTCCTGCAGCAACGCGTGCCGCAGTCTCACGCGCTGACGCCCTCCCACCACCTCGGTGATCTCGCCACCCATACTTAGCGTGAAACGTGTAGTCACCGTGTCCTGGACGCGGTACATGTCGCAGCTCATCATATGCACGCGAGTCGACGTCTTCGTTTTGTATGATAATGGAGATCGGCGTACCAAGCGTCTTATCTTCAAAAATTCCTGAGAGTATCTGTGCTGTATCCGTTTCAGATCGCGGTGTGGTAACAGTACTTTGACCCGGACGCCTGCGATCTAATTCCTTTTGAATATCTTCGCGGGTTATTCGTAACCCGGCCGGGCAGCCGTCAATGACCGCTCCTGTGGCTGGACCATGACTCTCACCCCAAGTCGTCACCCTAAACAAACGTCCCCAGGTGTTCATCTAACATCTCCACAAAAAGCTCAAACGGATTCGGCGCTCATCGGCTCGAGATTTGCTCCAAGAGCAAAAATATCATCAAAAAAGTCTGGATAAGATACCTTAACCGATTCAGCGGTGTCAATCTGAGTTTGTCCTTCAGCCGCTAACGCCGCGACAGCAAGAGCCATGACGATGCGATGGTCCCCATATCCGCTTAAGGAAGCTCCTTTGGGCGTACCGCCCTTGATTCTTAAAATATTATCCACTTGCTTGATGTCCACCTGCATCTTGCGGAGCTCAGTAATGATAGCGATGAGTCTATCAGTTTCTTTGTAGCGCAAATTTTCGACGTTTAAGATGTCAGTAGTCCCTTCTGCATAAGCGCCTAGAACCGCGAGTATCGGAACAAGATCTGGGATGTCACTTGCATCGATAGTAACGCCACGAAGCTCAGCACCGTCAACGGTCACCACATCACGTTCCCACGAGATGTTGGCCCCCATCTCTTTGAGGATGGGCACAATTCTCTTATCACCTTGTTTTGATTCTAAGAGGTTGTGCACACTTACCTGTGAGTTCGTAATAGCGGCCGCACTGAGATGGAATGCTGCGGAAGAAAAATCGCCCGGAATGAGAAAATCGGTGTCCGCATAGCTCTGACAACACGGCACCATAAACTCGTAGTAGTCAGTGCTAACGTTGATCTGAGCTTGATTCAACAGTTCGAGTGTCATGTCGACGTACGGTCGCGACTGTAGATTGCGTACGTTTAGGGTCGTGTCAGTTTGACTAAGAGGACACGCGATTAGAAGTGCAGACAAAAACTGCGAGCTCATTGGATTCGTAAGTGCTGATCTCCCGCCTGTAAGCACACCGCGCACGATTACGGGCGCCATCCCGTTTTCCTTCGTCGATGCAACTTTTGCCCCGAGCTCATTAAGGGCGTCGATGAGTTGAGAGCTCGGCCGGCTCCTTAACGATGTATCCCCGGTCAAAACCGTCGTACCATCAATCATGGAACACACCGCGATCATGAACCTCAACGTCGTTCCTGAGTTTTGGCAGTCTATAACGTTATCCGGCGTTATAGGCTTTCCTTGCACCCCCTCGACAAAAAACATATCACCTACAGGATTTAGGGCCGCGCCAATCGCCTCGCACGCGTTCACCGTCGCGCATGTATCTTCAGAGATAAGGGGCTTGATGACTCGTGAGGTCTTCGACAAGCTAGCCATGACAATGGCGCGATGAGTATAGCTTTTAGAAGGGGGAGCCTCTAACTTGCCGTGAATCGTGGATTGCAAGACCCTCACGTTCATAATATATGAATGATTAGAATCAATTTATTTAAACGTGTGGTAG
>CAYHCZ010000073.1:0-7893 GCA_964355295.1 uncultured Methanomicrobia archaeon
TTAACGACATGTGCGTAGCCAAGAAGATCCTGTTTGTTGTGCTTGATGGGGCAGCAGACCGTCCAACGGCTGCAGCAACGACACCACTTATGGCAGCTAATATTCCTTTTCTCGATCGATTAGCACGAGAAGGAATTTTAGGGATTATGGACGTCATAGCACCGGGGACGCCTCCAGGTTCTGACACCGCACATCTATCGCTGTTAGGTTATGCAATAAACGAGGTTTATACAGGGCGCGGACCTTTCGAAGCAGCTGGCGTTGGTATTGATGTCCGACCAGGCGACATTGCGTTTCGCGGCAACTTTGCGACAGTTAAGGATGGTGTAGTCACAGACCGACGTGCAGGTCGTATAGACGAGACTGAACCGTTGGCTGAGGCAATTAGAGAACAAATTCACCTCGATAGTGAATTTTTGTTTAAGGAATCTACAGGGCATAGAGCAGTTTTAGTACTTAGAGGGGGAGATCTCAGTCCACAAATAACCCAAACTGATCCTAAACATCCTGGAGCGTTATTACAGTCAAAGCCGATTGCCAATGACGCTTCATCACGCAGAACGGCAAACATTGTAAATGATTTTACGCGACAAGTTTCGTTAATTCTTGGGAATCATCCGGTTAACGTGGAACGAGCGCGTAAAAATCTTCTTCCAGCTAACACAGTGCTGCTTCGTGGAGTGGGCTCAGTTCCGAATCTTGTCCCGTTTGAAAAACGTACAGGTTTGAATGCTGCAGTAATCGCAGCAACAGCACTAGTTATAGGGATTGGCAAACTGACCGGTATGAAATATATACCAACAAAAGGTGCTACAGGACACGTTGATTCAAATATCGATGAAAAAGTAAAGAATGCAAATAAAGCGCTTAAGCGACACGCTTTTGTCCTTCTCAACATAAAAGGCGCAGATGAAGCAGGTCACGACGGCGATTTTAACGCTAAAACGCACTTTCTAACGCGAGTGGATGAGGCATTATCAAACTTGGCGATCGATGAATCGACACTGATCGCAATCACGGCAGATCATACGACTCCTATAAGCCTTAAAGAGCATTCAGGCGATCCTGTTCCGTTCCTCATACGAGGAAGAGGGATTAGGGCTGATCAAACGAGCGCATTCAATGAGTACATCGCCGCTAGAGGAGGTATGAATCGGATTTATGGTCACGATATAATGCCCCTATTGACTGATCTGCTGGGCAAAGGAGTGAAGATTGGGGCATGAACTTCACGAAAAACGAGACTTAGCATTCTGTTAAATCTAGTAACAAGCACTCTAAGGTAAGAAACTCGAAATATTCACAGGGTTTCTTCAAAAAATTTAACAGCAGTACGAGAGACTCGACTCAAAAAAATTAGAGAAAAAAATGTCAGTTCATCCAATAGAATTCCGCTATGGCACTAGCGAGATGAAAGCCATATGGAGCGAAGACGGTAAACTCCGATACTTGCTTGAGGTAGAAGTAGCTCTTGCCAAGGCCGAAGCTGATCACGGGTATATCCCTAAAAAAGCGGCTGATGAAATCGAAAGAGCGGTAAGCAAGGTGATTCTGGCACGCGTCACAGAAATTGAAGCCGAAATCCACCACGACATTATGGCCGTCGTTAAAGCGATTTCAGAACAGATTGACACTGAAGATGACTACGTGCACTTTGGTGCCACCTCAAATGATATTATTGACACTGCGCTTGCGCTCCAGCTGCGAGATTCGTTGAGAATAATCGCCTCAAAACTTAACCGACTAAGAAACGTTTTGGCAAACCTTGCTGATGAAAACAAGGATCGAGTATGTGCAGCAAGAACGCATGGTCAAATTGCTGTACCAACAACCTACGGTATGAGATTCTCTGTTTGGGCGATGGAAATCGATCGGCATTTACATCGGCTTTGCGAAAGTCGCAAGAGGATCGAAGTCGGTCAAATGACAGGAGCCGTCGGGACGCAAGCAGCTTTTGGAAAACAAGGCGTAAATATTCAGACACGAACGCTCGAGCTACTCGGGCTCGCATCAGTAGAAGTCTCAACGCAAATAATCCAGCGGGATCGCCACGCGGAATACATAATGCTGCTCGCTAGCATCGCAACTTCGCTCGAGAAGATATTTACCGAAATAAGAACACTTCAAAGAAGTGAGATAGCTGAAATTTCAGAAGGTTTTGGGAAAAAGCAGGTTGGCTCATCAACGATGCCACATAAGCGAAATCCAATTAAGTCAGAACAAATCTGTGGCCTCGCACGAGTCGTACGATCGTTTATTCTACCTTCGTTAGAGAACAACACATTGTGGGATGAACGAGACTTGACAAATTCATCCAGTGAGCGGATCATCTTACCTGAAACAACTATTCTCGCAGACCATATAATCACACTCTCCATTGACGTGCTAACTAACTTGGAATTCAATGAAGAACGTATAAAACAGAATCTCAACCTCATGCGAGGATTAAACATGAGCGAAGCAGTTATGATCCAGCTTACCAAAAAAATCGGACGCCAACGCGCTCACGAAATCATTCGCACAGCTATGATGGATGCTTACGCACGTGGAGACTCCCTTTCAGACACCTTGCTCAAAGAACCCCTTATCGTTGAATATTTTTCTAAAGACCAACTTGAGTGGATGATTCTCCCTGAGAACTATTTAGGAACGGCTATTGAGCAAGTCAAGCGAGTTGTGACGCTTCTGAGGCAAAACGAATGTCTGGAATAGTTGGGGCTCTTGGAGAATATGCCTACGAAGCTGTACCAAAAATGTGCACGACACTCGCACATCGGGGAAATGTCGATCGATGTATCCAAGGAGAACTAGCTGACGGAACAAAATATGCAGTAAGTGCTCTCGGGCTCGCAACTCTTACAGAAGTGTCAAATCACTACGGTTCGGTGCTTACAGCTTCTGATGGTTATAACGCAAGCTACGCTCGAGCGCTCATCATTAATTCCCTTGTTTTGAAATTGGACAGAGATATTATAGGGCCACGCCCGCTATTCTACGGCTTGAATGATGCGAGTTCGCTTTGCGCATTCGCCTCTGAACGTAAGGCACTCTGGTCTGTTGGAATTAAACACCCGCAACGGGTTGACCCAAGTTCCGAAGTAACAATATTTGGTAAGCAAGAAATCAGCGTTAAGATCAAAAAAACCGCTGAGCTATTGCATAAGAATCTAACGTTTGATGACGAATCAGAACTAGTGGGCAGTTTACGCAACGTCCTTGAATGTGTTCTCCAAGACCTGACTCACAAACAAATGAGCGTTGCATTTTCGGGGGGGGTTGATAGCGCTTTACTGTGCAAATTGATGTCTAATTGCGCTAATCACCGTTATTATGCAGTGGGACTGCAAGGGTCGCACGATTTAAACTACGCGCAACATGCAGCACGTCTACTTAAGGTTGATCTACAAACCATTGAACTGAACGAAAATGATCTCGAAATGTTTATACCCTTTGTGATTGAAGCTATTGAGAGCTGCAGCCCCCTCGATATCGCTATAGCACTGCCGTTATATGTTCTAGCTCAACACGCAGAAACCGCTGGATTTTCGTCTATTTTAACTGGACAAGGAGCAGATGAACTCTTCGCAGGTTATGCTAAATACGCAAATATGCACTCGGCATCGAACGACACACTGAACTTCGCACTTGAAAATGACATACTTAACATTGCGAAAGACAATCTTGAACGGGACAACTTAGCTGCAGCAGCACATTCGTTAGACGTCGTGCTGCCGTATCTAGATCCAAGAGTTGTTGTTTTCGCTTTGGCGCTAAACGCAACTTGGAAACTCCATAATGGGATCAACAAATATGTGCTGCGGAGGGTAGCTGAACAAGTTATGCCACACGAACTAGCGTATAAACGGAAAAAAGCGATACAGTACGGTACCGGGGTAAGTTTTATGTTGCAGAGATTGGCACGTAAAAAAATGCGTTCAGCAAAAAGCCGAGGCGTATTAAGCCTTTATTTGCGATCAATTGCAGAAAAACAAGGGATTATGGTAGCAGAATGATAGTCAAAACCGATGTTGAACATATAGCGCGGCTTGCTTGCATCGAGCTTGATGACGAAGACCTCCAAGAGTTTACAATTCAACTAAATACCATACTTGAATATTTTGAAGAACTGGACGATATCGAAGTGGAGCTCACACAAGAGGAAGAGGGCAATGTGCTACGCGCTGATGATATCAAACCTAGTTTATCACAGGAAGAAGCTCTCTCTAATGCACCACGAGTAGATAGCGGCTATTTTAGAGGCCCCCGTATACTATGAGCCATCGAGAACGCATCGAAGATGCGCTTGAAACAATAAATCGTAGTGACCTTAACGCGTTCATTACAGTCGACTATGAAAGGGCGAGACAACAAGCTGCAGACGCAGATGCAGGTAAGATAGATGGAAAATTAGCCGGTGTGATAGTCGCTATCAAAGACGCCATTTCAACTAAGGGGCTTCGAACTACATGTGCTTCGAAGATGCTTGAACATTACGTGCCTCCTTACGACGCATTTGTTATCAAGAGGCTCCGCGAAGAAGGTGCCGTTTTGATTGGCAAAACGAATATGGACGAATTTTCAATGGGCGCTTCAACAGAGACAAGCTTCTTCGGACCTTGCAAGAATCCTTGGGATGTTGACCGGGTGCCAGGCGGCTCCTCTGGAGGCAGTGCAGCTTCTGTAGCTGCATACGAAGCAGATCTTGCATTGGGCTCCGATACAGGGGGATCAATTAGGTGTCCTGCATCATTTTGTGGAGTGGTCGGGTTGAAACCAACATATGGCAGGGTCTCACGAAGCGGCCTGATCCCATACGGTAACTCATTAGAACAGATAGGCCCTATCGCGCGGACAGTTAATGAATGCGCTAAGTTGTTTGAAATCATTGCTGGTTACGATCCAGCAGACAGCACTTCGATTAAGCAACCCGTGCCTCGCTATGTCAAATCATTGGCAGATGACATAACTGGTTTGAAGATAGGCGTACCAATAGATTTTTTTGGTGAAGGAGTCGACCAAGCCGTGGAAAACGCGATAAGGGGTGCAATAGATGTGCTTGTTGATTTAGGTGCGCAGGCACATGAGGTATCAATGCCCAGCTTAAAATACGCACTTTCAGCCTATTATGTCCAAGCAATGTCGGAAGCATCGTCTAACCTTGCTCGATACTGTGGAATTATCTATGGGCACCGAGTTCAAAAAGATCATGATTGGCATCGAACTTTCTCGCAGGATAGAGCATCTGGATTTGGAAAAGAGGTCAAAAGGCGCGTGCTTCTCGGGACTTATGCGCTCTCAGCGGGATACTATGACAAATACTACCTCAAAGCGCTCAAGGCGCGTATGCTGATTAGGGCAGATTTCCAGAAAGCTTTTCAACAACATGATGTGCTCATCGCGCCAACAATGCCCCACGTTGCATTCAAACTCGGAGAGAAAATAGAAGATCCCTTGTCATTGTACAAGGTGGACATAAATACCGTTCCGGCTAATCTTGCGAACGTTCCAGCGCTTTCCATTCCATGTGGGGAAAAGGGGATGTTGCCAATTGGCATGCAAATTATTGGTGATCAACTCAACGAAGCGCTGCTATTCAACGTTGCGTGGCAATTCGAGCACAACACCAACTTCAACAAATACGCTGAGTGATAGCACAAACGTATCACAGATTCTATCTAATAAAGAAAGCTCAAAGCTATCAAATTGATGTCAAAGCGATCTGAGATCGCGCACTTTAGCTTAAAAAAATATAAGTCTAACATTTGTAAGTGCGTCTGTGAGTCATGTAATCGCGAAGTTTGAATCAAATATATGTAGCGCGGACCACATAATTCAATAAGGTGAACATATGGCTGATGTTAAAGACCTTATACGTAAATTCGAATATGGAGAGAAATTAAAGTCCGAAGTGTCAATAGCAAATCAACTGCTAGAACAACTTATTGGACTAAAAGATGACCAATTTATTGGCGGCCTTAGAATCTTAGAGGCGTATTTAAATTCACTGATAATGGAAATTAAACTCGCACAAAAAGTACTGGGTTCTAAAGTATATTTTGCAAAAACAGCGCGTAAACTAACAGAAGCGGTAGGAAGAATCACGCTTAAGGAATTCGACGAAGCAAGAGCATGTTTCGCTGAAGCACTTAATGATGTCACCACAGTCTGCGCTGAATCATTTGAAGCATTAGCCAAACTAAAGTTGATGTAAAAATATAACAAGCTAATGTGGTATACCCTGAACTGAGTAATGAGCTTACTTTTTAACAACAGATGCTAGATCCTACCTCTTACTGAATAAACTGTAAATTAAATCTTTATGACCAACGCGACTACGCAAGAGTAGATACTGGCGTGGACGCTATACGGTAAAAGGGTACTCTTAATTGAGAGAAGACATCTAAGTACCGCCGTGCAATTCTATCCCAAGTAATTGACTGAGCGTATTCATACACTTGGCGACTCATCGCATTTCGAAGTTCGTCATCGCCAACCAAAAGATTAATTTTTTCAGCAAAATCCTCAGGACAGTTACACTTCGCTAACATTCCTCTTCCTTGTGACAAGACTTCTACAGCGTGTGTAAACTCCGTAGCTACGATACTCTTGCCGCAGCCTATTGCTTGAGATAAAACGCCGCTTGATATTTGATTGGGATTTGTGTTTGCCACCGCACATACGTCAGTAGCTAAAAAGTGAGCGATCATCTCTCTATTTGGCATGTAACGCTGAACGAATACGACGTTGTTTGCAAGTCCAAGACTCTTTACGAGGGTTTCAAGCTTGTTCTTATATTGCAGTCGTACTTTTTCGTCAAGAGCTGGATGTGGCTCTCCAATAACCATATACATTATGTCTTTTTTTGGATTGGCGTCAATAACAGAAGGTAAGGCTTCTATAACGGTCTCAATCCCCTTGTCTGGATTGATTAAACCATAGCTCGCGATTACAAACTTTCCCGACAAGCCTAAACGCTGTTTCGGCAACGTTGTGTCAATGAAAGGCACCGCCGGTACCCCATGCGGGATGAGTGTGAGCTTTTTCTTGTCCAACCCATAAGTAGAGTTTAATAGTTCAATTCCAGCATTTGCTGACGTGACGACTCTGTCTGACAACGCGTAAATGTCTTTCACGACACCTTTCATTTCAGGCGGTGGATTTGGCAAGATCGTATGTAACGTAGTGACTATAGGCTTTTTTACTCGGCGCATGAATTCCAGAATGTAATCCCCAAAGTCGCCTTTATAAAGTCCAAACTCATGCTGAATATTTACTATATCAATTTTCGAACTGTTTATCTTAGCCGCAGCGGCTACGTAACTCTTAATGTCACAATCTTTGATTATTTGAAATGTTTTTGAGCTGAAGCGCTTGCTTAGCACAAATTCTTTTTTGCTTAGTTGCTCAGCCTGTTCTCGCAGAGAAACGTTACTTAAAAAAAGATTGTTGCATTCTTGAACGACGTTCACATTCCAGGTAATATTGTCTGCAATGTTCGAAATACTTGCAGTGAGATCATGAGTAAAAGTTGCTATTCCACATTCCCGGGGGGGAAACGAACTTACAAAGTTCAAACTCAAAGGTTTTGAACTTAAAATAAAATCATCTCCAATAACCACTTTTTGATATTACTTACACACATTTATGCCTAGCCGAGCTTAAGCGCGAATCCTTTAGTGATTAATCGTGCAATACACGGCTGTTTATACATTGACTGAGTACTTCCAGAACGACGCAATAGCACAACTCACATAAGCTGCACGTCGAACGAATCGAGCTTTTAGCTTAACCGATACAGATTAATAGAAGCCATACCAATGTAAACGCGGTGATATTCGATGGCCGAAGAGAAAAAAGAAGAGTACACGTTTAAGAAAGATATGAAGTCGGGAA
>CAYHCZ010000074.1:0-7839 GCA_964355295.1 uncultured Methanomicrobia archaeon
CCCCTCTCGCAGGACCTGCGAGACGAGAACAAGGTCGTTCGGGAGCGGGCAGCCCCAGCAATTATAGATGAGACCTGATCCTTTGCCGCAAGAAGCAGATACCCCAACGCTGCAGCTTGAATGATACCGATGAGCGTTACCATGTACGTTGGGTAAAGCTCCGTGAGCCGGTCTACAGGATTAAAACTCGCGTCGCTATATGAGATTGATGTGCCACAGTTATGGCAGTACTTAGTTCTGGATACGTTGAGGCGCCGCATTTCCCGCAGTTGTGAAGCGTTGTCGGAGGAGGCGATTCCGACATAATACCAAAATGTTGTTACGTAGCCTGTTACAGTTTGTTATTAGCACTTACAAATTGCCTTGATACGAAGGCAACATCTTACCAATACTGCATATACACATCATAGACGTTTCCGGCAAAGGGTGTTTATATGAAAAACTGGCGAGGAGTTCTTCTGGGAAACCTATGCTAGCCCGGTTTCAACAGCTCTTGTATCCGCTCTTCTGCAGGAACTGCCTGTGACCATACGTTCTCAAAGGAAGTGAGGAGGTACTCAGCATAATTAGGACTCTCGCTCCAGAAGGCAGTGATAGGGGTATCAAGCGTATATTCTTGGACGCCGAGATTTATCGCGCTGATGCTCTGCTGCTTATCACCTACGATCATGAAGATTTCGTGGAACTGGTCACTATGACGCAGATCATAACCGATATCAAGTCGCTTTCGCACCCCTTCAACGTCATCGCGCGATATGGGTATAATGCCCCTGACCGCCCCGCCGTTTTGTATGAACCGGTCGGCGCTTTGCATAGACGCATAATTCGCGGCGAGGGACACAAAGGAATAAGGTGTGATATAGACAACCTCGTGCTTTGCTGACTCAAATATCCTTAAAATCACCGCTATGGCGTCTTTAACACTTTTGATGACTGTACCGGCAGGCATGAAAAGTCATATCGAAACTGGCGTATAAATAAGTATGTGACACAAGATGGTGTCACTTAGCTTTGTGAAAAAAGAGGGAAGTTATACGTACAAGCATCCTTTACCTGAAAACATGTAAGATACCTATATGCGATATTGGAGAGGGGTCGAATTAAGTATGGCGTGATTCCCTTCGAGCAACGCGCCCAAATAGCATCTATGCTTGCGGTGGGCCCTGTTCTAAGAGTTCTTGTATTCGTTCTTGCGCGGGAACTGACTGTTTCCACAGCAGTTCAAAGGTGGCCGTGAGATACTCCGCGTACTTCGGGTCATCAGCCCATAGCAATGAGACGCGTTCATCCAGCGCGATACGGTTTATGGCGACGTTAATTGCGCTCACACAGTGTTTGTTGTCGACTACTGCGAAATATAACCCCCCGTAGCTACTATGGTGCCGCAAATCTTCGCCTCTGTCCAAGTGTTCTTGCGCGGGCAAGATATCTGCGTTGTGAATATCGGTAATACCCCTAATGAACCCCCCTTGTTCAATGACTTTTTTGGCTTCTTCACCTATGCCGAATAACTCGGTTATGACCAGCATCTCTGCGGGAACCACATATATGAACCCCTTCTTTACCGCGGACGTGAGAGTCAGGGTAGCAGAGATGAGTTCCTTGACACTCTTAATGATCTTGAACGTCGTTACCTGATCTGCTGGCCGAAACGACTGCTGCCGTGCCAAATCCTGCAGCTCCCGCTTTCGCGCCTCCATCTCACGCAGTTCGCTCTGCTGCTTTTTCAGCACAGAACTAAGGGCGACATTGAGGTCCACTGCAGCATAGACTGTCGGTGAATCGAGCGAGGGGTGTACCATGCCCTTTTCAATCAAGCTCGTGAGCGTCCGGTGCACGTCTTCACGATACGTCTTCAGTGATTTAGCGAGCGGCGACGGGGTCTTAGGGCCGTATTTAAGGAGGTAAAGATAAGTTCCCACCTCTTTCTCGCTAAGCCCAAAACCGATCAAGCGGGTTGTAAACTCGTCGTCAGTGGTCGTCACGATCACTTTGTACGTAAGCTAAACAATAGATATAAGTTAGCTTCAAAAAGCAGGAAGAAAATAAAAACACCGCGTAGAACGTGACGGCCAAAATTCATTGCAGTTGTGCAGAATCTTCCTAGCGCACGGTATTTCTGGAGTCGAGTGGCGGTTCTACAAACATCCACTGCCTGAGCACGTGTATGACGTTTATATGAGGTGTTGGAGAGGTGAACGCTTTGAAATTGTTGAAGCGTTCCTGTATCGTCACGCCTTAGCTTATCATTGATTCGAATCGCTTAAACATCGATTAACTAAAAGTTAAGTATTTAGTCGACCTTTAATCGAAGTTCGATCACCTTCTAAGGAACGCTAAAAGAAGGAGGAACCCGAAAAATAGCGCAACAAATACCGCTTACCCGGATTGATTCACATTTCGTTCTTGGCGATTTGAGAAAGTTCACTGAACAGCACGGCGATATCATTCAGTGGGAGCAATCAAATCGAGCGTACATTATGACGCATGGCGTGAGTGGAATTGATTGGAAACACTACAAGCATCCATTACCGGAAAATGTTATGATGCATATATGTTTTACTAGACGGATGTCCGGTTAGCGTATAGCGATCCGAGCGTTGTCCAATACCGTAGATAAAAGCATGCGCCGTTCTATTGTAGGGGGTAAAAAAGAAGAAAGGGAGTGCGAACGCCCCCCTACTATTCACGCAGAATTACTGCTTCATTGCTTCTGCAAACGCAATTTTATTCTTTAAATCTTCCGTAAAGACCTCCTGCGCTACCTCGCGCGACACTATCTCTTCGATCACTTCAAATTCAAAAAAAGGGCTGAACGCGGCTGCCGCCCGAAGGCCGTCCTTAGCGTCTCCTTCAGCAATTGTATACCCTGAGTTTCCGTCAAGAAAGTAGCCGTAATCCTTCACGTCACCGGACTTGTTCTGTAAGTCGAACAAGCCCCACATCATCAGATTAAATATTACCCTCGTGCCACGCGCAAACTCCGGGCTTGCAGTGAAGACATGTGGCATTACAGCCCTTATCCATATTTTTATCCCGTTCAGCCATTTTTTTCCCTATAGAAAAAAGAGGGAGGGGCCCCCATATACTAAAGTCTCACATGAACGATACTCATCATTTTTTGCTCATCGATAGCGTTTATTTCCTTTATAGTCTCCTCGCCCCATGCTGGGTCTCTTCGAATGTTTTTGAAATAGGGAAAGGCGTCTATAATTTTAATTCGGGCGTCCCACGCTCTTATTTTAGTCACGTCGTCTAGCGCCCACGTGATACGTGCTCCCCCCACCCCAATGCGGCGTAACGCTTCATTAATACGGGAGGCCTCGAGCGCTGTATAGGTATTGAATACCATCTCAGCCCCGGGAAACTCGTCTGCCAGCGATGAAAAGAACTGTCGTACTTGGGTCTCTTCGAAATACATCAATACTGCAGCAGATACGATAAACACGCCGTCATTGGCATGCTTGATGTCGGTGCACCAGCTCAAATCGAACAGAGACTTGGCAATATAGTAGGTCCGGCCAGTTTCAGGAATGAGCTGTTGGCGGAGCGCGATAACGTTCGGAAGGTCGAGGTCGTACCATTGGATCAGCCCGTTATCGACGCGGCAAAAGCCCGTGTCAAGTCCCGCGCCCAGATTGATCACGGAAGCACGGGGATGTTCCGCAATATACGCTCGTGTTTTGTCGTCAAGGTGCTTAGCGCGTACGACACTCGACAGCTTGTAGAGCGAGTCAAACTTTTCAGCAATTGACGAGAAATTGTAATCAATGGTATCGACTAGTTCAACCGCTTTCGGATCGGAGAGAAGTGTCGGGTATTTTTTGCTCGCATGTGCCCGACACCATAACGGAATGAACAGGGTTTCTTCTACAGTGTCGAGTTTGATCGCCATTATGTAAAAACAGATCCACCGGGGTATGAAACTGTCGGCGAAAAAAAGCCTCATTCGCAAAGTTACGAGTTCAAGCTGTTTTTGCTTAGTCGCAAAAGGCTAATAGCAATGATTACGTGACCCGCGCCGACCTCATTCATCACTATGTTAGCCGCTGAAAATTGCCCAGTCACCTTTACTGACGTTGCGCTTCCAAAAAACGAGCTACTGGAGATCCATCGCAGCAAAATCTCAATTCAACATGCAAAAGCTGGATACAGTTACCCAACGATTCGGCTGTGTGACACCTTTTTAGAGCGCGCATGAGTTGTGTGATCAGGACATTAACACGTTAAGCAGTGGTTAAGCTTTTATTACCATCCGCTTTCATCAACAAATTGTTATGCTTTCGATCGACCTATTGTATTTACTTGGTACTTCATCGTCTCGGGAACCGGTTTTTCCACCTCTTGTAACCCGAGAAGATCACGGGGCCCGTATTGTGTGCATGTTTTAGTTTTCGAGTGAAAGAAGGCGACTTATACGGAAAGAAAGTTAAGGTTGGTAGCTATTATCCTGATCGTTATAGTCTTCGCTTTGGTGGCCTTACTTTTAGTTTTCGCGACTCCTAGCTACCATAGGCTCAACGATCCGTCAACCTGCAGGAATTGTCACTGGCTTTTCTATGGCCTAATAGCGCAATAACTCAAGAGATATGATTCACTAGGAACTTCACCAATACTAGACGAAGAAAGTTGGCACTAGACCTCGACGCGCACGCCGCGCTGCCCCTTCATTGCATCGTTACCAGTATCGACCGCGTAGCAGATTACAGCATAAACATCGCTGAGGTTGCGATAAATCTCGCGGTTGCGAAATCAGAAGAGTAAGTGTGCCGTAAAGGAATACAGATGTTACGCCCTAATCAATAAACCCGCTATACTCTTGTAGTCCTCTTTTGACACGCTCAAGGGCTACGTGCACTAATATTAGCCATAACAGCTATGCACGTATATGCCTAAAGATATGGGACGTTCTAAGAATATGAAGAAGAAAACCTTGTTCCTCTGCACGCACAACGCGGCGCGTTCGCAGATGGCCGAAGGGTTCGTGAATTCACGCTACAGCGATCATTACGAGGCGTTCAGCGCTGGTAACGCACCGACCAGGGTGCACCCATGTACGGTTAATGTTATGGCTGAGGAAGGGATCGATATCTCGGAACACCGTGCAAAATCACTCGACGAGTTCCATGATGTGTCCTTCGACTACGTCGTCACGCTGTGTGCTGACGCTACGGAGAGCTGTCCCATTTTTCCAGGTGGTAAGACCTATATCCAGCGTGCCTTTCCGAATCCAGTTCCGACTCGCGAAGAGCGCGAGAGCTGCGAACCCTTCCAGCGTGTGCGGGTACAGATCAAGGAGTGGCTTGAGCAAATGTTTGGGGAGGTTGTATAGAACGGCTATTTACGGTCCTGATTGAGCTGCTGGGTCTATTCTAGTTCCATTTCAGCCGTCGAGAAACAGATTGATGTCTCGCCAATATCGCATGTAGGTATCGTAAACATCTTCCGGGAGCAGGTGTGTAATGCTCCCAGTCAACGCCAGTCATCCCATGCGCAAGGACATACTTTCGGTTCGTGGCATCCCAAGCGATTGTATCTCCAAATTGTTCAGCGAACTTGCGGAAGTCGTTTAACCACATACGTGCCTTGCTTGGATCACGAACGCGTGAAAGCGGCATTCTCTGTCGTTCTATCCAGTTTTGAAACGATTTGAACATAAAGAAGAGCTTGGCATCGTCGTTTTCGGCAAAATCGTTGTCCAAAACCTCGCTAATCGCAGCAACAACTGAGGCGTGGCAAAGGCAGCGCGCTGCTACGACACCTCCTAAGTCTTGCGCATACCTCTCTGATTTTGGTGGGCACGTGGGAAGACGCAACGTGGGTAGTTCAGTTCTATGAGCGACAGGTATTCACGTTGGTTTCGCGCTTAGACCTCGGCGCTAAATCGGAACGTTTAAGTTATTGGCGCTTAAACGGCTGTTACGCTCTGAAACATCGAATTAAGCACAATGGCCACCCTACCTCAACTTCTCGCGGTCGTGATACCTCTCGCCATCGCGGCTATGATAAGCCCTTTGGCGATCATAACGGTCATGACGGTACTGAGCTCAGCTGAACACCGGCTCAAAAAAGGCGCGATCTTTGTCGCAACGTACTGCGTCGTGTTTTCGCTGATATGCCTTGTTTTTCTTACCCTTGGAAGCCTGACGACGACCGATGGCAAGCCGTCGTTGATGACGGTGACGATCGACTTCATCCTCGGTCTCCTCCTCCTCTACGCAAGCGCTCGTTCGCTCCTGAAGAAACAGGGATCAAAAACGTTTGACGCGACGGCAATGGGCTCAGGTGCATTGGTTTCTATGGGAATCGCCTTCGGCTTTGGCAATATCTTCTCATCACTTCCAGTTCTCGCCGCAAGCAAGGATATTGGTGTCGTCGTGCTATCTGTTCAAGATAAAGCGATCGCCTTTTTCCTGACCATGGCCATAGCGTTATGCTGGTGTTGGGGGCCACTCGCCGTTTGTGCCGTGACACCCCGAAATTTCGACCGCATCTTCGATCCCATCATCCGTTTCTTGAAGAAACACGGCAGTCAGCTGATTGCCGCCGTGTTCTTCCTCGTCGGCATCTTCCTTATCGCGCGAGGCGTGACGTCGGCAATGATGTTATAGGTCGTTGACAGAACAGCCTTGGCAGCGAAGGGTCACGCGCTTGAGCAAGCTGAAGAAGATGTCATTTAAGCTATCGAATTGATGGTGAACTCAACGTGTGAGTTCGACATCTTTCCAATATTGCATATACACATCGTACACGTGCTCAGGTAGCGGATGCCGATAATGCGCCCAATCCACTCCTGAAACGCCGTGCGTTAAGATATACGCCCGGTTCGATACATCCCAATCGATAACATCGCCGTGCTGTTCGGAGAACTTACGCAAGTCCCCTAAGATAAAGTGACTGTGGACCGATGACAGCGGGATTTTTTCGCGTTTCACCCACATTAGAAATGAGTTGTATTCGAATGCGATTTCTGCATCTCGTCTGCCTACGAGGGACGGTTCTACGGCTGCAATGACACGTGGGTGAAGTGGCACGTAATGCTGCATCCGGATCTAATCTTGTTCAGCGTTTACGAGCAACACCGGCTTCTCTTTTTGGAGCGCAGCACGAAACTGCCCGACTACGAGCCGCGACATCGTCGCCATCGTCCGCTGTCCCGTATATGCGCCGAACACAATAAACGCGTGTACTGCAACGACCGCTGCTTTGATATCTTGCCTTTTTGTTCGGCCCGTTTGATGTGCGAGAGAACATTTTCTACGTCGGCTCGCGTGATTATGCGCGACGTGACCGCTTTTCGCACCTTCACCGTTTTTGGCATATCTAAGAACACTCCGAAGGCGAGATAACGGGTGTCCAGCTTAGTCTTCGTGAGATATGACAGAAAAGATTTCGCAAACGCGAGCGTTTTACTGAGGCTCCACGAACTGCGAAATCGTTGTAAGGTTTCAGTTCGCAGTAGTTCCATCGTGGGTTGCGAAATGATACCCAGGGTGATCTGCCAGAAAATCTGAGCAGCTCGCGTAATCCAATCACGTGACAGATCCGCAAGACCTGTTATGCGGTTTGAAACGTAGCTTGAATGCTCTTCTGCGGTGAACGGCAATGCGAGATCGCTGAGCGTTTCCCCTGTCGGATGCGTGCAAAACGAATCGTCGTTGGCATTAGTGGGGACTGTTTTAGGCGTACACTCACTACATGACAGCGACCGCGTAGACAACTTTTCGCTAAAAGTAGACAACTTCCGGTCAGAAGTCAAAAGCTCCCCAGAGACCGCTATTTCCTCTAAATCAGCTAAAAACAGATGGGCCCGGGGCGATTCGAACGCCCGACCTTCGC
>CAYHCZ010000075.1:0-7794 GCA_964355295.1 uncultured Methanomicrobia archaeon
CGGCCAGACGGTTGGCAAGATGGCGGTCAAGATCAAGGTCGTGAGAGATAACGGTACACCGATCGAATACGCGGACGCTGCCGTGCGGAACATCCTGCGGATCATTGATGCTATTCCGTTCTTTATTCCGTACCTGCTCGGTGCGATCCTGATATGGACGTCAGATACGAAGCAACGCGTAGGCGATCGTGCAGCAGGCACCGTCGTTGTCAAAGCATGAGGCCAAGCCTCATGCGCTTTCCCTTTTTATAGAGGGTTATTTAGAATAAATTGCACGTAACAGTAGTTAGAGCAAGCAAATATAATCGCTTTGAGCACATGCGTACGGTGTTCTAGGAGTACCCTTGGCAACAAAAAAATTGGTGTAGTACGTGTGTTTTACAGAACCTAGCTCTCTTAAGGTCCTTTCCACCGTGTTGGGTGGCTATGTGCACTCCCGCTCCTACAACCGATACGTCGACAGCTTTGGCCTGACGGGGAGTGAGTGGGTGCTTGACTACGGATCAGGCTCAGGGAGGATCACGCGACATATAGCTGAGCGTCTCGCACCGGAGAGCGGCCACCTGACGTGCGTCGACGTCTCCACGGTGTGGATGGGCGTGGTAAAAAAGCGTCTGAAGCAGTACCGCAACGTTGACTGCAAACGAGGGGATATTGCCTCACTCAACCTCCCCGATGATGCCTATGACGTCGTCGTCGTGCACTTCGTGCTGCATCACGTCGACGTCGACGCACGACAGAAGAACGTGGGCATATTGTCACGAAAACTGAAAAAGGGTGGCAAGCTCTTCATCCGAGATCCGATACGCGAGGGACACGGCACCCCGGTGCATGAGATCAGACAGCTCATGTCGAACGCTGGTCTGCACGAACGAACGTATCAACTAGAGAAGTCATTCCATATGGGCCCTCGATATAACGGTGCGTTCGTTAAAGACTAACGGGGCGTTATAGCAGGTTTATCGCGCCAATGGGGATCTTTCCTGCACCATTCACGAACGCGTCATTTCTTTTTTAGTCCGAGAAACATGCTCTGTCGTCACGTGGAGAAAAAACAACATCCGCTACATCCCATGGAAAAGCAGAATGCGCTGAGCTCTTTTTTTAAACGATTACCTAGAAAACCGTGCGTTATTGATTTCTCGCCCCGATGCCGCGATAAATGAATCCCAGCTTTTTCACTTCCTCGGGGTCGAAGATTCGCCGGCCGTCGACGATGATGGGGGTTCGCATCACGTCCTTAACCCTCGTTAAATCAAGGTCGTCAAACTCACGGTGGGCGATCATAAGCACAAGGGCGTCCGCGCCATCAAGCGCCTCATATGCGGTCGTTTCGGGGGTGCCGAAAGCCTCGAGGATGTCTTCTTCGATATAGGGATCGACGAGATGGATGTCCGCCCCGCGCGCCATAAGTTCCCGACAGAGGACCTCTGTTGGGCTCTCGCGGGCGTCCCCGAGGTTTTCCTTGTATGAAAACCCAAGGATCGCTATTTTAGAGTGTTTTACCGTCCGTTCTTGTTCATTGAGGGCATCAGCCATCAACTCCAACACGTGTATTGGCATCGAGTCATTTATGGCTCTGCCCGCAGTGATGAGCTTTGAGTGATAGCCGAGCTCTGCTGCTTTCTGGACGAGGTAGTACGGGTCGACGGGCAGACAGTGGCCTCCAACGCCCGCGCCCGGGTAATAGACGTTGAAATTCCATTTGGTTGCTGCGGCTTTTATGACGTCCATGATGTCTATGTGGAGGCGTTCGAAGATCAATGCGAGCTCATTCATAAGGGCGATGTTGAGATCACGCTGGATGTTTTCGATCACCTTAGCGGCCTCTGCCGTTTTGATATCCCTGACGGTTACCACGTCCTTGGCGTTGCTTTTGTACAGACGTGCCGTTATCTCGGCCCATTGGGGCGTAATGCCCCCGACGACCCTGACAACGTCCACGATGTCGTGAGTGGCATCGCCTGGATTGTACCGTTCTGGGCAGTATGCGAGTCCAAAATCGACTCCCGCGCTAAGTCCTGACGCTTCAAGTAGGGGCTTGAGCACGTCCTCGACCACGCCCGGATAGACGGTCGATTCCAGAACGACGAGCTTGTCGCGACCAAGGCCTTTTGCGATCTCACGGCCCGCGTCGACGACGTGTGAGAGGTCTGGGTGTTTGTCTGCCGTGACGGGCGTTGGGACCGTAATGATAATCACGTCGCTCTTCTGAGTGGCTTCAGCGGTGTCCGTCGTGGCACTCAGCTGTCCGCGCCGCACGACGTTCGCCACGCGCTCGTCGATATTCAAATCGGTGAGGTAGCAGGCCCCGCTATTGAGTGCGTCAACTTTCTGAGGCGTTCGAGTGACCCCAATCACTGTAAACCCATTCTCAGCGAAGTTGACGGCTGTTGGGAGTCCCACATATCCCAGGCCAATTACTGCGATGATTGCGGACTTATTCTCTATCTTCTTAAGCAGGTCCATTTTCAAACCACCTAATCGTCTCGTTTAGTTCGTCTTTGAAACGGTCGCTCGGGCTATAGCCAAATGAGCGCGCCTTTGTGATATCAGCACGTGAATGCTTCACATCGCCGGGTCGGGGAGCAACGTATTCTGGTTTAATGGCCGTGCCCGCGATGTCGTTGATGAGCGCGACCAACTCGTTTATCGTCACGCGCCTCCCACAGGCGACGTTGAACGTCCCCGTTGCGTCTGATTCGCATGCGAGAAGGTTCGCCTGCGCGACGTGTTTGACGTACGTGAAATCCCTACTCTGCTGTCCGTCACCGTAAATGACCGGTGATGCGTGCGTGAGTATTGCCGTGATAAACTTTGGAATCACCGCCGCGTACTGCGACGTGGGGTCTTGCCGTGGCCCAAACACGTTAAAGTAGCGCAGCGAGATGGTGGGGAGGCCATAGATCTCGTTGAACACCTTACAATAGAATTCGCCCGCCGCCTTCGTCACCGCGTACGGTGAGAGGGGATTAACGGGCATATCCTCTCGTTTAGGCAGCGTGGGCGTATCACCGTATACTGACGATGACGATGCATACACCACCTTTTGTATAGCTGTGTCCTTGGCTGCAATAAGAACCCGTAGCGTACCCGTGACGTTTGCCTCATGTGAGGCAAGCGGGTCTTTAACGCTTCGCGGAACGCTCGGCAGGGCTGCTTGATGAAATACGTAATCATATCCGTCAAAAATCGTGGCCAGATCGAGTGTCGTGATATCTCCCTCGATGATCTTCAGGTTCTCACGTATCAAATGAGAGACGTTTTCAAGCTTCCCTGTGGACTTATTGTCGATTATGGCGACCTCGTTATCCTCTACCAGCTTCTCTGCCAGGTGGCTCCCTATAAAGCCGAGGCCGCCTGTGATGATCACGCGTTTACTTTTCATATTGGGTCTTGATGCAGTCGAAAAATAGGAGTATTGAATGTGCTATGTTGTGGTGTATTGGTGATACGTGCCACCCTTAATTAATCTTTTTTCTCTCGGAAGCGCACTTCGTTCGACCTCTTACGGTGCCCGTTGCGATCTGAGCGTTCCGTTTTTTGTTTTATCGTGGCGCAATTTACAAAAAGGTCCACGTTGTGGTTGAACGACAATAAACCCAGCGTTTTGCGTACGGCTTGCCTACGCTTAGTTAGATTCCATTATAGGTCTTAATCAATGTGTGCGCTCTTGAGCTCTTCCTCATTCTGCAATCGTTGAATCTCCTACGATTATCAAACGGACGAAAGCCCTCTGTTATCAACGCCGTGTAGCGATAGAAGAACGTCTCCCCTGTCATACTGATGTGCATCATCGTTTTTGCTCCCATCCTTTGTCAGAAGACCGCGACTATTGTGAGCTGAAGCACTTGACTGAACGAGCTGTGTGAGTTATGCTGCGTGGAAATATCGCCCTTCGAGCGTTTTAAGATCCAACTATCAAAACTAGCTTGCGCTCACCAGTCCCAATCCGGGCCACTATCTATACGACGTTAGATACGCCGTAATCTAACGCCATAGAATCGCTGTGTCTAATAAGGAAATTGTGCTCACCCGCTTTTGTGAGGTTTGGTGACGGCGGAGCGTTAAAGCATGACCTCTTTGCACGAATTTTAACCTTTAGCCGTTGACATCACAACCGGCGGGTTAGATCCGGTGTACACAAGTTTAGCGGGGTTCATCCCCGCCGGAACTGAGAAGAGGATATACATATCATTCGAAAAGGACGGGTTAAGCGTGTTGTTTTTGAAGGCTTGCATGGCGCAGCCGCTGTTGCATACCGCCCAGTTGGTATAATAGGCGGTGTTTTTAGGGCCGATCAACGCAAAGTCCGCGTAGGTAAAGGGAACCTTCGCTTGTTTAAGGTTCGTGACGGTGACGTTCGCGACGAGATAGCGCTCGCCGGGATGAGGGGTCAATGAGAAGTTGTATGCGGCTTTATCATGGATTTCATCGTTAAGCTTGGTCCAAATGTCGCGGGTCGGTGAGCGTGACGCGTCGCCGATGTCGTTGAGCCGCAATGCAATCGAGCTCGTTTGGACGGTTTTACCGAGCGGCGCATGCACCGCTGACGCCGGCTCTACGTACGTTGCCTCGACCGCCGGGGAGGGCGACAGCACTACATAGCTGACGGTCAGTGCGACGACGACAACAAGGACGATGATCGCTGCGGCAACAATTTTTTTCATATCACTGGGCCTCCCCCGTCACTCCGTGAACACGACGTGAACGTAGGCGTCGTCGGTAAACACGTGTGATCCAACGTTCTCAGCGTGGATCAGCGTCGCGCCTTCGGGCAGTTCGACGGCGGTGTTCAAAGTGTAGCTGGTTATGCCCGCCTGTTTTATGACGGCGAGATCGTAGTGCGATCCTATGCTGCTCCCGGTGACCTTGTCGGGCAGCTTATAGAGGAACGTTAGGTGTCCCGCCGTATGCTCCTTAACAACGAATCTCGTTGCAAAGACGGTGAACCCCTCGTCGTTCGTCACTTTGGTCCCGTTGTAGGCTTTGAAGCTCCACATGTCGTTTTTCACGCTGATAAGCTCCGCTCCGGGTGGCACGAGCACCTGGGTGAAATAGTCCGACTCCCACCACGCATCGTTGGTGTACGTCAGCGTCAGGTTTGAAACGGTTGAGCCGTCTGGGAGGAGTTGCACGTGGTAATCGATGGTCCTATTGACGCCAAAATCAGAATGGCCGTTGCCCAGGTTCATATCGACCACCTTGATGAAGTCCGTTGCCGGTAAACTGTCGTCGCTCCCGATGAATCGCGGCAGGGCCCCCTCATCGGTATAGAAAAAAACGTGTTTTTCGTTCACCAAGGTGTTAAAGGCGCTTAACAGCATCAGTTTTTGTGAGATGCTTGAGTCGCGGACGTTACGAAAGAGGTCATACGTCACCGTCGTCATCAGGTTGGTCACCGGCGTCCCGCCTACGGTGGACTCAAGGTCTCCTGAGTTTCCCGAGTTGAATAGCAGACGATCGATAACGTTTCTGTACGTAATGACCTCGCTTGATGACGTGCTCGGACCGACGATCTTTAACATCTCTTCAACGGCGGTGCTATCTAACGCGATGATGCCGTCGACCTTGCGTCCTGAAATGTCGTAAAAATCAGACTGCATCTTAGGTGCAAATGTTGAGAAATTATACTGCACGTTCGAATCAAAAAACGTCGCTGCATTCGAATTGAAGAACGATGTAAAGCTGTGAGGCCCCTCCACGTTCACTTTTGTCTGCAGCATCTTGCTGGTGTGGGCCGAGTAGAACTCCAAGTTCGCGATTTTACCGTTTCGTACGGTGACTATGCCCGTAACCGACATTAATCCCCCCGTGGCGCGCATTTCAGAATTGTCCTGCAAGGCGAGCAGATACGTCTTCTCTCCGAAGAAGCCGGCAAGGCTCAGCCCACCCCACATCGAGAGCACCAACGCCCCCACAAGCAGAAGAAGCACGACACGAGTGGCAAAGCGTGTGTCACGGGACCTTTCGCGTTTATCCATCTGTATTGACTCTATGTTCACTCTTTAGTAATAACCTTACGTGGGAGGCATTCTCGCGCACGGCGCACACGCAAGGTGACGCGGGCACGTTTCAATGCGGAAAAACTTACGTATTGCGTTCGAGCCTGTCGCGTTTCCGTGGCGCGTCGGCGCTCCCGAGCGATTGATGAAGCGCTTTGCACCTAATTACCAACGTGAGCGGTGCGTTCAGGTAGTGGTGGCCCGTTGCGTACGATCTCGGCAACAGCAGAGGTCAGCGGCGACGAGCCCATCAACAAAACCGTTTCTTATGATGGGGTCTATCGAACCATTGAACCACCAGTCCAACAACGGAGGTGATCGAGCGCAGTCGTGTTTGCATGTTGACTATAAGAGTTTTGCGGACGGAAGTGCTCCAGATTTTTTTTGAGCCGCGACGTAACCCGTCAAATGGTCTCCAGCGTCTTAAACGTCTCCAACGTCTCGAACTGAAATCCGCGTGTCACTATGTCGATTAACAAAATATAAATACTGTCGAACGAATAGGAAGGTGTTGAATCCCAAATATTTCAGTAATTGTCTCGATCAATGAGACGTACCAGGTAAAAACTGGCGCGTGTCATGGCTGAACTAGTAACAGGGGAAAAAAGAATAAAAGGAGGAATCATGAGGAAAATAGCCATTTCTCTATTAGTACTGGCTCTGGTAGCTGCATTTTCGGTCACCGGCGTGTCAGCAGAAACATGTGCTGCAACGACAACGTCCTGTGCGTCGACCACGAGCGCTCAGTGTACAAGCTGCACCACGGCAACGTGCTGCGCCTGTCCGACAACGACCTGTCCCGTGGTAACGTGCTGTCCGACCGCATGTCCGACTGCATGTCCGACAACGACGTGCTGTCCCGTCAAGACAACGTGCTGTCCAGCAGTCGTAACCTGCTGCCAAGTTCAGTGCTGCTGTTGTTGGGCACCCTACAAGTGTTAATGGTCTTCAGCAGCTAACCCGTTAGGGTTAGTGCTGGAACACCTTGAGCACTTGGTAAGGCGTAACGCAGCTGCCACAAGGAACTACGCTGCTTAGGCAGCTAAGATCCAGGCAGCTGACATATTACGCTGAGCTCGTCTTTTTTTTATTTATTGATCGCTCTAGCCAGTAGCTTTGAAGCTGCTTACGCCACTATAATCACGTATCTATACTTACTTTGGATATTGCAGCCCTAAGGCCCTACTCATTTTTGTCAACACAAGGTGGCCGATAAGGGGTGAGGGATCGTGTAGCGCATTAGGTCAACCGCGTGACCTTAGGCGATTGGACGACTGATGCCGGGTAGAACGGTCGCTTTAGTCAACTGTGCTCAGCGCAAGGTGTGCGGTAGCGCCTCGATTTGCTCAAGACGGAAAATATGCAGACGTGATAGCCAGCAACGGTGTCTTCCAATGCACATGTTTAAAACAGCTTACAAAACAGGTTGAAAAACCATTCACGAACGAGTCGGTTCACCATCTTCACTCTCGCGCAAAAAGCTTACTGATTAGTGGCAAAGGCTTAATACAGCCCCTTCTAGAGGTCGTTGCAGTGCCCATAGCATGTCATGGTGTTGCAGCCAACCGTAACCGACCCTCTTTTTTGGAGCCCCCTCTTTTACACCCTAAAGGAGAGGCAACCACACCCGCAGGTAGGGTTCGTTATATGCGTGAGGAGAAGGACGCTCATATTCGTACGGTTAACCAACGCTACAAGACGACGGGTCAACTCGACTCTCGACTGCTAAACGCTTAAACGGGAAGTAAGGGCGTGACCGGTGATGCTTACGTGAGGTGAATTGCCCCTC
>CAYHCZ010000076.1:0-7720 GCA_964355295.1 uncultured Methanomicrobia archaeon
TCACTTGGAATAGCGGTAATAAACCTGTTATCCCATCTTTTAGTTTAAGATAAAAGTCGCTTGGCTAGTTCCCGTAAAACAAGTATTGAAACTCGAGCACCTAGTTTAAGATGTATGAGTCTGCTTAGAACGGTTGCTGAGTTTGCCCATTAAAACTAGGATTGAATCCGCCTTCAGATATCGATTCATGTCCAGATCATTTTGGTAGCTTTGCACCTTCGATCGGGTAGGTGCGCCACAGGATCATAAAGTTCGCTATTTTTTACCCACCTTTATTTTGGCAGCAGTGATAGTGACCCCTTTTTCTAAACTCGTAAAAAGGCACATCAGGGGAATAAATATTGTTGTGACAATGCTTGTCATGTGATAGGCTTTTTTTCGACTCCGAGCGGCAGCGTTGTGGATGGTAGCGTATTTTTAAAATAGTAGCATATTCGCGTGTAGCTTCCAGCAATTCAAAATTCTCGCCCTAGACCGTCCTCTTGTCCTGTGAGTCTGCTTGGTCTGCATTACCACGTTGAATGGCATCTTCGACCCGTGAACAGCTGTAACTCGGTTCTCCTGTCATTTTATTCGAATGGACGTCAGAGGAAAGCAGGTGAATGTTCTGCCAAGTGTCAACATAATCTATATAGCAAACGTCACGCATTTGGCTACAATGCTCTTTTTGACAGTAGTTGATCCGCCTATCGCGGCTGTGTATCTAGGTGGTTTCGACTACAACGCTACTCATTTCATCCGAGCACTCAACGACGGTGGCTTTCTTGACACGTTGTTTTTGTGGTTCACGTTCACGGGCAGCAGCATTTTCATGGTGCTTATCACGATCGCGCTGTATCTCGCAGGTGCCCGTAAAGAAGCGCTTGTCTTTGCGTTGGTCTTCATCACAACGACCGCCATTGCATTCGGGCTCAAGTACGCCATTGCCCGCCCACGGCCGAGCGATTTAGGCGTCACGCCCGCGGCACAGCCCGCATTTCCAAGCGCCCATACTGCCAACACCTTTGCCTTCGCGACCACGCTCTCGTCTTATCATCGAAAGTTCAGCGCTGTGCTATTTGCGTGGGCCGCACTCGTTGCCTTCAGCAGGGCTTACCTCGGTCTCCACTACTTCACCGACCTCATCGGTGGGGCGCTTGTTGGCATCGCGGTAAGTTTTGTTATTACTCGCGCTGCGAAACGCATCGACGGAGAATTGACGGATATCGCAAATTCACCGCCGCCCCCAACGACGTGGCAAGGCGCCATCAAGCTGCCGCTCGTGTTCATCACGCAGCTGCTTCAGGTAGCCCACGCTTTGGTGAGGAGGCGCGGCGAAGAAACGCCTTCAAATGGTTCGTTCTAAGACGATACCTATTTAGCTACCCCCGTATGTGGGATGGTGCATGTTTCTAACGCAGGGTGTTTTGGCCCTGAGCATCAACATCATCGGTACACTTAGCGATTTCATCATATCTGTCATCGCACAGCTCGGATATACAGGCGTCTTTGCCGGTATGACGTTGGAAAGCGTTGGTTTGCCGATCCCGAGCGAGGTTATCATGCCCTTCGGAGGATACGTCGCGTGGGGAGGGGGGCTGACGCTTATTGGCGTTGCCCTTGCGGGCACGTTCGGCTGCCTTGTAGGCTCTCTAATAGCCTACTACATCGGCCTGTGGGGTGGGAGACCCCTGCTCGACCGCTATGGCAAATACGTGCTCATACGCAAGAGTGAGCTCGATCGGGCACACGAATGGTTCGAAAAGTATGGGGATCGCGCTGTTTTTGTCAGCAGGCTGCTCCCTGTTGTCCGCACCTTCATCTCCTACCCAGCTGGAATTGTCCGCATGGACGTCAAGAAGTTCTCGCTCTACACCGTTTTAGGATCGTTTCCGTGGTGTTTGGGTTTAGCATATATAGGCTTCCTCTTAGGCCCCCATTGGGAGGATATTGAAGGATTATTTATTTATCTTGATGTTCTGGTCATTGCAGGCATCATCGGGCTCGTTGCCTACCTTATTTATCATCGAGAGCGTATTGTGTCACATATACGCTCATCATAGAGGTCGTGGTCCCCCTGTGGCTCCACAAGAGCGCGGCTCGTTTAAGGGCTTAGAGGCTCCACCGGCGTAGGCATCCTTCCGAGTAGACACATGGGCAGAAATGCAGAGAAATCACGCGCCTGACTAGCGTATCTCTGCTTCTACAAAAATGAGTTAGATAGAGTAAGGCGACGGCCGAAGCTGACACTGAGAGCGCGTCAAGTCAGCGTCGGGCTGTTTACCTGCGACTGTTGCTTAGCTCTGCTACAATTTGGCTAGTAATCCCTTCTTTTTCACCTGAAACTCTTCGTCGGTAAGGATTCCCTGATCTCGCAGCTCTGCAAGTTTCTTTATTTGTTCGGTGACATCTGCAGACCCGGAGGCTTGCTCTTCCTGAGGAGCTGGTGCTGCAGGGGCAGTCGGCTGCGGCGATTGCATCGGCGGGGCTGCGACGAACGGTAGGTTACAGTATAGGTCTTGTGTTTGCCGCCGAACATGTCACGTTGCTTATTTTTTGTCACATTGTCGATATTAAAATGCTTCAAAAACCACTAAATCCTCCGTCTTGACATGGCGGAGGTCGCCGGTCTGAATCCGGCCGAAGTCAGAAAACTTAAAAGTAAGGACGCTGTCGTGGTCAGGATTACTTCACAAAATGATGAAAAAGGTCATAAAAATATCCGCTCGTTATGGTCGATCGTATTAATGGTGGCGAAACTCTGTCTTCTTCCAGGTTGCGTTACGGGACTCGACTGGGGGAGAAATTTCACAAACTAGTATGACGAGGTCGAGAACAATTATCCTTCATAAGAAGCTCTCTATCGTCCCACATCTTCTGCGTCTCCGCTCCAGACAGTCTAAAGCCTTGTTTATGAGATCATCAAACGTATCGTCAACTGTCTTTATGTTTCTGATACGTTCTCGCGTACCCTCTTTAATCCGTATTGTTACAACCTTTTCCATACTTACGCCTATGCTTGGTATAATAATATAATGCCATATCTTATGATTAGTGAAGCTACGCGCGTGAAATCGAAAAAAGGGATAACAAGCTCAAAGTTAATGATAGGAGAAACGAAACACGGCTTGCAGTCCTGATACGCTTAACCCACTATTTTTCCTGTAAGCATTACACTAATGTTATCGATTTGTGAAATTTCGAGATATTTCTATCATGAGATATTGAACGGATCTCCCCTCGTTTCATTAATATTGTTTGTAAGTTTGTGATGCGTGACCCGTTACATCCTTATTACCTCCCCTACCTAAGGATTACGTGCTAGTAGGTTATAGGCAGCTTTATTCATGACGTTATGATGATTTGTCGCGTCTTGTGACGTGGAAATACAATAAATGTCGTTACAAGTTCTCAACAAGTTTTGAGGTGTATTCAGAAAAGAGGTTAACAAACGTGCGGACGTGCTTTTAACCCACGTGAATTCCAAGGCCTTGATGCTAAGGTTGTGATTTGCATATCCCCCGTTTTTATAAGCCGCAAGATACTTTTCCAAAAATGCGTCGTGTGTAGCTACTTGGCGCGGTGCTCGGCGTTTGAGACTCAGGCCCCCGCTCTTCTCTAATTTGAGGCCAGTTTTCGTACAAGCGGCATGATTGCCGGCCTCACGGTCTTCGCTGGCTTGGCAGATAGGCCCATTTCCAGGTCGAAGGATCCCATCATCTCTTCATTGAAACGATCTGCGATCTCATCAAAGATCCTCTTATATGCGAGACAATGCGGATCGACGCCTTTAATCTCGCCGTCGGTGGGGGCTATGGCGTTGTAGGGGCAGCCTCCCCTGCAGTAGCGGATATGCTTGCACCCTTTGCACTCCTCATCCACATACTCCTTAAAGTGGTGCATCCGAAGTCCGACAGCTGATTCGGCCAGATCTTTCTGGCTAGGGTGATCCCGGACATGGCCCATGACGTATTCCGGCATGCCCACGAAGCGATAGCAAGGATAGATGCTTCCATCCGGGCCAACGGCAAAGGTATTTTCCATGCAGTCCACAAAGGTGCAGACTGTACCCCGTCCGGTAAAGACGCATCTGCAGTAATCGTTGATGTTTCTGACCTCAATACGGTTCATGTTTTCTAGGTACCTGTCCATCAGATAGACAAGAAGCTCGCCGTACTTCTCCGGAGAGAGCGTCCATTTGTCCGGCTCGTCACTGCGCAGGGACGGCAAAGCGGGATGCAGCTTGAGAGTCAGCCCGTTTTCCAGGAAATGATTGAATATCTCCTCTTTGAACTTTACGGAATAGGAGGTGAAAGTGCAGATGAACTGCACCTGCAGGCCGTGGCTCTTTGCTAGTTCGTATCCTTTCATGGTCCTCCCGTAGTAGCCCTCCGATCGTTGCAGGTCATTTAGCTCCTGAGGCCCGTCTAGGCTTGAGCCTATGGGAATATTGTACTCAGCTAGGACCTCCGCTAGCTCGGGCGTGAGCCTCCAGAGGTTGGTTTGCAGGGCGAAGTTGGGTTCAATATGCTCGAGCTCCACTGAGAGCATAGGTAGAGCCTGTCTGTAGAAATCAGCTCCGGCCAGAAGGGGTTCCCCCCCGTGAAATGTAAATGTGACGGGATCATTTCTAAAGTCCTTGAGCCAGGCCACAATATCCTTGACGGTCTCTATGCTCATAATAGGCGAATCTACCTCGGAACTCCAGCAGTAAGCGCATCTAGAAGGGCAGCCAAGAGTAGGGATGATCATGACGTGAAAGGGCCTTTTTTGTTTCATCATTTATTTGGTCTTATTTTAACTACTTTAAATTACTAAGTATCTCTTGAGAGCATCTCTTTTTTGGTTATCCCCCCGCACTAGATTGCTGGAAAGCGCCTGCACTACGATCTCTTGGTCTGGACTTTGCGATGTTGGCGCTCAGTTTGGCGCATACGACAAGACAAACTAGACTCCCAGCCTCAGCGAGACGAAGGTCACACTAATGCTAATACTACGGCCCGACTAAGCATCTTTAAACGACTTTTTCAAAAATTGTGCTGCTTTAAACCACTTCAGATGGATCCGCTGAAAACTTTTGAAGAAGATGCCCTGAACTCACGATTCCATAAAAGTTGAATGCTACGAGCGGGAATCCATTAGAAACGCAACGAGAATGACGGATCGTAAGTCTTAGTACTTTTCAAGCAGGAGTTCTACTTCTTGCTCAAATGTGAGACTTTCCAACGCTGCTAGCTCGGTCCTTTTCACCCCAACGTACGCGCGGGCAAGTTCGTTCCCAAGCGCAGCCAAGATGACCTGATCGCTTTCGAGAAATCCGAGGGCATCGCTTGCGCTTGAAGGGAGGGATGAGACATTGAGTTTCTCACGTTCGCTCGTCGATAAGCTACTGGGATTGAGTTGGATCGGCGCACTTAGTTCCAAGCTTCTTTCGATTCCGTCGAGGCCAGCCGCAATTATTGCGCCGAAGGCAAGGTAGGGGTTTGACGACGCATCCACCGTCTTGAGTTCAAAGTGCCTGATCACCTTGTCGCGGTCGACAACGACGCGAACAGCAGCCTCCCTATTGTCAAAGCCCCAACACTGGAACGCGCCGCTCCACGTGTATGGCTTGATCCTTCTGTATGAATTGGGGATCGGTGTGGTGAGTGCCATGAGTGCTGGCAAGTGATTTACTATTCCTGCTATAAACTGGCGTGCATGGTTCGACAGTCCGTATATGCCCCTTTCATCTGAAAGAATGTTTGTTGAATCCTGCCACAGACTCAGGTGCAGATGACATCCGCTGCCAGTTTTGTCTGCGAATATTTTAGGGAGAAATGACGCCCGCAGACCGTGCTTGTGTGCGACCGCCCGCACGGTTTCCCTGAAGGTTATTTGGTAGTCACACGCTTGAAGTGCAGAGGCGTATCTGACTGTGATCTCGTGCTGGCCTGGCCCCGACTCTGGATAGTACTGCTCGACCGTAATCCCCTGCGCAGTCAGCGCTTGGATAATATCCTTAATAACGTCAGCGCTGATATCCATAGCGTGCGTCGATGCGAAGGTCGTGTTATCAACTGGTTCGATCTGGCCCGGCACACTTTTCAACAAGTAGAATTCGTTTTCAAATGCACCCTGGATTACTAGATGCATTTCCTCCGCTCGTGCAATCATCCTCTTGAGGAAGCTTCTAGGACAGCAGGCCCAAGGGGCGCCGTCTTTCAGCATGTCCCCCATAACGCGAGATTGCCCTTGGGCATACGGGAGGGGGACCACACTTGATAGATCTGCAGTTAACTGGACCTCACCGACAGGAATCAAGCCGGTCCCTTCTGCAGGTATATCATACATCACCGGGACCGCTTGCATCGCCTCAGAAATACCTACGAAAGCCTCTGACGTGGGAATGCTCTTAGCATTTAGACACAAGCTCTTTGCCCGTATCACGTTCGCATTATCACACCATAATATCCTGAGCATCGCAGTGTCCGGTGGGACTTCGTTAGGGGCGTTAGGACTCCAGTTGGGCGGCAGATCACCAGGCTCTAACGACTTTTGGTCCATCTCGCGATTATTATCCTCTCTTTCACAAGTGTTTTCCGCTTCTTGCGCGTTGTTTTTGTTTGTCCAGCGGCTGCCTTAGCAGGGCTAAGAGACTCGAGAGCTCTCATTCGGGGGAAAGGTCCCACATATCGATATCGCCGCCAGATGGCACTGCATAACAGCCCTTTGCCGCCCGAACAACGACACGAGCGACCTCGCCAGGAGGGCGCCCCGCGAAGTCTGTCATCCGCGTCGCGACATAATCAGGATTAACCGAATAGATGGTGATGTTAGGCTCTTCCTTAGCAAGCGCTTACGTGAATCCTCCAATCCCAAATTTCGTCGCACAACAAACCGTCAGTTCTTCTATACCGTTCTTCCCGGCGATGCTGCCTATGTTGATTATAGTTTCTGTAACATAGGGCAGACACGCCCGTGTCATCTAGATGGGGCCTTCTAGGTTTGTCCGAACTTGATTTTGAATATCATCAGCAGTTTGGTCTCTCAAACGTGTCCACGTTAGACTGCCCGCATTGTTCACCAAGTCATCGATCCTGCCAAGGGTAGCCACGACTGGTTCGACGCAGCGATTAATACTCGCGTTGTCCATGACGTTTAGCTCAAGGAGTAATCCATCGGAACCGCTTACGTCTAAGCACTTTCTGTATATGCTTTCTGTCCGCTCCCTTTCGTTGTAATAGGTCACGATAACCCGCCTCTCTCGTGAAAACTCATACGCGGTCGCCTCCCCGATGCCTCGACTTGAGCCAGTTATGCGAATCACTTTACCCTTCGTGGTTCGTCGCCTCCAATGAATAATTAGTAAGAGCGTGCTCGTTAATATGCTTACAGATTTGCCTCAGCAATGAAAAAAAGAGAAACTGGTGCTGATGCTCCCATTGGATCTTATGCATGCCATCACCTGAACGATACGCGTTCACCAGATGCTTCATTGTTAGTTGCGGAAGGTGAATCATAATGATTAAGGGTGCAGCGCGGTTACGTACGTTCTATATTAGCCGCTGATCATTACTTAGATGTTCATCGCGACATTGCGATGCCAAACCACGAGCTATTGGAGATCTATCGCGGGAAAATCTCTCTGCACCACGCAAAAACTGGCTATAACTATGAAACAATTCGGTTACCGACGTTGACGATAGACGCCGTCAAATCGAAACTGAAAACCATAGCCACGACCAGGAACTGGAGAACA
>CAYHCZ010000077.1:0-7504 GCA_964355295.1 uncultured Methanomicrobia archaeon
TAGTTATCGGCAATAACGGTTGCTATTTTGGACTGTAATCTGTTCGCAAGCATTGTAAGAAAGAAATGAGGACAAGTCGGAAAATTGGTTCGCCTAATTGTGTTAAAAATGTTAAAGGGGTGTGGCTAATTTGCATTTTTTCATTGCGTGCCTAATTGCTCTTTGCTTTCAACCTCTCTTCCTCTTCTTCTTTTTATACGTATATTGATAGTAGCTGTAGGAACCCATCATAATGAAAAAGGCAATCACAAGTGTGTTTCCGTAGACTGGCCACACCAAATACCCATACCAGTTTAGGCCTATGCTTGCGGTGAAAAGTAATAGAATATAGACCACGAGGCCTACTGGCCAGCGATCGGGATGATGATAGGGTTTTTTCTGAGTTATCAGCCTATACCACAGGTCATAGACTAAGTAAATGATTATCGGCAATCCCGCTAGCAGGCGGCCGGAGTCGTTGCCGATAAGGAGGTTCGTTATCCAAAGCAAAGCAAACGGAACCAACAGAAGGCTAAACGGAATTCTTAACCTCAACTCTAGCCCTGAGAGTTCACGAGCACGCAGAAGGTAAACGATGAATAAAAAAGCGTAAAAAACCAAAGCAAAGAAAACAACGAGGTGGTCTACGAGTGCAGAATCCACAATCGATCACACCAGCTATTCTTTTGAATCGCGATTGACAAATTTATCCTAACTCTGTTTGCATAGTCGTCATACGTTAACGACTTTGGCGTCGTGCACGCGAACGTCTTTAACATTTCTTATGCGCAATACATGACGATGGGTCATTCGCGTAAAGCAATATGTAGCTGAAACGGGGGCTTTGTTGGACTCCTTCGCAGCACACTTGCAAACGAATCCCTTTTTAGCTGACAAAGTGAACTCAATCATAATAGCATTATCTGAGGCAGCTGTGCACAGAGGCCCCCTACATATTCTTTGTGCAACGTGCACAAAAAAGTGGTCAAAGTGTCGGTTTTTGTTAACTGTAACCAAATAAACACGACCACGAAGAAGCTCAAGCGCCTCAGATAGATTTGTTCAGGCAGGGGATGCTTGAAGTGTTTCCTCGATTCCACTCCCACCGGGCGTCATTACATCCGCTCGGTTTCACTGATTAGATGCATAAAAATATAACACCTGAGCCGTTTGGTATGGCACGATTAACGCCGGAGCGAATTCTACTAAAAAGGTGTGAATAGAATTGTTGCGCCGCATTGCTGTAGTTAGAGAGCTATTATTACTGCATAAACACACAGGATCCCTATGAGACAAAAACTGAACATGATAACCCTCGGCGTTTCCGATATGCAAAGGGCCTTAGACTTCTATGAAAAGGGCCTTGGCTGGAACCGGTCTCCTGCAAGCCTGGAGGATCTTATGTTGTTCCCCTTGGGTGGCATCGTGCTGGCACTCTATCCCCGGCAGTTATTAGCCGAAGACGCCATGGTAAAAGACACCGAAACGGGCTTTTCGGGGATCACTCTGTCATACAACGCCCGTTCTGAAACGGAGGTTGAGGAGGTGCTGGATCGAGTTGAGCATCTTGGAGCAACGATCCTGCGTCGTGCCCAAAAAGCGTTCTGGGGCGGTTATTATGGCTACTTTAAGGATCCCGATGGCCATATCGTCGAAGTAGCCTATGTCCCTTCCTGGGAGTTGGATGAAAATGATAACCTCAAATTTCCTTGAAGGAGCTGATCATTGAGTGCGTTGCCCCTTTACAAACCCCGTCAACCGACCGACGTTTGTCCAGCAGTTGGTCATTTCGCATAGGCACGACAATCATAAAGTATAAACCTCCATGTGCCAAGCTTCAGCAAGTGATGGCATGACCCTTGTACTATTACTCACACTCATCAAAAAGGCTCTGCGCAGTTGCACAGCGTGCGCCGATGCGTGCTGCGCGCCTAAACCGGGAGGACGTTTCATCGAAATGGATGATGGTGCAAAAATATTTGCACATATCGAAGGTGAAGGCACGCCGATCGTGCTGGTCCACGGCTGGGGCTTAAACCACACAATGTGGACATATCAAATTCGTGATCTTACGGCACACGGCTACAAAGTGGTCGCCATCGACTTACGGGGATTCGGACAATCGGACAGGTCAGATCAGAAGTACACCTATCAACGGTGGGCAAAGGACCTCGAAACGGTCATTGAGACGCTCGTCCTGCACGATGTGACGCTCGTCGGCTATTCAATCGGTGGAGCAATCGCGATGCAGTATGCGTCAACACATCAGCCCGCGTCACCGGGCACCGATTCGCGCGTCATAAAACTCGGCCTCGTCGCGGCAGCAGGACCGCACATGTTAGGGGATATCACTAACCCCAATGGACACTCGCTTACATTCTTTTCGGACATCATCGATACGTTGAACGGTCGTGGCCCACGTGGCGTTGACCCACACGTTGCAGCATTTGAACAGTTCTATGGAATCAATTATCGCGGGGTAAACTATGGGACGCATCCGCAGTGCTACTTCGAATTGCTTGACATGTTCCTTAATGCCCCGCACAAGTCACTAATCGACGGACTTGAAGAGCTTCGGGACGAAGACCTGACGACAGGCATTAGTCAGATCAAAAATACGACGACGATCTGTCACGGGACGGGCGATTGGCTCGTGCGCCCCGGCTTAGCGGAAATTCAAAACGAGAAGATCGAGCATTCGACTCTTGTATGGTTCAATTGTAGCGATCACGGCCTGTTCTTCCAGGAGGATGTAAAGCTCAACAATGAGCTTCGTTTGTTGCTAGAGGCTCCCACTTCGTAAAACCTAAGGACGCTTAATGACGGTGAGATCGCGCGTCGCCCAGAACAATCGTCAAGCGCTATGGAGATCTCATTGGACGTGACGTACACCCTCACATCTTCCGACACTCGTTTGCGATACACAGTGTGCGAAACGGCTGGGACATCAGGCGGCTGCAGCAGGTGCTCGGGCATTCGAGTTTGAACGTGACAGCGGTGTCTCTGCAGTTTAATGATAGAGATACCAAGGTCTCTATGATAAGACGCCGTTCTAGCTCTATAGAGCTCCTCTCGCCGCATTTTACGTGCGCGGAGCTTTACGTAGTTGCCCCTGTGATAAAGTAGTTTCTTTATACGTTGACTTGACAATATAACACTACAACAGAGGAGATTTACGTGGCGAAGTCTTGCACATTCACCGGCGTCTTTGTTAAATCAGGCAACTGCTACACAGCTTATGCTGAAGAACTACCTGGAGCAGTCACCCAGGGGAGAACGATTGAAGAGGCCCAAGAAAATCTCGTTGAAGCAATTGAACTTGTTTTAGAGGCCAATCGGGAGTTGAATGAAAAAGAGCTCGCGGAGAGAGGCCTCACAGGCGAGATAATCCGGAAAGATTTAGCTATCGCCAGATGAAACGCCGAAAGTTCATCCAGCATCTTGAGGCGCATGCGTGCTACCTTTACCGGGAAGGTGGTAGACATACGCTTTATTACAATCCTGCACACAAGCAGGTTGCTTCCGTACCTCGGCATAAGGAGATCGGCGAGTTCACGGCGTATGCCATTTGCCAAGCGCTGCGAATACCGAGACCTCAATAATCACAAAAGAAAAGCGGTTGAGCTAGCCCCAAGATCGTAGAAAGTGGCGACTTCCGTTTGATCGTATTATCTCTTAGTCCATTATTTCTTTTTTTCGATTTAAAGACCATGGACGCCTCGGTCGATCGACCGAGAGAGCTAAAGCCATCTTACTCGCGGCCGATCAACTCCGCGAGAGATTCGCTCTCCATAAAACAAGACATACGTGAGGGCCATGATTAGATCGTCTTTTGCTGAGCCTTCAGCGCCGAACGTCAACGCTCCAGCATCGGTGATCTTTAACTCAAATCGTCTCGCCTCGTCTCTTATGGCTTTGCTGAACTTTGAGTCAGCGGGCAAGTGGATTCGGTTCGCGCTGCTTATCACTTGTAAGAGGGTAGCCAGTTCTAACTTGGACACGTAGCCATAGCCGTGCTCTATCCTTGACTGAGTCCCTGGGGTGATCTGAATCGGTAATATTGGTATGTTCGCGTTTCTGAATAAGTCATAGATGGGACGGGCACCGGATGCATCCACGATAAACTTAGGACGTTTATTCAACTTTTCATAGAGCTGAGTACATCGATCGACGACCGATTGATAAGAGGATCCGAGCGGGACGCGTTCAATGAGCCTCACGATATAGTGCTTCTTTAAGGTCCCGTCGCTGGGGTCCTCTCGCTTTTCCACCTCTGATAATATGATGGCGGTGTAATCGCTCACCTGGCCAACGTCGACGCCGCACAAGACAGGACAGCGCTATATTTGCACTTCAAGGACGAGCACGTAAAGGAGGCATATGCAAACGTGCCGTTTTGAACGTAAAACGACAACATTTAAGCCATCACACCACATTCAAACGTGTTCATTCAATTAGCAGTAGCAGGAAGGGTTAGATGGTTCCAACATCACGGATGATGAAACGCTATATCAACAAGCCGCTGAAAAAAGCGCTGCCGTTGTTTTTTGTGTGCGTTATCCTGTTGGCCTGCGTCAGTATAACTGGTTGCCCCAAAAACGCCATTGATAAAGATACCACAACAACGCTCATACATTCGTACTCCGGACAGAAAGTCAGTGTAGACACGACCAAACGGAGCGACGGAACTACAAAAACTGAAGATGGTCAAACTACAATGGGTGGCTCATGGTTAAAAGAGTTTGATTCACGAGGACGCCTCAAATCTATTCGGTGGGAGGACGATGTCCATCCCGGCGACAGCAGAATTTTTGATCCCCCTATAGCGGATCCTTACCCCGGACTATCCCAAGGAGATCATCTCATTGACCTATCGAAGCAAGCCGCAGCGCCAACGCCAACAGAGGCTCCTGAAATTATAGAGATTACGCCGTCATCAGAAGGAGATCATTCGCACGTCGAGGGCGTGGTTTAACGTGACGTTTTTTTTATAAGCGGTAACGCTACGCTCTAAAAGGAGAAAGGTACCCCGAAGCGCCGAAAAAGGATTGGGGCCATAACTACGCTCATTGATCGAACTTTGCTATGCTCTTTCTGATGTCGTAAGTCCTCCAGATGCTGTCGAAGTTAGGGATCTTGTTTGGGTAGGCTTCCGATTTGAGGTGCATCCACAACGAACATGTGCTTAGGGTAATGATGATAACCCGTACCAATCCTATTTGTCCTCACCGTTTGTCACTTGTTTCGAGCAGTTCGATGTGACCTAGTTTGGCTTATCTTCATACCGTCAGCTGCTTATTATTGAGTGAACTCCCCCATCGAAACTAACTCAGCACTACCCAATTTTTCGACTCTTCTAACGACACCTCAGCTCGTGATGGCAAACGAATTGAACATATTACTGAAGACCGTTTGATCCGTGTTCCAGTCCTCTTGGCTGGACGAGAAGGTTAAATCGTAATAATAGTTGTCTTTCGTCGTTAAACTGATAACTTGCTTTATGTTCTGCCCGAGGTACGTTGTGTTAAAGGTCATGTTATATGCAGGCCTCCCCGCAAGCGTGGTTTTTTCAGTGCTGACGAGTGTATATTTGGGGGTTGTTAGATTCAACACCTCGCTTATAGATTCGTTCTTAGCGTCTTCTAAGCTTCCTGTATACCTCCCCTTAATTACAATGACGTTCGAGCCGGAGCCCGATGACATTTGTACTATCCTCGTAGAACTTCCGCCCTCGGTTACGTTCCATCCCGATGGATATTGAATGCGGATGCCCGCAGTCGCATTCGTATAAGTCGCGTATCCGGCAATGTTTTGAGGCGCCGCCGACGCTGAAGGGCTGACAGTATTTTGAGGTGCCGCCGACGCTGAAGGGCTGGCACTTCCGCTAAGAGGATTGGTGATCGATGTACAGCTGCTACGACGAGCGTCACCCCTACGACTAATAGTCCTAAAAACACTTTTTTATTCACAATATCACCGCGGTTTAAATAAACGCAAACAATGGCCCGGGTTATTTATAACTTTTGTTTCGGCCGCGTTTGCATTCTTGTTTGAATAAAGAGAGTGTGAGCGATCGCAGATAAACGTTTACGCACGTTTCAGGAGCTGCGATCAAAGTAGGACCTCCCCCTGATAACCCATCGAGGGGGGTCTGAAGTCTGCAGCGCCCTAGGAAGACATCGGTTCTGTAATAGAGGCTTTAAATGAATCAGAAAGATTAAATAGTGCCACCCAGGATATCGATTTCTTTCCTAATAAAAAAAGGTGTTAAAATGAATAAGAAGTTAGTTGGTGGGGTGATCATGCTTCTGCTCGTCCTCACGGTTGTAGGAGCAGGGTGTACGTCGTCGCCGACAACGACAAGTCCAAGTCCGTTACCAACGACGGCTCAAACAACACAAATTTCAGGTTCCAGTCAAGCAAGCCCAACAGCTACATCAACGACGCACGACGCACTGCTCGAGAAACTTGCAGCGGCCGAACGCAATACCACTGGAAATCTGACCGTCACATCGTGGGACGTGCAATGGGTCAACAGTACTACCGTTAACATTCAAGCGTCTGGATCCGATCAAAAGAATAATACATGGTCCATGAACGACACATTTATGCGTTTCCCCTCTAACGACGCCGCAACAGCGTATTTGCAGACCTTTAACCGTTCCGGATATAAGTTTTACAGCCGGAACGCCACAACCGATGACCTGTATTATACAGCGACAGGCCGCTTGCCTACCGTTTTTCAATATTATGTAAATTTGCTTAACGACCCTGGCCAAATTATACAAATGGACGACGTTATCAAAATTTTGGATATGAAAGTCAAGTTACAATAAAATTTTACAATGCGAAATCGGGATCGCGTTTGACAGCGCTGCGGATATACTGACGCTTACATAATCGAATAAATAGTAACGGAGTCTTGTTGGAGAAAAGCAGCATAACGGTATAGTCTTGGTTTACTCGCTACTGGGTGTATCTGTTGGTGGTGGAAAGGGAAAGAGAACTATTAAACCACCAATAGTCACTAATAGGAACGTATGCAATTGGAGTAATCCAAAATGAAATCGAAGCTAGAAGTTACTTTATCTGTAATTTTTCTTGTGGTTGCCTCTTTGTTAGTAGCAGGGTGTCCACGAGCAATACTAATCAAACGCCTAATGCTAGCACAGCGACCCACGACGCTCTTTTGGAAAAGTACACATTGCAGAGGATAAAAACTACACATCCGACACCTTCGGCAATTTTACGTTGTGGAAAGTCACGTGGATCAACGGCACCTCAGCACATGTCGAATGGATGGTAGTCAATAAACCGGAAACGAAACGGCAACCACAACCGTTAACGATACATATATCATATTCCCAACAACGCAAGACGCGACACAATACCTTAACGCTATGAACAAGACTGGGTACACCATTACCAGTAGTACAAACTACAGCCAAGGGACTTACAAGACGGTAACGGGTTCCGCGACAGCGGTTTTCAAAATATACTCGCGGCCTCTAGAATTTCAGAATAA
>CAYHCZ010000078.1:0-7376 GCA_964355295.1 uncultured Methanomicrobia archaeon
TGCGCGCTCATCGCTTAATTATCTGGTGGAGAGCTCTGCTCAGGCAGTCACCGTCGATTAGGGAACCTAAGCGAGAGCAAAGCGTGCTACGGTGCGGGCGTCAGCGCTGTCGCTACCGCTAGACAGATTACGAAGTTAAAAAAGCTATTTTCCCCCCGGCATTAAAAAGTATCGCGTAGAATAGGAATTATTAAGCCAACATTCGCCTCTTGGATAAGTGTATGCAATTCAAACCAATAGCCGTGATAGCTGTTCTGTTACTCGTAGTTGCTTCTTTGTTAGTATCGGGTTGCACTACAAGCACTACCAATCAAACGGCTTCGCCAAGCACAGTTGTTAGCACTGCTAGTCAAAATATAGTTGTGATCAACGATTATGCCTTTAACCCCTCTTCGCTCACGATTCAAAAAGGGGCTAATGTGACGTGGAGAAACAACGATTCGGTCGATCATCAGCTCTTTTCAGAGGGTCCAATATTTTCAACGCCGCCAAGAGAGAGCAAGGGCGGTTCAACGCCATTAATTGGCGCGGGCGACACCTATACGTATCAGTTCAATACCACAGGAACGTATCCCTACAACTGCAACATCCACTCGCAGGAGAAGGGGACGATCATCGTTCAATAAAATTGCGCACTCACGGCTAAGAAGCGTGTCTCGTTTAACTGATCCTTACCTCCTAGCTCGTTATTTCTTTTTTCGATTTCCTTTAATTCTAGGGCTTGAATTTCTGACTAATGTACAACGTTATGAGTGACGGCATGAAAAGTGTCGTACTAGGTGTCGATCATTCGCTTAGCAACAGACCGATAGAGGGCCAGAAGACGCTCTATTCAGCTGTGGGATAGGACGTCCACCAGAGGGCGTTGTCGGTGCCGCGGACAAAGACGTCAACTGTACCACTCGCCGATGAGGTCGCACCTGGTGATGAGGTCAGGGTCCCGTCGAGGGAGTTACGCAATAGGTAGTCATTTCCTTTTTGATAGGCGAGAGGAGTAGCTCTACCAATCTAGCTTACAAGCAGGCGAAACATAGCGAACCATGACCGGCACAGAAAGTAATTATGAAGATCAAAACCTGAAGCAGTTAGCATTTTGCTTGAAAGTTTGAAGACGTCCGTCTCCAATGCACTGGATGGATCATGCATCTGATGCCCATTGCCTCGATTAGAGACGCTGGATGTTTAAAAAGAGGAAAGGTCAGTCAAATTTCAGCCGTTCTCCTCATGTCTTTTTTACGAGTTCGAGCAAGCAATATTGATAAGGCAAGCCCTCAGGTTTTTCATAGAATTTGTCCCGCAGACGACGATAAATGTCTTCTATCAGGTCTTTATTGTCTGCGTAAAGTCCGATCCGCATCGACGATTCACTCCAGGCCCGGACCACATGGGCCAGGGTAGCGGCAAGCTTGGACCGTTCCTGTGGGTCGTCCAGCTTGTCCTGCGCCTCAGTAAAATAGGCGCACGGGACGGTCAAGGGATCACAGGCGTTTACGGCAAAACATCTAAGGTCGTTTTCATCCAGCAAACGTAACATTTCATGGGGCGAGGCAAAGTAATCCGGTATGAAAATAGCGTTTAACTCAGCTTCGGAAAGCTTTTTCTCCTCACATAACTCTTGGCAAATGTCCCTGAGGTTGTTATATCCAGGCGACGCTGGCCACCGGTCATCCCCCAGATTGGCAAGGTTGGCAAAAAATAAAGCACCCCCCTTAACCAGCGACTTCGAGCATTCGTGCAGAAACGACCGCCAATCCGCTTTCCATTTTTCCGCAAATTCTCTACGTTCCGAATCTGGCAACTGGTTGGGCTGTATGCAGAGGGGATGCTGAAAATATTCAGGTCCAACCGTTTTGGCATTCAGCCAGTGCAGCGCAGCGGACGAAAAACCGATCCGGAGTTTGCCTGTTATCTCAGGAAATGGTTCATAAAAAGATCGCTGGATGTATTGGGCCTCTACATTCTTTAATTTCGCTAATGCCGAGGTTGCCCAGAACGTCTCGAAATTCGCCGGATCCGCCAGATCAATATAAACTAATTTGATGGTCAGCGCGGGATTCACCTCATGAAGCTGGCAGATGACTGCTTCAAACAACTCGCTCGAATTCACGCCGTCTGCGGCACCGTAATCGGCGATCACAAACACCTCGTCGGCGCTCATGGCAGCGATCTGCGGCGATATACGCCGGATGTAAGACGCCATCCTGGGCAGTACCTCTGCATCCACCGCACGGGCCGTATCTGAAATCTGGCTGTAATCCTTGGTCATTGTCGGCGAATATTGTTGTGATAAACCAATTTTTGCGATCTTCATGAGCTTTTACCTCAAAACTGTAATCTAACTGGTTTTGAAATCGCGCAGCGTTTGAGAAACTGCGAAGCTGGAACTAAGGAATCCGCTTATCTCGATCCTAGGGCGGCTAGGCACTTGCATCTTCCTGGATTTACCGATTGGAATAATTCATTCTGAAAGCCCATTTTCGGCTTTTAGGCTTTGACTATTTTGGACGAGCAATAAAGGGAGGTTTATCCAAATAAATCTTCGGATGTTGTTTCTTTAGCGCCACTGCTAACCATCTCTTCCAAAGCTATGCTAGAATCCTCTGGTTGCTTGTTCACCCCAGCGATGGCATCAGTCAATATAAAGACTTTCAGGCCTTCTTTTAGCGCATCCAACGCGGAATATTTAACGCAATAATCCGTAGCCAGCCCGGCGATATAAATCTCCTCAACTCCAAGAATTTTCAATAGATTCGGTAATAGCGTTCCGCTTGAATCTGTGGCATGGAAGGCCGAATAGCTGTCAATTTCCGGATCCATGCCTTTGGACATCACAAAGGCTTCTTTCGGTAACGTAAGGTTAGGATGAAACTGAGCTCCTGGACTCCCCTCGATACAATGCTTGGGCCACTCACCGCCAAATTGTCTAAAATGTTTAGTGATTTTGGGGTGCCAATCCCTCGTCACAAAAATCGGCAAATTTTCCTTCTCAAAGAACTTAATGTACCTGTTAAGAATTGGGATGATCTTGTGACCATCATGGATGCCCATAGTGCCACCGGGACAAAAATCAATTTGGATGTCAACCACCAAAAGGGCCTTTTTTAATTTTAATGAGCTCATATGTACAACACCTCCTGACGAATCAAAATTAATCCTGCGAAGACGACAGAAACGAGTAATGCAACAGCGATGACAGACAATAATTTTGAGAATTGCATAAATTGCCTCGTGAAAAAGTTCCTAAACGCCAAAGAACGTGTCAGCAGCTACGATAAATACACCGGTTTGAAGAAGCACATGCTAAAGAATCACAAAGAAGATGCACCCAAAAATCGCGGGTGTTATCACACTTAAAAGGAGCAGAATAGCGTGTTCCTATAACCTATTACTCATCTCCTCCCTCTTTATTTCTTTTTTCGATTTCTTTTACGTGTAGGGCTTGAATCCCAGGGTACTGCAATACGGTATGAGTTGCGCCATGAAAAGTGTCGTGTAGAATAGGAATCGTTAAGCCAACTTTCACTTCTTAAATAAGTATCATGGCAGAAGTTGTATTATGAACCCAATCACTAGGATGATGAAACGGTACATCAAAATGCCGTTGAAGTATGCGTTGCCTTTGCTGTTTATTGGTATCTCGTTCTTGCGTCCACTACTGGTTGTACAACTCAGACGACATCCTCACTGTCGTCACCATCCGCTACAACGTCAGTGCAAACCCTTCAGAAAACACCTACCATACGCCCACGTTTTCGGTCTTGCCGCATTCTTTTGTAAAGCTTCAATAAATCGACAGGGCATCATGAATGTGAGTGGCTTCTGAATCCGTCTACACCCGTCGTTCTGGTTCCGGGTTTGTTCTGCACCGCGCGTTTGTACGCGCAACAAATCCCCGCGCTGTGGCCATTTGGGCCAGTGACGGTGGCCGATCATCGCCGTCACAACAGCATGAGCGAGAAAGCAAAAAGTATTCTCGAAAGCGCGTCGCCTAAATTTGCCTTGGCGGGCCTGTCGATGGGTGGATACGTCGCTTTGGAGATTATGCGTCAGGCGCCACAGCGCGTAGTCAAACTCGCGCTCATGGACACCACTGCGCGACCCGACGCTCCCGAGCAGACCAAAGTGCGCAACGAGCAAATTGAAATTGCGCGTGCTGGCGGATTTGGAAAATTACCGTACGCTGCGATGCCGCTCTTACTGCATCGTCATGAAGACGAATCGCTGCGAGAGACGGTGTTGACGATGGCAAACGAAACCGGCGCCGAGGCTTTCATTCGACAACAACAAGCGATTATTGGCCGAGCCGACTCACGCCCTCTGCTCGGATCGATCCGATGTCCAACGCTGGTGCTCGTGGGTGCAAACGATAAACTGATTCCGCCCGATCGTTCGCAAGAAATCGCGGCCGGCATTGCAGGATCGCGATATGTAGAGATTCCCAATTGCGGTCATATCTCCACGATCGAGCAGCCGCAATTGACGACGCAAGCGTTGGTGGAGTGGATGAGCAAGTAATCGATACTTACTCCAGAACGCTTCGACGAGCTTACTGAAAACTGCTCCTTAATTTTCAGCGAGCCTGTCGAAGCGTTCTTATGCCCGCAAGCCAAAGATACATGACACGCTTCTCGGCCAACCTCGGCTTTCTCTGGCCCAAAGCGTAACGATATAGCTCCAGATGAAATTACATATTGGTTAAATGTGAAGATGGACGAAGGTGAAGCTATGAGTAATCTGTGAAGAATAGCTTCCCAAAAAGAAAGAGCCTTCACCACTAAAATCGAAAACATCGCTCGTCAAGAATTTGGATTTAGAAAAGTAGGAGAAGGCTGGGCTAGCGAGACGATTCTTTATCAAATTGTTAAACGTCTATTTGTTGAACAAGAGATATTGAGACACCACAGACCAGATTGGTTAGAAGGCTTAGAACTAGACATATTTGTTCCTTCTTTGAATCTTGGTTTTGAGTATCAGGGGCAACAGCACTTTCATCCGGTTGAAATTTGGGGGGGTTCTAAAGGGCTTGAAGATCTACAAGAAAGGGATGCACATAAAGCCAAATTATGTGGAACCTATGGAATAGATCTAATTGCTATCGATTATACAGAACCGCTAACAGAAAATTACATTTACGAAATTCTTAGGAACAAAAGTAATCTTAACTTATAGAATCAAACTGTGTGAGAATATGCGCTACCTAGGTAACACAAAAATTGGAAAGGTGCAGCCAAACACAAATTCAACCCATCCACCCCTTAGACTACCTCAAGAATGTGGAGATAGTATAGGGTCTTCTGCGCATCTCTATGACACGCTGATGGAAGGAAACAAATTATTTCTGGCTGTTTTAGGCGACGATCCCAACATTATACAAAAAATGTATAATATTATACAAAACAACTCAGACGACCACGTAAATTCTCGTCTTGCTACATTAGAATCTGAGATTAAAGAGATAAGAACTCTTCTTCTTTTAAATCAATCCCAAAGACTTCACGAAAATGAAAAAGAGGGCGAGCCTGAATGGGCTCGGCCGGATTCGAACCGGCGACCTTCGCCATGTCAAGACGGAGGGTTTGGGGGTTTTTGAAGCATTTTCTGTGGGCGATATCACCGTGAGAAAGGCCAATGATCCGTCGCATATAGTCTGATAGATTCGCGCGGATAGGCCAGCAAGTTTTGAGAAGGTGTGCGGTAGCCTGATCGTCGGGTAGTCGTAACCCTCTTTTAGCATGGTGAAGTGAGATTTTGCTGCGATGGATCTCTAATAGTTCGTGTTTTGGCAGTGAAACGTCAGAAAAAAGGTCTGTGTAATGTTCAGCAGCTAGCATAGTGTTGAATGAGGTCAGTGCTTGACACTTAGTCGTTGTTATTAGCCGCGGGCGACTAAGCGCCTGGAGCTTAGCGGCCGAGAGCAGGTTTCGCATAAGACGCTTTCAGCACTCATCGCTGAATTGGAATTATACGGTTACGTAGAGGTAGAATGAAAGGGACGCGGCAGGGGGCGTGGGGTCGATTTTTATATATATCCGACTGATACAGTTGAACGGAAAGCGTTATTAGACGCGCTTAAGGATTTGGTTGTTTATCATTGTTTCAGATACATAGATCGCAAATAGCTGGTTGATATGCTTACCTCGATAATCGTATGAAAGATGAGACGCTCTCTCTAATAGTTACTGCCTTTATCGTAATTAGTGGAGTCTCTTGGGCCATCTTCGCAGGCATTTCTTTAATCCTATTTTTACCATTAGAGATCGTGGCGGGTGTGTTTTTAGTTGCGGTTGCTACAGCTGTTGTTGCTATAGCTCTCGCTGTTTTTGCTATTCGGAAGCAAGAAAGTGGACATCAAAATGAGAGAAGAAAGGAGGCTCTGCAACCATAAAACGACCGGCTTAGGCGAACGTAAGACGTTATGAGGCGCGCTAAAGGACCTAGTTGTGTAGATTTTGGGATCTATTGACAGCAAAAATAGAGTTGATATGCTCACTTCGACGATCGTGTGAAAAAAGGAGCAAAGTCAAGGCTCAAAAGAGCAACGCTTAGCACTTTAAAAAACTCAGCAAAAACAACCAGGGAGCAGCCCCTAGCGATTTTAGGGCTGTCCTATCTTCTATCGCAGCGCCTATACCTGTCCCTTGATAGGTATTCTCTTAATATAAGATTAGGGAGCTTAAGCTGTGGCTATTTCAAAAAATGACGCTCAAAAAATGTTCTTGATATATAACCAAGGCATCACAAGTTAGTAACCTACCTCACCGTCTCACTCACAGGAGAGAATTTCTTTTAAGCTACTGACGTCTTACCCTTTTTTTAGTGCGATTAACGCTCCGCCTATAAAAAACAACAAAGCCGAGACGATCGCAATTATGTAAAAATTTTCAAACAATGCCATACCAACACCAGCAAGCAACATCAATCCGGCGTTTATCGCATCATTTTTTCTGAGCCTAGATGCTCCGGCTAAACCAATAATAGGAAAAAGCACTGCGCCAATAGCGACTGTCCAACCGGCTGGTGATGTGGCTGCCAGAAAAAATCCTAATAGCGCTCCCATAAAACCGAGCCAAAATACGATCCCTGTACGTGAGCTGGGCCTAGGCATATAAGTTTACTCTACTCGTTTGCGCTGCTTAAAAGGTATTATTCGAATAAAAATGGGACGGCACCCTTGTTATTGTCGCGAAAAGTCGAAATTAACAGCTGGGCGGCAACTAGAAGTTTGTGCAGGGGATTGTAATCACACCTTCTCTTTTTTTTAGTCGTGAAAACGCTTTGCCCCTAGTTTTTCATGCCGAGTTTGCCCTTGCACGAACTCTTATTTTAGGAAAATAGGCTAAAAACTAAAATCATCTGACACGCGGCCTGTCTCTGTC
>CAYHCZ010000079.1:0-7316 GCA_964355295.1 uncultured Methanomicrobia archaeon
CAGCCTGCTGGTGAGAGAGGAATCGTCTCACCTGGGCGAAAGTTCTAAAATGCAACGGAGTGACGCTCGTCACTCCACCTTTCTTTTTTTTGACGCGTTTTTTTTTCGGCCAGCTAATGGCTTGTTAGCTTTCTTTTCATTAAGACGTTGTTTTGATAGTCAAGTATTCAATGCTGTTTTGTGAACTCTGCAAACAAACGATATGATCGTTAGAATATGGGCATAAGTGAATTTTACAGAAAAAAACCGTGCTAGTGACGGGCAGGTTCAATAGGAACAGCACTCGTAAGGACTCTACTGAAATTCAACCCTCAACATTTACTATTAATCGAAATAAACGAGGGGCTATATACGATCTGGAGCACGCTCTTCGATCAAGCAGTCTTTCAACCTTCATAGCGGATATACGAGATAAAGGAACGATTGAACCCCTCTTCGAAGGCGCTGATTTCGTGTTTCATCTCGCAGCGCTTAAGAATCTCCTAATGTGTGAGTCCAATCCTTATGAAGCTGTCAAAACGAACATCTTTGAACAAAAAACATCATTGACGCGAGCTTACGCGAGGATATAAAAAAGGTGATGCTTGCCAGTACGGACAAAAACATCTCAGCTGAAGTGAGCGTCAGGCAACCCCTACATGTTCGGGTGACACAGAATGCACGTGGAACGGTCGTTGAGGTTGTGGTAGTAGATATAATCGTGGCCGTTGATGCTTGTCGGAATAGACGAAGGAGTGGCCGCTGCACTTTGACTCGGCACTGATGATGCACCACGGCTCTTAGTGGTGTTTATAATAGATCCAGATGGCGTAGTTGGGCTCGAGCTTGACGGTGTGGTATTCGATGCGTACACGGCAATTATCACGACTGTTACCATCACCACACCGATAAGCAGGAGGGCTAAAAAGCGTTTCATAGAGCGATCTTTCTTGGTCGCCGTTTTTGCAAAACGCTGGGGTAATAACTTGATGTAGTACCAGTGAAGGATGAGATGGATGGCCACGAGGGCGGTGAATAACAGCCCGAGATACGTGTGCACGTCAAGCCATATTTGCCGTTGAATGCCCAGAAACGTTTGGTGGCTTGCTACGGTCCCAAGGGCGCCAAATGCGAGTCCTCGTGGTAAATAGAGCCAAATGATTATGCCTGTTATTGCGACGACGAGCAAGGGGAAAAATGCAATCGTATCGACAATCGCGTTTAATGTCGTCCTTCTCATACACGCTCCTCGCGCTGCAAATTCATAGCTTTTACGGCTTCCTTATAACTACAATTCGTCCAGGCACCTGACGGGTGGGAAAAAAGCACAAGATAATGGATTAAGCTTCGTCCGTAGTCTTCGGCCTATATAGGCGATGCTCCTGTACCATAATATGGATCGCCCAAAAACTTAGCTTCTGTGCCGTAGGTGACCAAATCATAACCTCGAATGTTATAGGTTTGCATGTTTTTTGGAGGGGCTGACGGGTGTGCTTATTAAGATTTGCTGCTTAATCAACGTTTAGAAAGAGCACAACAATAAACTACGTTAACGCCCTCTTATGTTTAGTAGATTTCTCGACTTTAAAAGGCGTTTGAGTATGGAATATAATTAATTCAACAAATTCTCTGCCACACAAGACCTAGTGGTTTTAGCCGTTGCAATCGGACTAGTCGCCGTGTGGTTTATTCCGTATTTATTTTTTACAGGGTCAATTCACATTTGACCCCAACCAAAATATTCTGAATTTTTGGTAATGTCCGTAATGGTTAGATGACGCTGCCCGCATAATCGCGCCTTTTTCCACGGATCCACGGGCTTTCATTTTTCCTGCATTATGTAAAACGCTGAACTGTATTCTTCAAGGTTTCCGTTGACCATATCGCGGCTTCCTAATCTAGCCAGGGCCAACAGTGATTTTCTTATCAAAATAATCTCAGCTAATGTTAATTTATCGGAGTAAGATTTATACTCTTTGACATTAAATGATAATACGGTAAAAGTCATGGTGACGAGAGAAAATACTCAGAAAAGCATACCACTGCAGCTTGAAAAGATGCCTAAAAACCTCAATGCCAAGCACTGCATCATTGTCATGAGTGGTAAGGGTGGCGTTGGCAAGTCGACAATTTCAGCGAATCTTGCAGTGTCGCTTTCGCTAAATGGTTGTAATGTTGGGATTTTAGATGCAGATTTGACAAGCCCGAGCATACCGCGATTGTTGGGGCTTTCGGGAAACATAGAGGTTCAAGAGAACCAGTTAGTTCCGATATCATATTCAGACAGGCTCAAAGTGTTATCGACAGGCTTTCTTATACCATCGTCGGATCATGCTATCGTTTGGCGGGGTGGCATGAAGATGGGGGCAATCAGACAGTTCATCAACGAGACTAAATGGGGTGCCCTTGACTTTCTTATCGTAGATTTGCCCCCAGGGACAGGCGATGAGCCTCTTTCGATCGTCCAGGATCTACAGCCTGATGGCGCTCTAATAGTGACTACGCCGCAAGAAGTTGCCCTTGTTAGTTCGCGCAAGTCTATCGATTTTGCCCGCAAGGTTGAGGTTCCGATAATAGGGATTGTAGAAAACATGAGTGGATACACGTGTCCAAATTGTGGGACGCAAGTCGATGTCTTCAAGAGCGGCGGTGGAGAGCGATCTGCGAAGGAACTAGCTGTTCCGTTTATCTGTCGTATTCCACTTGATCCAACAATTTGCGAATCTGGCGATAGCAGTAAACCTATAAGCGAAAATGGTGCGGAAGCTACATGTGCGTCAGAGGGTTCGAATCTGATCACACAAAGCGTCTTACGTTTTTATGGAGCTAAAAAAAGTCAAAACTGAAAACGAAGAAGTGATGAGGTGACAAAAAATGCCTAGTTTAGATGGAACAGGACCTCTCGGGTACGGTTCTCTACGTGGTCGAAGAGGCGGATACTGCAGGAATAGTATTCCGTTGAGACGAGCCTTTAGTGAGGCTGGGTCTATTCGACGAGGGTCTGGAATGGGAGGATTTGGAAGGGGTTTTCGGTGGCAGTATTTAGAGACAGGTCAACCGCGATGGACGCGCACATTAGGAACTGGCATGTCTTCTCAGACTGAAGACATGGCTGCACTTCAAACAGAGCTCGAACAGGAAGTAAAAGCGTTGGAAGAACAGTTGAACGATGTGAAATCCTGCCTCGAATCGCTAAAACTCGAGACAAGTGATGAAAGCGAAGAGATCAATTCAGACACGGTTTTGGAGAAGAGTGAGTAATGAAAATAATGATCACTGCGCAAGGAAAAGAGTTGACGGCGCCCGTGGATCCCCGCTTCGGGCGCTGCGCTTTTTTTATTTTATGGGACTCAGAAACTCAGCAGCACACAGCGTATATAAACGAAGCAGCGATGGGTTCAGGGGCAGGTATTGGCAGCGCACAATTCGTTGTCGACAAAGGCGCCCAGGTGCTCATCACTCGCGAAGTCGGTCCTAAGGCCGCGCAGGTCCTGCAAAGCGCTGGTATTGAAGTACATATGACGACTGCTACAACAGTACAACAAGCAATAGAGTCGTTTAGCAAAGGAGGCAAAGAATGAGAATCGCCATTGCTACAGAAAACAGGGATGTATGCCAACACTTTGGACATTGTCCCGAATACACGATATACACAATTGAGGACAAAGAGATACAAAAAACTGAGGTCATTCCAAACCCCGGTCATAGACCAGATTTTCTGCCAGGATACTTGCACCGACAGGGAGTCGATGTAATCATAGCAGGTGGTATGGGACCTAAAGCACAGAAGCATTTTGAGGAAGTAGGCATAGACGTCATACTTGGCGTAATTGGGTTGACAGAGCAGGTGGTTGAGCAATACATTAACGGAGTTGTGCAAGCAGGAGCGAGTAGATGCGAGCACGGCAATCCTCTTCACGAATTATGCGCTGACGACTGAATCTCGAATCGTTGAGACGATCTCGACCTATGATCATAGCAGTAGCGAGTGGCAAGGGTGGCACGGGCAAAACAACAGTAGCAGTCAACTTGGCCCTTGCGTTACAACGTGAGAACACCGTTAAATTCTTTGATTGTGACGTGGAAGCGCCTAACGCTTATTTGTTTTTAAAGCCCCAGATCACGCATTATGAACCAGTTATGACGGCGTGTCCGACTATTAACGGGACTCGTTGCACATTTTGCGGGAAATGTGCTGAGGTGTGCGCTTTTCATGCGCTTGTTGTCTTAAAGGAGCGCGTACTTTTGTATCCAGAGCTCTGTCACGACTGTGGTGGATGCGAACTCTTCTGTCCGCAGAATGCTATTGGTAAAAAGGAGCGTAAAATCGGAATCATCGAGTCAGGCGTAGCGGGCTATATGGCATTTTTTCATGGGCGCTTAACTCCTGGAGAACCTTTTTCGCCGCCTCTGATCCGGGCACTCAAGTGCATGGTAACAAACGATTCAATCGTTATTTTAGATGCACCACCGGGCACTTCTTGTCCCGTGGTAACAACGATCGAGGGAAGTGATTTTTGTCTGCTGGTTACAGAGCCTACCCCTTTCGGGTTACATGATCTGGCCCTCGCTGTCGAACTAGTGCAGAAGCTCGAGATTCGAGCTGGCGTCGTGGTCAATAAGGCGGATATAGGTGATGATAAAGTGAATACTTATTGTGCAAAAAAAGGACTGCCGGTGTTGATGCGACTTCCTTATGACCAAGAGCTTGCGATTATGTATGCGCAAGGTTTGTCGGCAGTAGGCGTGCTTCCTGAATATCAACAGAAATTCTCTCAGCTCTACCAAGACATAAACAAGCTAGTGCGGTGAGACAACTAACTAGCTTGCGAGCATATAGGTGAAAAAATAGCAGGCGACGTGAAGACACTGACTATTATAAGCGGGAAAGGTGGCACGGGAAAAACTTCTATTGTAGGATCATTTGCGTCGCTAGCAAAGAACGCGGTTTTTGCTGATTGTGACGTCGATGCAGCTGACTTGAGCCTTATTATGGATGCGCGGATTAAAACGGCAGGTGAATTTAAAGCTTCCCAGAAGGCCCGTATTGACGTTGCTAAATGTATTCAATGCGGTGATTGTGTGGATGCTTGCCATTTCAACGCTATTAAGGACTGTAAGGTAGACCCTTTTTTGTGTGAAGGGTGTCGGGTTTGTTCGCTGGTTTGTCCACAAGAAGCGATAAGCATGTATGACGTGTGTTCTGGCCAGCTATTTGCCTCAGACACACCTTATGGCCCTCTCGTTCATGCAAGGCTTGAACCGGGTGAGGAGAATTCAGGCAAGCTTGTTACGCTCGTAAGGCAAACAGCAGAGCAGATCGCACGTGATGAAGGTTTTCAGTATATTATCGTCGACGGCCCCCCTGGCATCGGGTGTCCTGTAATTGCCTCTCTTACAGGTGCAACAGCTAGCCAGATAGTAACAGAGCCAACCCTCTCAGCAATAAGTGACCTAAAAAGGGTGCTATCAGTATGCAAGCACTTTAAAGTTCCTGCATTTGTGTGTGTCAATCGCTGTGACTTGTACCAAGAAAATGTGAGGCGAATAACGGAATTTTGCCAGCAGGAGGGCGTGGAAATTTTAGGGATGATTCCATACGATCTGAACGTCGTACGAGCTCTCGTACAGGGAAAGCCGGTAGTTTTGTATACAGAGTCAGCCGCGTCACAACAGATTAGGAAGCTTTGGGATCGGCTAGCTGAGAGAGTATCACTGCTATAGTATAAATTTCTCAGCATAAATCTCTCATTTGAATAAGCATCGAGTTTCTTTCGCGAGCTCCAGCGGTATTACCGTCAGCGTCGTTGCTAATGTTGTCAATATCTTGCTAATGGCAAGCAAAATGGCAGCAGGCATACTATTTGGCAGTGCAGGTTTAGTTACCGACGGCGTTCACTCCTTAACTGACATATTTGGGGCCGCAGCGGTTTTAATTGGGTTGCGCGTTTCACTTCGCCCTGCCGACGTCGAGCACCCATATGGCTACTCAAAAGCGGAGTCAATAGCTGAGCTTATTGTAGCATTCATCATTATCTCGACATGTTTTTTAATAATATACGAGTCTGCTTCAGCTTTGTTCGCTCAACGTGTGGCATCTGACTTGTTTATCGGTATCGTTGTTGCTAGCGTGTCAGTTGTTGCAGCTTGGTTTTTGTCCCTATACAAAAAACGTGTCGGAACGAGAATTAAGTCAAGCGCTCTTGTCGCGGAATCGAAACATTCCATTACCGACGCTTTCTCATCTATTGCAGTCACCTTTGGTCTCGTGTTAACGGGTCTTGGCTATTGGTATATGGATCCAGTAATAGGTATCCTAATCTCACTTCTTATCATCAATATTGGTGCGCGCATTGCTAAGTCATCCGTCGATACGCTCATAGATAGAGAAGGTTCTTTTGAGTTGATAGAGCGTATCCGAAAAATAATACAAGGCGTGCCTGAAGTTAAGCAATGAAATTACGTTCATACAAGGGGAAGTTGGAGTTATAAAATTGCTGCGTGTCCATAACGGTGCGTCGCAGAACGACTGCTGAAGAGCTTTCAAAGATACAGGAAAAAATCGAGGCCGGTGTTTTTGAAGACGTCCTAGAGGTTCATCGGGTCAACGTTTCGGTTAGCACACATGCGGATGTCTTGACCATCGCCGTGAGCTCAACTGGGGTTGGCCTTGAAGCGACGCTTGCTGACGATTTGGGGATGTGTGAATATTTTGTGATTGCACGATTTGAAGATAATCGCATAAGTATTGTCGGCTCGTTTGAAAATCTGTTTAAAGAGGTTGAACGAAAAAAGGGCGCTCAAATTGCTGATTTCATGCAAAAGCACGAAGTCGACACAGTCATTACGGGCCACGCAGGTGAGGGTGTGGTGCAGTGGTTGAGGGGGTACGGAATAGAAGTAAAAATTATAAACGATTCAAGGCAGACGATTCGAGATATCGTAACGCTCCTCGTCTCGAGCACGTTATAACTAGATTAAAGCATTCGAGTGCCCTAAAAGGGTTGGGCGTCGTTTTTCACCGAGGTCTGCTTACGAAGAGCGTGAGCTCACGTGAAGCCTTGCGAGGGTTCCACTAGTCCATCAAATGACAGGTTTTGAGATCCCTCTAGACACAAAACAGCCAAGGCAGGCTTTGCGCTTAAGTATCAAAAACCCCTTTAAAGAGGTTAAGCCGGGGCCTTCGCACGGTTTTTCGTTTATAATGTCCGTTAATATTCTTAGAGAAGTATTGAAGATCTGTTTTTTCGAGGTTCAAGCCTAAAGAATCCATAAGGCCCTTGTAGACCTCCTCAGGCACTTCTGAATACTGAAAGACACTCGAATCACAGAATTCA
>CAYHCZ010000080.1:0-7301 GCA_964355295.1 uncultured Methanomicrobia archaeon
AGATGAAGGCAGCTATGAATATGGGCGCATCGCGTGAAGAAGTGCTGGATACGCTAGGAGTCCTTGTTGTCACTGCTGGTATGCCAGCGGTTGCAACTGCTCGCGAAGCACTTAGGAAGTGCTGCGAACTTCCGGAAGAAGACTGGGGCGGAGAATAACTAAACTACCTATACCTCATCGGTATCCTAAGCTGCTTGATGTGCTTACGGTAACACACATCAAGCACCTATTTTAATATTTATATTTTTATAATAATATACCGAGACTGTTTTTTCGAATGCTCTGAAAACTGTTCAGCAGCTTCGTTGATTTCCAAATCGAAACAGCGGAATCACTCGGACCGACATCTCAAGTTCAGCGGAACTTTTTGCTCAGATAAGTTCATCATCCCACACATCTAAATTATAAATGGTGTAGTCGATGTTTGCCCAAATAGACGTCGGAAGCCTCGGTTTGGTGTTCATCATCATAGTCGTTGCAGTAGCTCTCTTTCTGCTCGCCGGGCTTCGTGTGATCTACCAATATGAACGAGGCGTTAAGTTTACTTTAGGGTCATTTAAGAAAGTCTATCCCCCTGGATTACGATACGCATTGCCAGCATTTCAATCGATCAAGAAAGTAGACTTGCGCGTAAACACTTTAGACATCCCACGGCAGGAGGTCATCACAAAAGACAACGTTTCGTGCAAGATCAATGCAGTAATCTTCTATAGGGTCGTTCAAGCCGACAAAGCCGTAATCGAAATTACCAACTATAATTATGCAATAAACCAGCTCGCTCAATCGAGTCTGCGAGACGTAGTCGGCACCGTCGAACTTGACACGGTTCTCGCTCGACGTGATGAGCTAGGCGAAAGAATCCGCAAATTCGTAGATGAGTTCACTATGCCTTGGGGGATTCACGTCCTTTCAGTTGAACTTAAGGACGTCGAGCTTCCAGAAGAGATGAAGCGATCTATGGCCGCGCAAGCAGAAGCAGAACGAGATCGACGCGCGCGTATCACGCTTGCTGAAGGAGAAGCGATGGCAGCAGATCGGCTGCTGGAAGCTGCCCAGACAATCGAAAAGTCGCCTACAGCTTTACAGCTCCGACTTTATCAAACCATGGTTAGAATCGGCGAAGAAAACAATTCGGTCATTATACTTCCCGTTCCCATCGAAATCCTTAGCATTTTTCAGAAGCGAAAAGAGTGATACCCAATCAGCGAGCACTCTGAACAAGGGCTAGTCCGAACTTTTAGTAGTTGGAAAAAAGGCTTTAGTGCGTGTGATTTTCGATTTCAATGAGCTTATGCTCAAAAAAAGTTAAAAAAAGGTTCAATAACTATTTTTTTTGAAAAAGATGAGCTTTAAGTTAGCCATTAAACAAATAGAAAACTATTAATCCTGCTATCTGGGTTTAATTATTTTATGAAATCTAAAGTCGCCATGCTCTGCGCTTTGGCCATAACAATTAGCGTTTTAGCCGCTGGCTGCACGTCGAGCACGACGCCTGCTACGAACCAAAGTGGGGCGGCGGCGGGCCACGATAAAGTAGTTCAAGCTATCATCGAGGACGATCAACAAGCATACGTAAATGCAACCTGGACCCGCTCAGTAAATAAAACGGTTCAGTGGCTAAACGATACCACAGCGATGGTGACTTTCAAAATCGGCCACTCCAACGCGACATTTCAGTATACGGCAAAGTATCAAAAGTTTGCTTCTGCATCGCAAGCTAGTGACTATATCAGCACAATTAATCAAGGTTACAACAGCACCAATGCAGTTATCCTAATAAGTAATCCCGCCCTTACTACGGCGAGCTCGATAAATACACATCAGAACTATCAGACGGTCACTAATAGCACCCCTATAACCAATTCTTACATAAAACTGCTGCGCGAGCAACCGATAGAAGGGGATTATATAATACAGGTTAATGACGTCGTAGTAACATTTCACGCAACATATAGCACAGTTTCCTCTCAATAGATCCCTTGAGTGCGTTTCACATAAATCCAAATTAACGAGCTCAGCGGCAGAGGCCAAGCAACTGTCCTTCGAATTCCTCTAAGATCCAACAAACTTAACGAAGCTCTTATGCGCCCTCGCAGTTTACCAGAAGCTTAAGCATTCTGACAGATCTCGAAAAGAAGTGACTTTTCACTAAGCAAAAGAAGGAGCAAAGACATGACCCCCTGTCGTGCTAATAGAACAGAACGCCACGTTACTGACTCGTACGCACCTTTGAACATATTAGCGGTGAACAAAGACAACAATCGAGTTGTAGTATCTGCTCAAGATTTTGAGAAGTTGCTCGTATGCAGGGACATCGTCTTATTTGCATTGAACAGTAAGAAAGACGTGCCATACAGTCTTGTTGAAAAGGTGATGGCAAGCTTTCGCTAATGCGTCCCCTTGCTACTTCGCAGATGGAGAACTCAACCTGCCTGCTAGCGCAAATAAGAATAAAAGTAGAAGCTATTGACTTATACCGCATTAGAAAGTAAAGATCAGCGCTGCACGGTTGAACGAAGAAACACAATATGACTCTGTTGCTAAAAAACCGACAAGACAGCAATAAGTGCGAGCGGTGAAATCGATATCTTTAAGCTGTGTGTGTGATCCAGTAATCTTAGATACTATAAAAAAGGCATTTTCGTTCTATTTCTTGGGCCATATATCTCAAGGAGCGCGTGATGAGCAACGAAAAATATTGCCAGAACTGTGGAGCGAAGAACCAACAGTACGCTGCAATCTGTGCAGCTTGCGGCAACTCGTTCATTCCCTCAGCCGAAGAACCGATATCGGTCCCTCCACCGTCACCTCCTTTCAAAGAGCCTTTAGACGAAGAACCGTTGTACGACGCTCCTCTTGAGCCTTCTCCTCACTTTAAGAAGCGATATATTCTTTATGCTGTGCTAGCCGTTTTATCGCTATTAGTGGTAGTAGGAGCTATATCTGGTGCTTTTCAAAATGTAAACACGTTGATAGCGACGCCTTCTATCGAAACACCGTCTATCGAAACACCGTCTATCGCCGCGACGCCAACTCCTACGGTTTCAACCTCCGTTAGCGCAACCGTAACGGCTTCGGTCTCAGCAACTGCGACACCGAGCGTTACTGTAACGCCGTCTCCAGTATCCTCATTGCCTGATTATGCGAGCACATTGAATACAGTCGGTGTAGGCTCAGGACTTACCACCGCTTCTCCATTTGAAAAGGCCGCCATAAACGGAAAAACGGCTTACACGGGTACGCTCGTTAAGAACAGTCAGACTTACAATACGCAAGTGTATCCTGTAGGCTCATATTCAGAGGCACTCACCTTTAAGGACCAGCTGATAAGAGCTTATCAATCCCAAGGATACTCGACCTACAACCCAGGTAACGTCGGCGATACCGGTCTCAATATATGGTACGGGCTTTCAGGAAACGCGCTTGTCAGCGTTACAGCGATGCCAACTTCACAAATAGATACCCCGGTCGTCCTAGTGATGAGGCCCACGATGTAGGGGTAAATATCTGGTCTTCAGATCGAGCGCTTTTTTTATCAAAAATGACGAAGTTCGAAACAGTCATTTAGCTACTTTAATCATTGAAAAAACAGCATTTGAGCTTATTCACACACTCCGCTATCTGTGCAGTATCTGAAACGCTCAACCATGCTGTAATGAGGGAAACGGTTAAGACGCTTCGCTATAACAAATATGCTGGAGTGGTACCAGTTTATACGCAACTAGGCACCGCTCCAACTATTCTCTTGTCCTTTCTTGTCAAGCGTGAGGAGTGCGTTTCGATGCTTAAATCCGATTATATCACTAACGCAGTTGCTCTGCCGTAAGATCTCAAAAGAACGGTTGGGGGAACTAAGGCCGTTAACCCCCTCAGAGTAAGTTAAAACAATCACGAACTTATAGGCACAAGCATCGACCCTTTCGTGCAAACGAGGTAATTAAACGGCCTTAGCGCCGTATTGACCGAGGCAAAATATAGAACAGCTGAAAGCTATTTTAACGTTTATAACAACTTTTCTATGTTACGCCCCTGTATGTACGCTCGAGTACTTTTTGCCACACAAAAAGATGGGGATCTCCAAATGATAGAAAATCCAGTCACTATTACTGCAAAACCGCACGGACATGAAGTCATTATCACTCGCGTCTTCGACGCACCGCGAGAGCTCGTATTCAAGGTGTGTACCGTCCAAGTCTGATACCGCAATGGTGGGGTCCGAAAGAGTGCCGACCACTGTAGTCAGAATGAACGTTAGATTTGGTGGCGTTTAGCGATATATCCAGCGCGGGCCCAACGAAACTGAGTTCGCCTTTAAAGGTGTATATCACACCGTGATGCCACCAGAGCGTTTAGCGTATACTTTTGAATTCGAGGGTATGTCAGCTCATGTAATGCTTGAAACGGCGATATTCGAAGAACAGGATGGCAAGACTACGATGACCGTCATAGATGTTTTCCAAACTGTCGAGGATCGTAACATGTCACTTCAATCGGGGATGAAGGAAGGAGCTACCGAGTCCGCAGATCGTTTTGCCGAAGTTCTTCAAAAGCTCACGAGCGATTGAGAGAGCCAATACCGCAGAGCCGATTGCAACGTTGTGTGAAATTCTGCAACGAACACATCACAACCGTAAAAGATACGAAACAAGCAGCACTTTAGTAAAGCAAAGTGAGGACGGCGATGACCTATGGAAGATTATGAGAAGCTCGGTGTATTTTATTTAGGGCGCGAATACGATCTGAGCGCCAAAGCGCTCCACGATAATCTGTTGCTTTATGACTCACGTGACCTGGTAACGCATGCGATCGTCGTGGGTATGACCGGCAGTGGTAAGACGGGTCTATGTATTGATTTGATCGAAGAGGCGGCTATCGATGGCGTGCCTTCCATCCTGATTGACCCTAAAGGCGATTTAACGAACCTAATGTTAACCTTCCCGAAACTGAGCAGCGAAGACTTCCTGCCTTGGGTAAATCCGGATGATGCCAGTCGCCAAGGGTTGACAGTGCCGGATTACGCCAACAAGCAGGCCAGTTTATGGCAGAAAGGTTTGGCTGATTGGGGTGAAAGTGGTGAGCGCATCCAGCGTTTGCGGGACGCGGCCGAGTTTGTGATTTACACGCCCGGCAGCAGCGCCGGTATCCCTGTGTCGATTCTCAAATCCTTTGCTGCTCCGCCTCCTGAAATTATTGACGATGGCGAGTTATTCCAAGAGCGCGTTAACACCACCATCACCAGCTTGCTGGGCCTGTTGAACATCGAAGCCGATCCATTACAAAGCCGTGAACATATTTTGATCTCGACCATCGTTGGCCAAATGTGGCGACAGGGGCTCGATTTAGATCTCGCTGTTTTGATTTCCCAAATCCAAAATCCGCCCGTCTCGAAGATCGGCGTCCTTGACGTTGAATCCTTTTACCCATCGAAAGAGCGCTTCAGCCTGGTTATGGCCCTGAACAACTTGTTGGCTTCGCCTGGCTTTAACGCCTGGCTTGAGGGAATTCCGTTGGACATAGGCCAGATCCTGTATTCTCCCCAAGGTAAGCCGCGCGTCGCGATTTTCTCGATCGCTCATCTGAGCGATTCCGAACGCATGTTTTTCGTGTCCCTGCTGTTGAACCAGATTCTGGGGTGGATGAGGACGCAACCTGGCACGACGAGTCTGCGCGCCCTTGTATATATAGATGAGATTTTTGGCTATTTCCCGCCTGTATCTAACCCGCCTTCCAAACAACCTTTACTCACGCTGCTTAAGCAAGCGCGTGCCTTTGGCGTCGGCATTGTGTTAGCGACACAGAACCCGGTGGATCTGGATTATAAGGGCCTCTCGAATACAGGAACTTGGTTCATTGGCCGTTTGCAGACAGAACGTGACAAGGGGCGCCTTATGGAAGGTTTGGAAGGTGCGGCAGCTGCTGCAGGAAGCACCTTTGATCGCCAAAAGATGGAGCAAATTCTGGCTGGGTTAGGAAGCCGAGTATTTCTCATGAATAACACACACGAGGATGCCCCTATTGTCTTCCAGACGCGCTGGAGCATGTCATATCTACGCGGTCCGCTAACTCGTAGCCAAATAAAACAACTGATGGATCCGTACAAAAGCGCTCAGCCAATGACCAGTCTTTTGGCCCAGCCAACGACTCCCATAGCTCCAGCTACAGCGGGGTTAACACCGACTTCGGCAGCGTCATTATCATCGACGTCCACCGAACCTGTCCGGGCTGCACCGACTGCCGCAGTCGTTAGTATACAGCCGCCCTTACCACCCGATGTGACCCAGTTTTTCATCCCAGTGCGGGACAGCGGTAGTGGCGTTACGTACCAGCCTATGGTGCTCGGCGCGGCCAAGGTTCGTTTTGCAGATCTTAAGACTCGCATTGACACAACCCAGGATGTAGTGGCATTAACGCCGATTGTGGACGAAGCCGTTCCCGTGGATTGGAACGCAGCCCAAACGGCTGATTTTGCACTCAATGATTTGGAAAAGACGGCCGCCCAAGGGCTGTCGTTTGGCGATTTGCCTAGACCGGCTGCCTCGCCGAAAAACTATACTGGCTGGAGCCGGGACTTTATAGCCTGGGTTTATGGCAACAAAAAACTGGAACTTTTCCGCAGTCCTGGTACGGGTATTGTATCTAATCCAGGTGAAGAAGAGCGCGATTTTCGCATTCGCCTACAGCAGGCTGCCCGAGAGCAGCGTGACGATGCCGCCGATGCGTTGCGCAAGAAGTACGCTCCCAAGATAGCAACGTTACAGGAGAAGATCCGTAAAGCTCAGCAAGCTGTTGAGCGGGAGACAGCGCAAGCCTCGCAAGCAAAGATGCAAACCGCCGTTTCGGTGGGCGCCACACTATTGGGCGCTTTTATGGGGCGAAAAGCGATGAGCACATCTACGATCGGCAGGGCTTCTACTGCTCTTGGTCGGGCTGGACGTTCAATGGAGCAGGCAGGCGATATCGAACGAGCCCAAGAGACTGTCGCCGAATATCAAAGACAACTGGATGATTTAAACGTGCAGTTCAAAGAAGAAACAGATGCGCTCGAGGCTAAGATCAACCCTGCTAGTGAGGAGCTTGAGCCGGTTGGGATTGTGCCCAAAAAAACCGGCATCGTTGTCCAACTAGTATCTTTGGTGTGGGCACCTTATCGTCCTGACGCCCAAGGGCGAATCGCACCAGCTTGGTAAAATCAACATAAACGTGTGATAAGTCCGCTGGGCTTTAGGCTAATTGGCGAACAACGCTATAGCCTGTGCGTCACGCCCGCGGACCACCTCTATAATTTTCTCATTAGCAGGATA
>CAYHCZ010000081.1:0-7272 GCA_964355295.1 uncultured Methanomicrobia archaeon
TCCCAAAGAACCGAGTATCTCCCGAAAAGAAAGTCTTTCCAAGCCAACAAGAGTAGGTATTCATCGAAAAGCACGTATACGAATAATGAAAGGAGCGCGACCTTCGCGCGCTTGGAGGTAGCACAAGCTTGGTGCAACCGGGGCAAGAACCGCAGGAAAATAAAGAGGAGGATGAGAAAAAGTGCGGACATGATAAACAAATGGCTCAAAATCAACCGCGGGTCCCAAAGTAATATGTAGCCAAGCAATATTCCGACAAACATAAAGGGAGTGAACATCAGCAGGGCTTTATGGGAAGGAAATATTATGAGGCGATACCAATCCCTCGGCACGATGAGATAACGCCAGTGCTTAGAGATGTTCTGGATGGTGCCCAAACAGCGCCGTTTTTTTTGCGTGAGCTGATCGCTAAACGAGGTTGGAGAGGGCTCATAACAGACTGCATTCGGTTCGAACGCAACTTTATAACCTTTTTTCCGTATCGCTATTGACATATCCAGATCTTCGCCAATCATAGCGGGGTCAGCTTCTACTATTGATTTTCTCCAAGCGTTAATCTCCCCTTGGAAAAGACAGGCTGAATCCAAGCTAGACTCGCCCGTGCGAAGCAGAGTCTCTAACTCCCAGTAGAACTGCTCGACGCCCGGCAACGCGTTTTCAGGATTCGAAACCACGTATCGTCCACCAACGCCGCCTACGTTGACATCCTCGAAATACGGGGCGAGCTCTGCTAATACGTTATTATCAAACAATGAATTTGCATCTGTAACTAGTATAATTTCCCCCGCAGCGTGCTTGCTTCCACAGTTGATGGCAGACGCTTTGCCATTGCGATGGTCTTCACATACGAGCTGTATTCGAGGTGCACTTTTTTGACATAGGCGGTTCACGACATCCTTCGTGGCATCTGAGGAGCCTGAGTCGACCACGAGGATTTCGTACTTGTCTTTCGGGTATCGCAAAGCCTGCAGATTCTCGATCCTTTCTTGGATAACCGCTTCTTCATTGAACGTAGGCACAATTATGGAAAAGAAAGGCTGAAATGCGTAATTCTTATCGACTTTTCGACGAACAAGGGCGAACCGTAACATCAAAAGCGGGTAGCCCACAAACGTCCAGACGAGAAGAACTGCGAGCGTATACACAGCAATGAGGCCCAGCGTTTGAACAGGGAAAACGTTCAGTTGCTCTATCGCCATCTTAATTTCAGTCCTCTATTGAAAGTCGTTCATTGCCCGTAACTGAACAGAGGGCAACATACGCCTTAAATATCTGATTAGTCGCGAAAACGCCGGTTGTTGTTTTTGTGCTACGCTCGAACATTCCTGCAATCGCGCGTCTGCGCTCCAGAGTCTTTAGAGTCCGGGCTCTTGGTCGCAAAGCACTCCGCATATCCTTACCCCGCTTACAAGGTTCACGTCGTTATGATCCCCATCTTGATACAAAAAGCCGCTAATGCCCTCGCTGTTGAACATTCTCTTATTTGGAGAGCCTCCATCTCGGCAGATAATGGCCGTCACCCGTGACCATGGCAATATATCCACAGTGCTGCTGAAGCCGGCCAAGATCTTAGGTTCCCGAGAGCCGTCCTCTTCATAAATAAGACCCTTAATCCGCAGGTCACCAAGCCTTAGCTGATCGATAGAAGTGGGATCCCCATAGAGGATGGCACTAATTTTCGATGCCTCGAGGATTCGATCGTCATCCTGCTCAGTGAGTTTATAAGCGACCCCGTCGAGTTGGACGTCGTTCACAACGCTTTCATCAGCTCCGGCGTCACGGTATAGCACGCCTACCACTTTCGAGTTGTTCAAGAGTTTGACCTCAATGCTGAGCCCACTTAGAAGCTTCTTTTCGTCGGCCTTATCCTCGTAGATAATGCCAGTAACCCTCGCCCCTGACAAATGCTTCATATTTAGGCACCCCCACTCTGTGACCAGGATCCCATTCTCTCTCCAGTAGCACCCTTCCTTTTGACGTACCTCAAGTAGAGAAGATACGCTATTGGCACGACAATCAGCGGGACTGCAAGATACATACTCACTAACGTCAAATTGGACTGATTGAGCGCTAGTGGCACGAGAAGGCCTAAGACGCCTACTATAGGCAGGAGATATAATAATACTCGCTCGGCTTTCCGATACCCATTATTTCCGTTATTTCCGTTATTTCCGTAAGCGCCTTTGTCATTCTTACGCACAACTTCTCGTTGCGCGGCTGCGGCGGCTCGATAAATGATACCAATGATCCTCACCCCGGTCACTATGTCCTCTTTATCTGCGCCACGTTCTCGATATAATACGCCCGTCAGTACTGCTTCTCGTAAGGACTTCACCGTAACCGTATTATTTTCGAGATGCAAGATGCCCGTTATTCGTGAGCCGTTTAGGATGCCCGCATTTAGTTGTAGTCCGTTTAGCAGCTTCACCTGGGTTCCGTTACTTTCTTGGTACGTAACGCCGGTAAGCTGTGATCCGCTTGAAATGTTGTAGCTTAAGGCCTCCCCTTCTTGATAAATAATGCCGGAGATCTTATTTGCTGTCAAAATTCTCTCTCTGGAGAGCGCTTCTTCTTGATAGACAATTCCGTTAACAGTCAATCCGCTCAAACAGCGTTCTTCAGGATCGTTCTTGTCTTTAAACAGAATTCCGGTCAGTAACGCGCCGTCAAACAGCTTTACGTGGACTCCAGGAGCACTGAGCAGTGTCACTTCTTTGGCACCTGCAGCCTGATAGGAGAGACCAACAACTTTCATTGGGTCGGCAGAAGCCATCTGAACCTCAATTTAGAAGCGCGCACATATGCAGCCTGAGCTATCATGTCGTACACCTGCAAGCAAAACAAAAGTCACTTCGAAGCCCGGTTCCGATCACTTGAATACATAGGCAGATAGTGACGAACATTTTCTTGTTCTCTTAACAGAAATTGCTATACATTCTAATAATTGTTATAGTATTTAAAAATTGTTTAATTATAGCAATAATTACAATTCTTATCAAAATAGAAAAAAGATTACAAAAAAAAACAAAGATTGCAATAATAGCTATAAAAGGAAAGGTATATTAAGATAGGCAAAGCCTGACTATCCGATAAAAAGAATAACAAAATTTACCATTGACGTTTTAGCTATTCAATTGGGTGAGAGGCCTTACAAAGAGAGCGCAAAGATGGATAATCACGAATTAAGAGAGGTGGATTCAAGTACAAAACACAGTAGAGCTGAAAGAATACTCCCCCTCTTGGCCTGTTCTGATGTACGACGACAACTAGCAAAAGCGCTCCGTTATAACAAAAAAATGACGTTGTCTGAATTGAGCGAACAGGTTGGAGCGAGTTCACCAACAGCTGTGCATGCATTGCGCGAGCTGGCCAAAGAGCATATAATACATCAAGATGAGAAGCGCAGCTACTCACTTACGAACATCGGCGAAATATTAGTGCGGAAGTGCGATGAGGTAGAGAAAACAATCGACGCGCTTGTCCAACACAAAGAATTTTGGCTCGAACACGATTTGAATGAGCTCCCGACGACCTCCCTAGATAATATAGGCGCACTTGTTGACTCCGCCGTACTTACGAGTACTCCCACTGACCTTTTCAAAGTTTTTTCGACCTTCTTTGTGTTACTCGAAAATGCTAAGGAGATACGGGGCGTATCGCCGATTTTCATGGCAGATTTGACCAACAAGTTTGTCACACTCGTAGCCAAAGATATAAGTGTTGAGCTTGTCGTCACGCCTGGTGTCCTAGAAGAAATAATCAGAACGACTGATCAAACTGAGGTCAAGAAGGCCCTCAAAAATAATCTTACGCTCTATAAAATTGAACGTTCACCAGTGGCATTTACAGTAACTGACTATTTCTTACAGCTTGGCTTCTTCAGGCACGACGGGACGTACGACTGGTCCAACGATCTCCTTAGTTATAGCACTGAAGCCCTTGAGTGGGGTAAGGAGTTATTTGCATATTATGTCGAGCAGGCTGAATCTGTCGTTCTTTAGCAGCATGGCTTCAAAAGATAGAGCTATCAGCGTAATTCAGTTACCTCAAGCGCGCCTGTGGTTTGAAAAGGTTTTTTCATTTACTCAGCTAAGCTCCGTTTTCATTGGGATAGTGATGGCGGCCATACTTTACTTTTCCTTTTTGCTTGAAGGTGCCTCAACTAATCTCTTACTGCTCCTTGCTACCTTTTTTTTGGCGATTTCTGTATACAGCTTCAACAAGGTGACCGACATCGAGGAGGATGCGGTTAATCTGCCGGAAAGAGCTCAATTTGCAAAAAGAAACCGTGATCTACTTATTCTTGCGAGCCTCGTATCAATCAACATCGCGATAGTGTTCGCTTTCTTTAGCAACCCTTACGCCAGCGTCTTGATTATCTTCCCATTCTATATCAGTGTCCTCTATAGTATCGGCGTGCAGAAATTAAGATTAAAAGATGTATTACTTCTTAAAAATGTCATAGCCGCTGCGACCTGCACCGTAGCAGCAGTGCTTCTGCCCCTCGTCGTGCACAGCGATGCCGCGCTCATCGTAATGTTAGTAGCCTACTTCGTTTTTTTAAAGCTATTCATCAACAGCGTGATTTTTGATATCAGAGACATTGAAGGCGATAAAAAGGCTGGTGTCCGTACTATCCCTGTGTATCTGGGCAAGAGCAAGACACGAGCTCTCCTGCTAATATTAAATTCCACTCTTATTGCGTGGGTCGCCTTATCACTTATTTGCGGTCTATTTTCTACCTACCTCTACGTCGTAATTTTCAGCGTCCTTTACGGATACTGGTATATACTCCACTTTACTAGAGCTAAAGTGAAAGCGAGTAACCTCTTTGATTTGCTTGTTGATGGTGAATGGGTGATTTTAGCTATATATGCAACGCCGTTCGCCTTAGGGTGGCCCCACGTCCTCTGATTTTAAAGCGCCCTTTTTCAAGTTACGCATTAGCAATTAAATGATAAGCGCCTTAAAAAATTAAAATATAACTTTTGCCCATTTTTACAATATTTGTTATCAGATATCAATATTGCAGTTGTTAGTCAGTTTTGTAAAAAATAAATAATTTTGCTAAAATAATACATTTTCAGATTTCTTTTGACGAATAGAACCCATAACAATAAGCTTTATATTTATTTGCATCATTGAAGTAAAACAACAACCTATTAATAACATATACCCCTGGGGGGATAAAAATTATCGAAGCAACAATAGCGCGGGAAGTCAATGTTGCTGAGGTGCTTCGTTTATTGGTTTGCTCTGACCTTAGAAAAAGTCTGATTTTGTCGCTTCGGAATGGCTCAGCTACACTTGCAGACTTACGCAAAGAGACGGGAGTGAGCTCTACTGCCGTAATTCACGCATTTCGAGAATTGGAAAAAGAACAGCTGACGTACCAAGACAATAAGCGCAACTACTCACTTACCAACACGGGCATGGTAGTCGCTTTGGCTTTAGAGAGCTTAGTGAAAACAATAAACGCGCTAACCCTTTTCGGAAAATTCTGGCGTGAACACGATTTAAGCGGTATCCCTCAAACTTCCCTGGAGAGAATCGGATGCCTTGAAGAGGGATACCTATTAACAAGTACCCCAACTGACGTTTTTAAAGCTTTTTCAACTTTCGTCACGTTGCTTGAAAACTCTAGGCTTATAAAGGGCGTTTCTCCTATATTCACACCGGACTTAGTCGATATTTTCGCCACCTTGGCGCAAAAAGGTATACCTATCGACCTAATCGTTACCCGCGAAGTACTCGAAAAAATGCTGGAGCTTGCAGACCGCAGTAAGCTCAATGACGCACTGAAAACAAATCTCAGACTATTCGTTATTGAAAAAAACCCGAAAATAGCATTTACCGTAACTGACTATTTCTTAACGCTAGGGCTTTTCAGGTTCGACGAATCTTATGACTATTCTGACGAGTTGCTAAGTTATAGCGAAGAGGGCATTCGGTGGGGTCTCGAGCTATTTGAGTATTACGTTGGGACATCAGAAGTATTCAATTTTAGAGATTAACTCAGGCGATGCAACGCTTGAATTATTTGCTTAAACTTACAAAAAAGGAGATGCAGGAACAATAAATGTTTACAGGTGTCAATGTTACAACCCCAAATCCTATTACAGACTGCCCTGAACCCTTCTATTTCAAGAAGTGCATTTCGAAGCTGGACACCGCCTTCTCTTTTCTAACTATCAGCTCAATTTTTGCCGGGACAACTTTAGCCTGCTTGCTCTACGTTTCGTTTTCTCTGCAAGGGTTCTTTAACGTTCAAGCAGTGCTTGCTGTTTTTTTCCTTGCCGTTGCGATCTACAATTTAAACAAGTTGACAGACGTCCATGAAGATACCGTCAACGTCCCGGAGCGAGCACGCTTCGTTAAGCGATATTACAACTATATTGCCGCTAGTATTGTGGGATTCTTTTGCGCCGCTGTAGTCTGTGCTTTTTTATGCAATCCCTACGCAATTTTAGTGATTACCTTTGGATTCTTCATAGGCGCGCTTTACAGCGTTCAAATGTTCGGAGCGAGATTAAAAGAGCTCTTACTCGTGAAAAACGTGACAATTGCAGCAACCTGCACCGTTGGGGCAGTTCTTGTCCCATTTGCGGTGCATGAAAGCAGCATTATCGTACTTTCACTCATAGCATATTTCGTCTTTTTCAAAGCGCTCATCAATACGCTCTTGTTCGACGTCCGCGACCTCCGAGGAGACCAATTTTCTGGAACGATAACCGTCCCGATTTCGCTCGGACTGAACAAAACAAAGGGGCTCCTCCTCGCTTTGAATTCAACTTTAATTCCTTGGCTTCTTATCTCTAGCTTGCAAGGATTGTTTCAAAAGTTCATTTTTCTTATAACGTGTAGTACCGTCTATGGCTACGGATGTATCTTACATTTCTGCAAGAAAGATGTAAAACCACGAAAATCAGTTGATTTGCTCGTAGAAGGAGAGTGGATTGTTTTCGCACTTCTGGTCTTACTTGTCGCTTCTCCAATCGCAACTTCCTTCGTGTACAATGACCTGCTCGGTCCGATAGCCAGCGTTTTTGGTCTGTCGTTTTGAAGAGTCTGCTTGTAGACCGTGCCAGGCACTTTGCAGCACGGAAGATTTGTCAAAATGCTACTTCACTCAGCATTGCCTTATAGGACAACGAACTCACTGAATTGTCACTGCTCTCTGCACTCGCGCAACACAGAAGCGTGGCTAACTACGAGTTCCACCTTGCTTACTAGGGTGCCAAGTCAAAAAGGTTTATTTTGAGCTTCTCTGCA
>CAYHCZ010000082.1:0-7229 GCA_964355295.1 uncultured Methanomicrobia archaeon
GATGCCCGGTGCCGGTGTATAGTTCGACGTCACCACTTGGTGGTCGGTGAGGACGATGAGGTTAAAATATTACAATTTACTAAGATAATAATGATCGACCTCCGGAATTATTCCGAAAATGCGACGTTGGCGGGTCTATTTCATGCGGTTTATCTCAATGTGTTAGACATCCAAACTTATCACAGCAAACTTATGTTAAGTCCCTCTTTTCAATGGTCATCATCCGCGAAGTTGCGACAAATGATAGTTAGGTTATGCTGCAGATAATCGTCGAGCACCTCATCACGCTGACTTGACGTAAGCCTCAAAGCCAAAAGTAAAGAATATAGTTACCATAACACGCGTGCCGCCTCTCGACTTCAAATCAGATAACAGGACTCGCAGAAGATCGTAACGCATTTATATTTACGTTCACTATTGCAGTGCGTGGTCGATCCAAAGCATCGAAGCCAAACATGTCTGCACACAACGACGAACTGAAGCGCCGCGTATACGCGATCTTCCAGCCTACCTCCTTAGATGCGGCTCATATCCGTACGGTTCATCAACGCGACGCTTCCACGGCCACGCGTGTGCGCCTCTTTTTAATTGCACTGATCTGGCTCCTTGTCGTCGTCGTCATTCTCGCAAGCTACCACGACATATACGAGCGCTATCGGACTTTTTTCAACGTCGTGTTCACCTTTGCAGTCATGGTTTTTACCGTCGAACTTCTTCTTCGCTTGTGGTCATGCACGGTCGACCCCCGTTTCAACAGCCCAATCAAAGGCAGGCTCAAATGCCTGTTTACGACGTCCATGCTCGTCAATCTGATTGTCGTCGTGCCATTTTATGCAAAGCCGTTCTTTCCGGGAGCGGAAGTTTTGGTAAACGCAGTCATAATGCTTGTCATACTAAAGTTGCTCACCTATTCGACCGTATTTAACCTCGTTTCCGACATTCTAAAAGCGAAGAAAAACGAGCTTATCACAGCACTGACAATCGACATCATCTTGCTCATAACGTTTTCAAGCTGTATGTTCATTATAGAGCGCGCCTCAAACCCACGCGGTTTTTCGAGCATTCCGGCCGCTGCGTGGTGGGCCTCTCAAACCTTGACCAGTCTTGGCTACGGCGATTTGGTACCTACGACGTCGCTTGGTCAACTCCTTGCGATTTTTGCGATGTTCTTAGGCATTGCTACTTTTGCTATACCAATTGCAATCATCGGCGCTGGATTCACCGAGGCGTTCCACGCACGACGGAGCGAACAACAGCAAGTCACCGACCCATGTAAGTTGTTAAGCGATTTGGCTGAGCTCAAAGAGCAGAACATAATCAGCGACGAAGAATTTACCGCCAAGAAAAAAGAGCTCCTCGCGCGCCTCTGACCTGCCCCTCTAACCGAAGCTTTGTCGGTGCTAAGGTTCAGCAGTTCGGTTTGTGTTGAATGTGTAGTCTAGAGCTTCGAAACCAAACCAGACCAATACGTTTTTCCCATAAGGGCGTTATGCAATGAGGGGAGTACAATGGAAATCATCTTTGCAATGGACATTCGGGGTGGAATCGTCGTAAAAGGCTATAAAGGCGATCGAGAGAGATACGAACCAATTGAACGCCATAGTAAGAAATGTACGACGTCAGATCCGTTGAGTGTAATAGACGTTATCAAGCCTCGAAGGACGTACATTGCGGATCTCGATCGGATCCTTGGCTCGGGCAACAATTCACTAATTATTAAAAGCCTTAGCTCACATACAAAAACACTTATTGACGTCGGGATCAAGCAGCTTAATGACGTTCGAGAGGCCGATCGAATTGGCAATGTAGTCATTATCGGCACGGAAACGGGAAACCTTGCAGTTATTCGGGCCGCCCAATCTATGAGCGTCGCGGTAAGCATCGACATAACGGCCGGAAGGGTCATTTCTCCCGATCCAGCACTTTCCGGGGATCCTTTAGAGATTATCGAAAAGATGAATCTCTACAAGATGCGTGAACTCATCGTGCTTAATATCAACCTTGTAGGAACGAAGCAGGGCGTCGATTACGATTTTATTGAAAGAGTAATCGAGGTCTCAGGACACCCGATTATCATTGCTGGCGGCATAAAGAACGGTGACGATTTAGACAGACTCGAAGACCTTGGCGCTGCTGGCGTCGTTCTTTCAACGGCGATTCATGAAGAGATACTTCCGGTCGACCTCGTACGATAAAGGGTGGTCATACTCAAAAAAGGGCCGAAATGAGCGGGGGCCGACACTTTTTTCCGCCCTGAGAACCGTTTTATAGGATCGAGCGTTAGCGGTCTATCTCGTGTTGTGAATGTGTGCGATAATCGTCCCACTCTTTCTTTTTGAGTTCAATTAAGTGGTCAAACACGTCCCCCCAAAGCCTGTCGCACAATCGTAGACGGTTCAGTTTCCGCAATTGCGACGCTGGCAACGATTCAAGCCGTTTTTGGAGTTAGGAGATCCTCTGTTTATTATTGAAGTAGTGTCAGCTGATAGCAAACCTTTATATATTATATTTATATATAGCAAGTCGGAAGTAGGCATCCTACTTCTTACTCATACACAAATGTCTATGATAAACAGGTGTGAAACATGGTAACTGCTATTCTCAATTCGGGAGATACCGCTTGGATGCTGGTATCAACCGCTCTTGTAATGTTGATGACCGTTCCCGGGTTGGCACTATTCTACGGCGGTCTCGTGAAGAAAGAAACCGTCCTTAATACGCTTTTCTTATCTTTTTCGGCGTATGCACTGGTGAGTGTCATTTGGTTTATCTACGGGTACCCCCTGGTTTTTGGTCCAGATATCCATGGGCTTATCGGCGCTCCGGGAGACTTCTTCTTCCACAATGTGGTAGAATCAAACGCGCTGGTAGGGTCGATACCTACGAGCGTTTACGCGGCCTACCAAATGACGTTCGCTGCGATCACCGTTGCGTTGATCTCTGGCGCATTGATCGGACGATTGAAGTTCGGTGCATGGATGCTCTTTGTTCCTTTATGGGCCACCTTCGTCTATCTTCCCGTTGCACATTGGGTCTGGGGTGGCGGCTGGCTCGCACAAATTGGCGCACTAGATTTTGCAGGCGGCACGGTGGTGCATATCAACAGTGCTGTCGCAGCCCTCGCGCTAATCTTGCTGTTGAAAGGTCGTAAGGATCAACGTTTACTACCTCACCAACTGGGCTATGCTATCATAGGTGCCGGCCTGCTTTGGTTCGGGTGGTTTGGCTTCAATGCAGGATCAGCGCTCGTAGCTGGCCAGCTCGCAGGGTCGGCGTTTATCGTCACTAATACGTCCGCTGCTGCTGCCATGCTTGCGTGGATGCTGATTGAGTACCTTCGATTCGGCAAAGTGACGATGTTAGGTGCTGCCACCGGTATCGTTGCTGGACTGGTCGCAATTACGCCAGCAGCAGGGTTCGTCAATATTCCCGCAGCGATCGTTATTGGTTTTGTTACTTCCTTCGTGTCATACGCTGCCATTGCGATAATAAAGCCACGATTCGGTTACGATGATGCGTTAGACGTGTTTGGTGTGCACGGGTTCTCGGGTATTTGGGGGGCCCTGGCTACAGGAATATTCGCAAGTCCGTTCATAAACGCTCTCGGCACAGGTCTAGTTTATGGCAATCCAATGCAGTTAGTAATACAAGCTGTCGCAGTTGCCGCTACGTTCGCTTACTCGTTCGTAGTGACTTTGATTATCGGCAAGGTCATTGACCTAACCATCGGATTACGCGTGAGTGAGGGGGAGGAGGCCATTGGTCTGGATCAGGCGCTCCATGAGGAGTCTGCGTACCACATTTGACCTTTCTTATCTGTGCTCACGAAGGGGTGTTCAGAGGAACAAAAATGAAAAAAATAATGGCTATAATTAGACCAAACAAGCTCCAAGTCGTCAAGGAGGCGCTCGATGACATCGGCGTTCCTAGCATGACGGTCACAGAAGTAAAAGGTCGCGGTAAACAGAGAGGGGTTATTGAAATATATCGCGACCGCGAGTATTGCATAGACCTCCTTCCGAAACTCGAGATTAACATCGTGGTTTCTGATGATGAGGTCGATACGATTGTCGATACGATTGCAAAGGCAGCACACACCGGGGAGATCGGAGATGGCAAGATCTTTGTGATGCCAGTAGAGGAGGTCGTTCGAATTCGGACAGGAGAACGTGGCCACGACGCGATCTAAGCGTAGCAGTTAACGAAGGCAAGCATCGCTTGTATGTTTTGACAGAAGATACGAGCGGTGCTTAGGCTTACTTCAGGCCGTTCGAAGACTTGGAGCACCTTCGTTCTGTCGACAGCAATTCACGAAGAGATCGTCCCAGTTGATCTCGTACGATAGAGGGCGAGAACAACGCTAAAAAGGGCGGATGAGCTGACCTCACAGCTTGTTTTTTATCCAATGATCACATTACAGAATCGGAAGGTACCGGTCGATCTCGTATTGCGACAAATGTGTGCGATAATCGTCCCACTCTTTCTTTTTGAGTTCAATTAAGTGGTCAAACACGTGATTCCCCAAGGCCTGTCGTACAATTGTAGATCGTTCAGTTTCGGCAATTGCTTCACCTATACTTTCTGGCAAGGACTCGATGCCGTTTTCCTTGAGCTCTTCGGGTGTCATTTTATAGACATTCATCTCTACGGGGTCGGGCAATGGATATCCTTTATCAATGCCTTCAAGGCCGGTTGCGAGCATAACGGCAAAGGCGAGGTACGGGTTGCACGCTGGATCGGGACATCGAAGCTCCACCCTTGTTGCCAATTCATTTCCTGGCTTGTACATTGGCACACGCAAAAGTGAAGACCGATTTCTGCGCGCCCATGAGACATAGACAGGCGCTTCATACCCGGGGACCAGTCTTTTGTACGAGTTGACCCATTGAGCGGTCACGAGGCAGAACTCTCGGGCGTGCTTCAACTGTCCCGCGATAAAGCCCTTGGCTATATCCGATAAGTGGTACTCGTCATTTGGATCGAAAAAGGCATTTTTCTTTCCTTTAAAAAGGGATTGATGCGTATGCATGCCACTTCCGTTTTCGCCCTCCAAGGGCTTCGGCATGAATGTCGCGTGACATCCTGCTTGCAGAGCAATCTCTTTTACCACAACGCGGTACGTCATCACGATATCAGACATTTTTAGAGCTTCTTCGTAACGGAGGTCAATTTCTTGCTGGCTAGGGGCACCTTCGTGATGACTGTATTCTACACTAATGCCCATCCCTTCAAGCACGCCAATGGTATCGTTTCGGAGTTGGGAAGCTAAGTCTAGCGGCGTTAAATCAAAATAACCTCCCTGATCGAGAGGTTGCGGGCTCTTATTAGAGGCAAAATAAAAGTATTCGAGTTCTGGACCAATATTAAAGGTAAGGCCTTTTGTGGCAGCACTCTTTAAATTTCTTTTAAGAACATACCGCGGGTCCCCCGCATAGGGTTTCCCAGATGGTTCAAGGACGTCGCAAATCATGCGCGCAACGCCCTGTTCTTTTGGCGGCAGTATCGCAAATGTGCTCAGATCTGGTTTGGCAATCATATCAGACTCTTCTATTGTCTGATAGCCAATAATCGAAGAACCGTCGAACCCTAGCCCATCATCTATAGCATGTTCAAGCTGGCTTCTTGTAATTGCGACGCTTTTTAATGAGCCTAAGATATCAGTAAACCACAGTCTAATGAACTTGATACCCGCATCCTCGACTTTCGCGAATACTTGTTCTTTGTCTTTTGCTTCTCCCATCTCGTTTTCTCCACTTATTATGAACGTAATGAGCAACAATCCACTTATGAGCTATTTGAGATGAGCTTTTTAAAACAGTATTGATTAAATCTATACCATTAGGACGTTGCGCACGATTTAGCTTGGTGCGCAACCGGACGAACCATACTGATTTCAGCGATTGATTAGGGGGTTGGTTCGTCCCCCGCTCACGTTCGTTCCCACCACCCTTGCAATATGCGCTCTGCCTCTTCTCGATGTGCCTCCATCACATACGGAATCTCAGAAATCTTTGCTGCATCTTCTGTGAGCGCCATTAGGTCTCTTCGAGATAACGCCTCTACGTTAAACTTCCTACTTCCTGCCATAAGTTGCTGCAAACCGGTCTTGAACTTCTGACAGTATGTATAAAGTCCCACTGCACCAAGAGGTATATCTTCAGTTTCACTGCCAAACCGTTCTTTAATCTGATTATAATAGACGAAGATCTCTTGCGGCGTGACTCCGTACGTCGAAACAGTCTTAGGCAAGTTCCCTTCTTTGATCCACTTACCGATGTTCTTCCCTACCATACCGGGGATAACCAAAGCACGACCCATGCATACGGCCTTTACAAAGGGAGTTCCCATCGCAATTGCTTTATATACGCCATCTTCAGTGGAGAATCCCCCAGCCATCGCAATATCTGGAACTCTCATTCCCATATCCACGAGATTCCTGGAAAATTCATAGGTCAATGCTTCTAGATAGAACGTTGGAATGCCCCATTCATTCATCATAGGCCACGGGCTCATTCCTGTGCCCCCGGGGGCACCATCAATAGTAATTAGGTCGAGCTTCGCTTCTGCTCCGTAGCGGAGTGCCATAGCGAGTTCGATTGACGAATAAGCGCCTGTTTTTAACGTAATTCTCTTAAATCCAATGTCACGCAAGCGATCTACTTCTTCAAAAAAGGAGTCACGAGTTACGAATCCAAGACGGGAATGTCTCTCGAATCGCTTGATCGCACCCTCTTCATATGCCCTTTGCACTTCAGGAAGGGTTGGATCTGGCAGTACGATATACCCGCGTTCTTTAAGCTGTCGTGCACGTTCAATGGTGTATACTTGTATCTCACCTCCAATACACTTCGCCCCTTGGCCCCATTTGAGTTCGATCGTTTCCAAGTTGTGCTTTGATGCCACATACTCCGCCAACCCCAATCGCGTATCCTCTACGTTCGTTTGGACGAGTATTTCCCCATATCCATCGTGGTACCTTTTGTAGGTGTCTATACGGAAATCCATCTCCGGCGATTTCTTTATTTTACCTTCACTATCCAGTTCAAGCTCCGGATCTACGCCACAGACATTCTCACCGCAGACGATGGTAATCCCAGCAAGCGCCGCGCCAATTGCTAAGTGTTCCCAATTGTCCTTTGCAATTTTCGTCGAGCCCAAAGCACCAGTGAATATGGGTACCCGCATCTTAATTTTCTTGCGCCACCCATACTCCGTTTCAGTATTCACGT
>CAYHCZ010000083.1:0-7181 GCA_964355295.1 uncultured Methanomicrobia archaeon
CCGTTCCAACGCCGAACATCGCGCTGACAATACCCGTCGCCATCGCGACCTTTTCCTGAGGGAACTCATCCCTAATAAGGGCGTAAGCGAGCGGAAACATGCCCATGCCGCAGCCCTGCAACGCCCTAAAGACTAACAAGCTCTGGATATTCCAGGCAAATCCGGTCGCGACCACTCCAGACATATAAAGACCCATACAGATAACGAGGAGCTTCTTTTTTCCATACGTATCCCCGAGCTTCCCAAAGATAGGTGTCGACACTGCTCCAACTACCAGGTAGATGGAGAGTATCCACGACGTCCATGTGGCGGTCGTGTTAAACTCAGCCTGAATGGTAGGTAGTGATGGAATAAGCATCGATTCGGTGAACATCACCATAACCGCCATAAGACTCAAGATGACCAGAATGAAGCTCGTTCCGTTCCGCTTAAGTGGAACTGTATTTATCTCGTCCATTGTTACTCCCTAACTTGACATTTCAAAGACTTACGCAGCCGTTACGCAACATAATACTGACGCTAGACATTAGTCTATTATATCAATAAATGGTATATCAATATTTTATATAACAGTAATTGTTATATATAAAAATGGCGCATGCGTGCATATGAGCGAGCAACAGCTTCTCGAGCGACATGGGCTCAAGGTATATTCGCTCTTCGTGTTGTATTTTCTTCTCTCTGAAGGTCCCATGAGCGGTTACGAACTAGCTCTGCATATTAAAGACCGTAGTCACGGGCACTTTAGGGCGACTGCTGGCAACGTCTATCCACGGCTTCACGAACTGAAGGAGGCGGGTGACGTCGCAGCAGGCGAGCCGATAGGAGGCCGAGAAAAGATTGTTTATAATATCACTGAACAAGGAGTCCAGACCCTTCGACGTGGGGCGCTCGAAAAACGTGAGCATATTGAAACCTTGTTAAAGATGATCAATCACACTCTCGCTATTACAGTGCCTGCATAGGTTCCTCGTAATAAGTCGGGACATTAAAGGTTCTATATAGCTATAGTTCTCCCCCAAAAAACACTTTTTTTCACGTTTACTGAATTTAAGACAAACGAACGCTTTATGACCTTATAGTGTGCGCTAAAAGAATCCGCTCGTAGTTGGGAAGGCTGTGGGCGTCGCTGTGGGGAACGGCGTGGGCGTCGCTGTGGGGAACGGTGTCGCTGTGGGGAACGGCGTGGGCGTCGCTGTGGGGAACGGCGTGGGCGTCGCTGTGGGGAACGGTGTCGCTGTGGGGAACGGTGTCGCTGTTGGCCGCGGCGTCGGGGAGGGACGTGGAGTTGGTGTCGGAGTTTCTGAAGGGATTACCTCTGATTGTGGACTTTGCGTTAGCGCAACGACCGCCACTACAGCTATGACAATTAGCACAAGAGCGATTACCCCTATAATGATCACATTCCTCCCCCCGAGAGCGCTGCTTAGTCTCTCCAACAAAAGAGGATTCTCATCCTCGAGCGGGGGTTCGTACGGTGGCGCACGAGCTGGAGGCGCACGCACTTGAGGCGCTTGATCAGTGACTGGGTTACCACAGATTGGACAGTAGGCAAAATTGCTTGGGAGGATCAGTTTACATATAGTGCACAGTTTCTTTTCTTCATCCATCCCGTAATCGCCTCGTATTGCTTCGAGTAATCTTCGCGTTCTGCGATCTACATGCAGTCAGCAACACACATTTTAAACTTGCCGGTTGCGTTTAACCCTTTGTGGTGGGGCACCTTTTGTCATCAACTGCGGGGGCTTACCGTTGTGTCTTACCGCCTATTATTAGTAGCTGTTTTCCGCAGTTTATACACGAAAAGATGGGTATGAGCAAGACTGATTAAGACTGATTACTATCGTGAAACTCTTCGAACGTTAGCCGAATAGGATAGTTTCCTGCTGAAAGAGTCGGGATTCCCAGGTCCACGAGCACATCTTGAGCTAGTCAACGTAGTTGCTAATGAAGGGACTGAAGCTCAGTTCAAACACTTCCTCACGTTTGATGAAAGGAAGGCCCCGCGCAATTCACAGCTTGAGTTTCTAGCTGTATGTGGCGTTGTTGGCATGGGAAACCTCGTTACACAAGACAATTCCGACGCCCTTCAAATACTCCGAACAGCTGCTTCTGATTCGCGCTGGCGCGTACGCGAAGGTGTAGCAATAGGCCTCCAACGTCTCGGCGAAGCAGACATGGACAGACTGCTAAGTAAGATGGCCCGTGGAGTCGAGGCAACTTCCTTGAGATGCGAGCCGCTGCCGCTGCTTTGTGCGAACCCAAGCTGCTAAAGCGAAAAGAGTACGCAAAAAAAACTCTCCTCATTCTCGATCAGATAACCACCGCGATTTCTGAGGCGAAACATCGCAATAATGACGAGTTCAAAGCCCTCTAGAAGGGCTTGGGATATTGCTTGAGTGTAGCGGTTGCTGTTAATCCAGAGGTGGGGATGCCGATGATGCAACGTTGGTTTTCGACTCGAGACAAGGAAATACGCTGGATAATGAGGGAGAATCTGAAAAAGAAACGGCTCGAACGAGTGGATGCAGTGTGGGTGCATGATTGGCAACTACAGCTCACGCGTAACGAATTTTAGACGGTGTTGGCTGCATAGCCTCTTTTCAGAACGATTGAGCTCAAAGCGTTTGACCGCCTTCCCTTTCGTTGTTAAACGACCTGCCTCACCACCCCACTTACGCGACATAGTCACGACGCTCTCGAATCCACGCGCACGACATTTTAGACGCTGTGAAAAAAAGAGATATTTACTCTGATTTAGCTAAATTTTTAGTTTTTTTCTAATCTATCATAATATCTTTTGGTATTCTTCCGAAAATCATATAAATATAGAGTAATATACCAAATTTTACCTATGACGGAAGACGTTGACTCTGAAATGGATGAGACGGATTTAGCAATCCTTCATTCTCTCATGAAGAACGCGCGAATTACGATATCGAAGATGTCACAAGAGATCGACGTGCCTGATGCAACCATCTGGCACCGGCTCAAGCGGCTTGAACGGACGGTGATTAACGGGTATACCGTGATATTAGACCCCCAAGCAATCGGCCTCGAAATGACCGCAATTATCATCATCCAGACGGAGACCGAAAAGCACGGCGCGGTGAAAATCGCGCTCTCGAAGCTCGAAGAAGTTTCAGAGGTGTACAGCGTGTCGGGAGAGTATGATCTTCTGATAAAGCTCTGGGCTCACGACATGGAAGAGCTCAATCACGTCATAAACAGTAAAATACGCTCAATTGACGGCGTCGATGATCTGACCGAGATGATCGTCATGGAGCGTGTCAAGGAGGAGATAGTCCCACTGATAGATTAATGGAGTAGCGATCAATGCCCTTTCTAAGCGAGATGATAAAAAAGCCCGTAGTTGACAACGCGGGAGGAACGGTCGGAAAGCTTGTTGACGTCATAGTCTCGGCCGATCGCCCCTACCCGAAAGTCATGGCACTTAATGTCCGCACGGCAAAAGGCATGACTCTCACCATCCCCTCAGAGCAAGTGGAACGCTTAGAAGGGGACATACAACTCAAAGTGAAGGCGGATGACGTCACCGTGTACGAGAGAGGTGAACACGATGTGCTTCTCGCTGCAGATGTGCTCGACCGACAGGTGGTTGACGTTGAGGGAAAGAAGCTGCGGCGTGTTAACGACCTTAAGCTCGCTCCAACGAACGGTTCATATCGTCTCATTGGCGTAGATATTGGGGCCACAGGGCTTTTAAGACGGCTTGGAATCGAGCGTATGGCTGAACGCGTTGGGATTCACCCCGAGGAAAACTACATCGCTTGGACGGACGTCGACTCGATACGAAGCGACCCTATAAGCGTAAAACTGACCGTTCCCAAGTACAACATAACGAAGCTCCACCCCGCAGATATCGCTGAGATCGTCGATCAGCTCAATCTCCAAGAGGGGCTGACGCTTATCAACTGTCTCGATGAGGAGGCAGCAGCCGACACGCTCGAAGAGACAAGCGAAGAGCGTCAAGTCTCGCTCATAGAAGGCATGGACACTGAGCGCGCCGCTGATATTATAGAAGAGATGTCACCAGACGACGCAGCAGACCTCCTTGGCGACCTGCCTGCTGACCGCGCTGAAGCTATTTTGGACCTTATGGAGCCTGACGAATCAGAGGATATAAAAGAGCTCCTCGAGTATCCAGAGGACACAGCCGGTGGCATTATGACCAATGAATTTATCGCGGTTAACAAAGAGCAGACCGTCGAGCAGGCCCTCGGAGAGGTCCGGAAAGCCGCAAAATCAGTAGAATCAATCTATTATATCTACGTCACGGAGAATGGTAATGATCTCGTCGGCGTCACCTCGCTTCGTGAGATCCTTACCGCGCCCTCTGACACTAAGCTTGCCTCGCTGATGCATACCGATCTAATTACCGCCGATGTCAGAGAGGATCAACACGAGGTCGCCCGAAAAATTGCTAAGTACAACTTACTTGCGCTCCCTATCGTCGAAAAGGAAACCAAGCTTAAAGGTATCGTTACTGTAGACGATGCGATTGACATTGTCTTGCCCACCGCGTGGAAGAAGAAAGTCCCCAAGATGTTTGGTTGATCGTTGAGGGCAACCCATGGACTACAACCTTTTCCTTCGGCATCTGAGGGGGCCCACGCTGACCAGACTTGTTATATTTCTGTCAATAATGGGTCCTGGGATAATTACCGCAAGCGTCGATAACGACGCGGGTGGTATTACTACGTATTCGCTTGCGGGCTCCCAGTTTGGCTATGTCCTGCTGTGGACGTTCATTCCCATCACGATAGCGCTTGCCATCATTCAAGAGATGGGCGTACGGATGGGGGTCGTGACGGGAAAGGGCCTTGCCAGCCTTATTCGGGAACGAGCAGGCGTGCGCATTACGTTTTTCCTGATGTTTGCGCTGTTGCTGACTAATTTTGGCAATACCCTTGCAGAGTTTTCCGGCATAGCGGTGAGTGCGGGAATATTTGGGGTTCCCCTCTTTCTTGCGCTTCCATTAGCGGCGGTATTTGTCTGGGGACTTGTCGTTAAAGGGAACTATAAAAGCGTTGAAAAAATATTCCTGTTAGCGTCATTGCTCTATGTATCGTACATCCTGGCGGGGTTACTTGCGCATCCTGATTGGAACCAAGCAGCGTTACGCGTCGCGGTGCCTCAGATTAGTTTCAGCCAGGCGTATCTAGCGATGATAATCGGCCTAGTCGGGACGACGATAGCTCCGTGGATGCAGTTTTACATTCAGGCATCGATCGTCGAAAAAGGCATCCCGGTAAAGGATCTTATCTATTCACGAATTGATGCAGTCACCGGTGCGATCGTAGTCAACATCGTCGCTTTTTTTATCGTGGTGATGTGCGCCGCAACAATATATACACACGGTATCGAGGTCAACAGCGTCGCCGATGTCTCAGCTGCGTTGCTCCCCTTAGCGGGACAGTATGCGGGCGCCCTCTTCGCATTTGGCCTTCTAAACGCTTCCTTGTTTGCTGCGAGCATCTTGCCGCTTTCAACCGCGTACGTCGTCAGCGAAGGTTTGGGTCTAGAAGCTGGCGTTTCGAAGAGTTTCAGCGAGGCTCCGGTATTTCACGGCCTCTACGTAGGGATTATCGCGGTCAGTGCGCTCGTAATAATGATCCCGAACGCTCCATTGCTCCAGATACTTTTCGTTTCTCAAGTCATCAATGGGATTCTTCTGCCCATCATCCTGATATTCATGCTCGTTATCATTAACGATAAGCGGGTGATGGGGGACCACGTCAATTCGAAGATCTACAACCTCGTTACGTGGGTAACTGTCTTTATCATGATCGGGTTAAGTGCTGCGCTTATCATTACCACATTCCTATAAACCGCGTTTGAACGCCACTCCCTTGTGTCACAACTGTTTGGCACACCGCTTGATGTGCCGCTTGTTCTCTCTCTGGGGGGGATATTTTGCTTTGCTTACAGGTTTTACGAGACAACGCTAAACGTGGCGCACGTGCTACAACTTTTTTTGCAACCGAACGATCAAGAAGTGTTAGATAAGAGCCTTCGATGCAGATATTAATGGAGGGCTAATGGGGAAAATTGGGGGCGTTGCCGTTTTAACCTTGCCTTGTAGCTAGGGAGGTGAATCCAAAAAAAAGCCTTCAGGTGTAGGAAATTAGGCAATCGTGCATGTAGGCCTGCACGCAACGCCCCCACCGAGGTATCGCCCCATTAGCATGACTATATAATTGTTCTCATATTTAATATAATTATCCAATAATATTTATGAGAAGATATTAAACAGATCTTATTAAGCGTGTAGTACTGAGGGGGGCCACACAAATCTCAGCCTTCAAACGAGCTTAACTCGTCTACTCACAGTATCAGCGAAAACACTTAGCTGGTGAATTGCTTATTTAGGTCACAAACTCGCCAGTTTATGGTTAGATTGTCCACATTGCTTACCGTGCGCAGCGAGCACTGGAAGTTTAGCTGTCCTGATGAGCTTGTCGGTTAGGTTGCATAAGAGCAGTCGATCTAAACCTTTCCGTCCTCCAGCAACCGTGCCACCCGTCACCAAGAGTTCAATCGCAACCTGTGAGACGTCGAGGAGACGGACGTGGTCTTATCTATGAAGACGTAATAACCGTGACAGTATGACAGACAGCAAGTGGAGTTCGGTCGAAGAGGTTGATGTGTCTATTGAGACCGTTGTTACGATCATGAAGCGAAAAAGGAAGCTGCCAGCCCCCCTCGTCGAAGCTTATAAGCACGCTCTCGATATAAGCGCGCGAGAGCTCACGCGGAAATTCTACGAGCAATTAACGAACCGCTGTCCAGAGGCGCTTGACTATTTTATGGACTGACAGCCTTGACCACGAAATACAATTGCGGCAAAACAAAACTGCTGAGAGAGGGTCAGGAATACGGTCAAGTTTTGGTTAAGTTTTGGTTAACTTTTGGTTAACTTCTTCCTCTGATTGAACCTGTTATACCCCTCGAGCAGACCGGCCACAAAAAGAAGCACAAAAGCCGTTGCCGGCCTTCTAGAGATGTTCCGGGGTTCAACAGGTTCTGGATGATCGGGCTGAGTCACAAGATTATAGGTTCGGTATAAATTTTGAACAAATCCTTCTCGTTTAGCAAACAGCTGAGCCTGCGGAGTCTGAACTTCATTTTTAGGAGGCAAGTTTTACAAATTGGTTCAG
>CAYHCZ010000084.1:0-7136 GCA_964355295.1 uncultured Methanomicrobia archaeon
CTACACTATGAAACAAGGTCTCACTGCATAACTAGCTGAACGTCGGTCCGATCCATTATGGGATATGATCCCAATGTTATGATGCTATGGGGAAATAAACGGTTATCCGGCAAAGGAGATTTGTGTGAGAAGCTTTTGTTTTTCCCTCGTTTCTCACAGTTTTTTACACAGCTCCTCTTAGCTATGATAAAATACTGCAGGCCCAAAAAAGCGCGAATTGAGCATTAAATATCGCAATAGGCTTTATTGGCAGAAAAGTTGTACAACAACAAACAATTCGGTGTTTTTTTTTTTTAACGTTTGCTACAGACCCGGTTATTCCTCGTTTCGTGGAACCTCATAGAGCCATTTCGCGAGCAACGCGGTGAGCCACGGCAGCACAATATACGTAAGCAACGCGACCTGTATTACCAACGAAATAAAAAACGCAACGGGTTGAGGCAGCAACCGGAGTGCAGGACCGAGGAGCGGCGTTATGAGCTGAGCCAAGATGAAGATGCTGACGGTGAGGAGCAGGACCATCTTCCAGCGTTGCGGCGACTCCGGATGGCGCGGGTTAAACCACATGGACAATCCCGCGGTTCTTCGGATCATGGCAGGAATCTCGCTCATTGCATCAGCGCGGTTGATCAAGGCAGAGCCTGTTGCCGAGTGCTCCCATTGCATCATGTTCTCATAGCTCGCAAATCGGACGATAGTTATAAAATCGCGGTCACCGCCCTTTTCAGGGCGCAAAAACGTAGAGCCAAGATACCCCGGATATGCCGCCGCGTCTGCTGATATCTCCTTCTCGAGCTGTTCATAGGCCTTGGCAAAGCCACGTTTGATACGGCGCCGGATGACAACGGTGACAGGGCCCGAGTCTGCATGCCCACTCGTTTTTGTTAGATCATTCATAATTCGTACTAGACGCTTGCTGCGCGAGCTGCTGGGCGTGCTTAGGCAGCGCGGGGATAACTACACCGATACCCTCCCACGCCAAGACCGGGGTGCCTGCGGCAATCAGCAGACTCCTTTTAGATGTGCCAGCGCCAGTCGACTTATAATTACCACCCAGGAGGGCAACGGTCTGCCTCTTTAAGCGGAGGTCAACCCTGAACCAGACTGCAGCTTTATTGGAGCACTGAGCTCAACTATATACCGAGGACATCGGCGACACCCTTACCATAGGCTTTGTCAGCCTTGAGGCAGTTACCGATATGCTTGACCTTGACTTCATCAGGAGCATCATCAAGGGCGCGGGCGGTATTTTCAAAAAGCACTTGCTGCTGCTCAGGGCTCATAAGGCGGAAGAGCAGACCGGGTTGGGTGTAGTAATCGTCGTCATCCTCTCTGGCATTCCAGTGGTCGGCAGCGCCTTCCAGGCTGAGGGGCGGCTCCTTGAACTCGGGCTGCTCCTGCCACTCACCGTAGCTGTTGGGCTCATAGGCCAGCGTGCTACCGAAGTTGCCGTCCACGCGCATGGCGCCATCCCGATGATAGCTGTGAACTGAACACCGCGGGGCGTTCACCGGTATGAGATTATGATTGACCCCCAAGCGGTAGCGCTGAGCATCGCCGTAGGAAAACAGCCGTCCTTGCAACATCTTGTCAGGCGAAAAGCCGATGCCCGGCACGACATTAGCGGGGTTGAAGGCGGACTGCTCCACCTCAGCGAAGTAGTTCTCCGGGTTACGGTTCAGCTCCATAACACCCACCTCGATTAGCGGATAATCCCCGTGTAGCCAGACCTTGGTGAGGTCAAAGGGATGGAATCGATAAGTAGCAGCGTCCTTCTCTGGCATGATCTGGAAATACATCGTCCAGCGCGGGAAGTTGCCATTTCCTATGTTTTCATAGAGGTCGCGCTGGTGGCTTTCGCGGTCCTTGCCGACCAACGCTTCTGCCTCCTCATCGGTGAGGTTGCGGATACCCTGCTGCGTTTTTAAGTGGAACTTCACCCAAAACCGCTCGTTTTGAGCATTTATGAGGCTGAAGGTATGGCTGCCAAAGCCATGCATATGGCGGTAGGAATAAGGTATGCCGCGGTCGCTCATAACGATGGTGACCTGGTGCAGCGCCTCTGGCAGTGAGGTCCAGAAGTCCCAATTGTTTTTGGCGCTCCGCAAATTAGTGCGGGGATCACGCTTGACGGCCTTGTTGAGGTCGGGGAACTTAAGCGGGTCGCGCATAAAGAATACAGGCGTATTGTTGCCGACCAAGTCCCAGTTACCCTCCTCAGTATAGAACTTCATGGCAAATCCGCGAATATCTCGCTCAGCATCGGCAGCGCCCCTTTCGCCGGCCACCGTAGAAAAGCGCACGAAGAGGTCTGTTTTCTTGCTCACTTCGGAAAAAATCTTGGCCTTGGTAAAACGGGTGACGTCGTGGGTCACCGTAAACGTGCCGTAAGCGCCCGAGCCCTTCGCGTGCATGCGCCGCTCAGGTATGACCTCGCGGTCGAAGTGGGCTAGCTTTTCCAGGTACCAAGTATCCTGCAGCAGTACGGGCCCCCGCGGGCCGGCCGTTATGGTATTCTGGTTGTCCACAACGGGTGCGCCAGCGGCCGTGGTCAGTTTCTTTTGAGCTGTCATTTTCATCCTCTTTTAATTATATTTTATTTTAATAAGTCAAGTTTTAAATCATTTCCCACAGTCACTTCACCTCTTATGACTTTGTCATGCAAGCGTCACCGCTTGTCTATATCCAGGTCATTTAAGCTGTGCTGAAACAGCGATTGAGCTGACTCTGGGCGCTGATGAGTTCCACGCACTTGCCCCGATCTTTTTCAAATCCTGGGGAAATATGACCTTCGCAGGTCGCCTTCGATTTCTGCAACCTCAAGCCACTCGTAATAGTCGATGGTCTCCTTGAAGTATGCAAGGACAATCTTGCCGGTTAACAGCGGGTGGTTATTAGTAATATTGACGTCGTCGTGCCTGATGCCATGCTACAGCTCCACTTCCAAGCCCTGCCTGAATACAGAATATACCTTTATAGCGTTCCTTCAATAGATCCTAATTGATATGGTGAACTTCGATTCGTTTATGAAGGTGCGCCACCGTGGGACATCGGCCACCCTCAAAAAGAGTTCGTGCAGCTTAAAAAGCAGGGGAGATCGTTGGATCCGTACTTGATGTCGGATGCGGAACTGGAGAGAACGCGTTGTTTCTTGCGAGTCAAGGACAAACCGTATGGGGAATAGATTTGAGCCCCATCGCGATCAAGAACGCGCGGAGCAAAGCGGAGGGGCGCACGTTAAACGTCAACTTTCTCCTATGGGACGCATTAGATCTGCATAATCTCGGGAAAGCATTCTATACTGTCATCGACTCAGGATTGTTCCACGTGTTGAGCGACACCGAGCGTCCCCTCTTTGTCACGAATGTGGCGTCCGTTCTCTCCCCCGGAGGGACGTATTTTATGCTGTGTTTCAGCGATTTGGAACCCGGGACATACGGTCCGCGACGGGTTACGCAGGCCGAAATAAGGGGTTCATTTGAGCGTCCGTGGCGCATTAATTACATCAAGTCGGCGCAGAAAGAAGCCCGACATCACCCCAATGGTATCCGCGCGTGGCTCTCGTCAATTTCGAAGGTGTAGGCGGGCGTGCGATCGAAGCGCCAGACGTCCCGAATTACAGACAGGACCAGTATTTACTACGGAATTTCTGCAAACCTCGGGCCGTGAGGGTTGATGCACACACGACATTTCTTAGCATGGCCGGCTGCGCTATATCCGGTCATACCACCAGCGACGTTGTACACTTCTTTAAAGCCGTGTTTTTGCAAAATGCTGGCCGCAAGACTGGAACGGTTTCCGGTGCTGCAAATAACATACGTAAGTTTTTCCGGATTTAATTCCTTATAGCGGGTACGCAGGTCTGATGCTGGGATATTGATCGCCCCTTCAATATGACTATCAGCAAATTCGAGCGGTGTGCGCACATCCACCAGCACGAGAGGCGTAATACCAGTGGTGATATGCTCAAAGAGTGTTTCAGCTCAGATGAGGTGGATATGATCGATCTCGAGCCCATAGGTTGCCCAACTCACCATGCCTCCATTTAGATAAGCCACCACTTGGTCGACCCCGACTCGGCGCGCCCATAAATTAGCGGTTACGGCTTCCTGATAATTATCCGCCACCAGCAATATATCGCGTCCTTCTGGCATCGTCCATCCGGCAAAAGTAGGGAAATTGCTGTTAAGATCCAAGTGCCAAGCTCCCGGAATGTGAAAACCAGCAAAAGCTGCGTAAGTGCGTACATCGAGCACTTCATCGCCTTTCTGTATGCGCTTTAGAAAATCTATTGGCCGTAACTCCCCAAGAACCGGGAGTTTTGAGACAAGTGTTGGCCCGTTTCGGTTGACGTCACTACAACGACTAAAATGGTCAGGAGCTGGTGGCATATTCGAGGTCAGAGAGCGGATGAATTCGTCCTTATCTGTTATCTGCAAACTGGCATTATGGCTGCGTTCATACCCAATAGTAGTGGTCCATTTGGCACCTATCGACCGACCACACAAAGAACCGGCGCCGTGGGCTGGGTAGACCTCACAATAATCCGGAAGTTTGAGCAGTTTATCATGCAGGCTGTGGAAAAGTCTCCCCGCAAGCTCGCGAGCAATATCCGGGAATAGGTCCGGCCTACCCACATCTCCTACAAAAAGCACATCTCCCGCAAAAACACCAACGGGTGAATCTCCACGTGACTTGTCAGTTACCACATATACCACGTGTTCTGGAGTATGACCGGAGGTTTCCAAGACGTCCAAGCGCATGTCCTCTACGCCTATGCTGTCACCTTCAGCCACAGGTACATGGTCAAATTTGCACCTGCCAGATTTGGGAGCATAGATCTTTGCTCCGGTTTGAGCAGCCAAGTCCATATGCCCGGAGACGAAATCGGCATGCAGATGAGTCTCCAAAATATGGGTTATCGTGACACCGAGTTTCCGTGCCTCGTTGATATAGATCTCAACATCTCGTCTTGGGTCTATTACGGCACAGGTTTGCTTCCCAGTTAACATATACGAACTGTGAGCGATTTTCTCCAAAAAATAGTGTGTTAAAAGCATAGACCCCCCTATAATCTATTTCTTCTACGATGTAAATCTGTGTTTATAGAGCATAGGATACCATTATTACTACGAATAATAATGCGACTTTATCCTTCCATAAGCTAGCAGGGTCTGCTTGACAAGATGAGACTCTCCAAGACACCAGACGGAGCGACCGTCATTGAACACGAACTCAGCGCAGGATTTTTCCGTTCTCTTTACAATCTGCTACACTAAAATCGTCCGTTGAGGACGTCTTGGATACGAAGAAGGGGGGAAATTCCATCTCTACTAAGGGTGCTATATTATCTCGCCTTTTATCGAAATAGTGTAATCTTTAACTGTTATGATTTTTTGGGCTTTTTCCAGTGCCCTTCGGACGATAATTTCTATCCCCGAGCAGCAGGGAACTTCCATATGCACAATAGAGATCGATTTTATATCCTGTTTCTGGAAGATTTCAGATAATTTATCTACGTATTCCTCTATGATTTTATCCAGTTTGGGACAGAAGATAATCAAAACCTTGTCTTTTAAGAACCTTTGATGGAAATTAGCATAGGAGAAGGGGACGCAATCGGCCGCCAACAAAAGTTCAGCATTTTTGAGGTAAGGCGCGTTGGGGTTTAAAAGCTGTAGCTGTATGGGCCAATGCCCGAGTTCAGTAGTTAACATCACTGGCTCCTGAGTTTGAATGCCAGATCTGTGCAAATCCAGTGTCATTGAACCGGGACAACCGCGGTCCAACGGTTCTCCTTCATAATAAGGAATTTCAATGCTATTTGCCTTTAAAAAATTAATAGCCTCATTTAATAGATCCTCTTGGCCATGTTCATGAAGATGTTGCAGGTGAGCTTTTATGACATTGGGCCCTGCTTTTGCGATATTTTCCATAACCTTGTACTCATTATAAGGTTCAGCTTCTCTTGTTTCAATGTCTATAGCGCCCTCGGGACAATCCCCAATGCAGGCCCCTAAACCATCGCAGAATAAATCACTGACAACTCTGGCTTTCCCATCAATTACCTGTAAAGCACCCTCAGGACATCCAGTAACACAACTGCCACAACCTGAACATTTTTCTTCATTAATTCGGATGATATCTCTTTTCACAACTCTTCACTCATATCCCTAACTTATTTAATTTTTGAGAGTATTTGCCCAATCGTCATCACAAGGTCGCTTTGACGCGCTAGAAAAACGCGCGCCTTAACTCTTGAAACCGCCGTTCCTTGTCACCAACGGCTGGGCATCAAACAATCAATTCCCGAATCTACCTACTCATGAGAAAAACGTGGACTAGGTCGTCCAAGCCAGTTTGTCGGTATTCCAGCTCCCGCCGGTGCTAAAATCAACGATTGAAGTATATTGCCGATAGACAAAGATGCCGCCGTTGAGCCCGGAGTTCTTCGCTGATGAAGTGCTGCCACATGGAAGATCGTCACTAATATTTGCCAAGTTAGCAGGACCCACTGAATCGTCGTACCATGCTCCAGTTCCCTCAAGAGCGCCTCCGCTCTCGTCCCAGTGCGTTTGATGCACCGGTGCTTGAGCGTCCTCGCCGATCCAGATTGTCGGGTAGGGTTCGTTTCCGGGACCTACACTGCCGTCCCACGCAATTTGAACGTAATAATTGTGGCCTGCGCGGAGTACGGTATCGGTTGGAATATACCACCGCGCGTGATTAACGCCGTCGGTCGTAACGCGGTAAATTACAAGATAACTGCTATCAGCGCCATATATGGTGTCGATTCCAATATAAAAACCACCAGCTGCTTTGTCCCAAATTCTCTGATACCGCTGGTCGGAAACTAGTCCTGTGTAATGAAAGCCTATCTCCCACGAAGCCACGTTCTGGTTGTTTGTTGCGCTGCCTGCAGGGATACAGATATAAGCATTTTGTCCGGTGTTATCCCAATACGGGTATCCATTTGATTGGGTTCGGAATAAGCTGGGGGCAGTCACATAAGCGTTATAGATGGAACCAGCAGTCCCCAAGTTCGCCCACGTTGATCCCATTTGAGGAACGTAATGAATGGTTTGCGTTGTGGCCACGGCCTCGACGTTAATCGTGACGACGGAGCTTGTTGAGGC
>CAYHCZ010000085.1:0-6894 GCA_964355295.1 uncultured Methanomicrobia archaeon
AGCTGTCGTACAACGGTGGCTTCCCACATTTTTATGTTCCAGCATATCGCCTGCTGATAGCGTCGCAGTCACTATTTTCCGGAATCGATCCTATGGCGGTTTCGGGACTGATCACGATAACTCTGTCCGTCGCTGTGTTCTGCGTTATCTACACATTCACAAAGCAACTTGTGCACGCGAGCGCAGCCATTTGCGCTTTGTTCTTCCTAGTCGTTTCACCGGAGATGACAATATTCACGATCCGGGCATTGCCAGAGCTCCTCGGACTCTTCATGTTACCGCTTACACTCGTTTTTATTCTGGCTAACAAAACAGAGGGGACATTTAAAATCAATGCATACGTCGCACTCTCCGTTGTTTCCGCCGCAGTGACAGCATTAACGCATCAAATGACGCTGTTAACCCTCGCTCTCGTTTTAGCAGCTTACGCTCTTACGCAAATCAAGAGGAAAGACGAGTTTCTAAAGGTGTTTGTCCCGCTCGTGACTGTCCTAGCGGTTTATGCATTATGGCAAGTGTACACTTTGCATACGGTGAGCATTTTGGGACTTTCTCAAGTTAAATATCACGAAGGCACCCCAGTCGATTTCCTGGCAAGTGAGTTTAGCGTAGGATTCTTCGAGCGAGCCGGGGTGCTTCTTCTTCCTTTTGCTGCCATCGGGCTTGCCTGGCTCGAACGAAATAAAACTAATAAGCGGTTCCTGCTTTACTCATGGGTCATAGCTTCCCTTTTACTCACGAAAAACGATTTGCTAGGCATAGGAATATTCATGGACCGGTTTCTGACTTTTTTTGTTGAGTCCTTGGTGGTAGCGGCCGGAATTGGAGCATTTGCAGTCCTGCATTACCTTGATGCTCGCTTATTAGGTTCGATAAAACAAACCCAAGGTGCATAAACGAACTATGGTTAGGCCACTTAATTTTCCGGTTCAGCTATTGACTGCTGTTATAGGGGTGGTCTTGTTGCTTCCTTTGCAGTTTTTTTCGCTTCCATTACTTTTTTTCCTCCCTGGTTTAGCTTTTTTTCTACTTTACAGGGACGCCAAGCAGACCGATATTTTGGAGACCGTAACCTATTCCTTTGCTCTCTCACTCGTAGTCATACCGACTGCTGCAACGTTCGTTTACTTCGCAGGAGCCGGTATCGCACTGACCGGCGCGGCTATCGGTCTTGCGATCATTGCGGCGTCGATACTGTCATTTGCTGTTAAAAAAGAAGACGTGAAGCCGCCCGAAGTCGACAGCGAAGAAGACAAGCGTGACCATAAGTTGACCTCGCTCGCACCCCCTTTCCTGTTAGCACTGTCGCTTGCACTCGTTGTCAGCATTCCGCTCTCTAAATCGTTGGTCGTTGACGACGAAGGGCTCGTAATGAATCCCACTCAAGCGTCTGACCTTAACTTTCACCTTTCTATAATAGCTAGATTCAATGAATCCCCACATATACCGCCTGAGAATCCCTATCTTCCTGCGCACTATATCGTTTATGATTTTTTTATGCATCTTTTTGTGGGGACACTAAGCATTCTAACTGGCATCAGCTCTCTTACAATCTTTAAGATAACAGTTCCCATCCTCTTCTTCGCACTTTCATTGAATATCTACGTGCTTTGTCGGAGGGCATTCAATAACGCAACAGCGTTAATCGCAATGATTCTGTACACGCTTGGCGGAGGGCTTGCGTGGATTATAGTTATCGCTCAACGACCAAGCGACCTATTTCCCTTTCTTATTTACCGTTTTGCAGAAGCAGCGGCCGTCAAGTACGACCAAACCATGCTATTCTATTTGCTGCCACAAACGCAAACATTTGCGCTAGTAGTTCTTACATTTGCATTTATTTTGTGGATAACGTTGATAAAGGAGTTGAGCGTGCGAAATGCGCTGATTTTTGGGTTAATTCTCGGCATACTCCCATATTATCATCTCATTACAGCGTTCTCATTGTTTGTTGCAGTAGCAGCCTATATAGTATACAAGTATGCTAAACGAAGTCCTAAGTGCGCGCAATATCATCTCGGTGCTCTCGTCGTTGGAGGGGCTATAGCGTCACCGATGCTATTCCTCCTTATAGGAGGTCCAAATCAAGCTGAAATTGCATTTTTCACTTTTCCACTCTTTTTCTGGTTTGTCGTTTATGGCATAGTCGGTATTATAGCATGCATCGGAGCCTACAAGTCGTTGAGAGAAGAAACAGGCAAACCACTCATATTCTACGCGCTATGCGCACTAGTAGCCGCGAATGTTATCGCACTTCCGCTCACTACCAACAGCTATCGCTTCTTAGTTTACCTATGGCTTCCCATAGCCATTTTTGCCAGCTACTATGTTGTAATCGTTATAACAAAGCCGCATGGTGAGTATTTTTGGTCAAAAACTAAGTTTCTCAAAATTCTGGCTATTTTAGCAGCGCTTTGCCTCGCGCTTCCCACGTCGTTTTATTTATGGGAGTTTTATAATGACGATACGTACGTCTTCGCTTCGACTGACGAATTACAAGCTATGCAGTGGATAAAAGGAAATACATCAAAAGACGCTATCTTTCTCGAAGAACCGTCCACATTCCCTCGGATTCCATTTGAGACCGGTCGGCGGCTTGCTTTTGCAGGCGAACTTTATGCAATTCAGTATAACGGAATCGACTTGCAGCAACAGATTAACGCGTTGATGAACGAGCGCAGTCCAGAGGTTTTAAGTTTCAACCTCAAACAAAACAACGTATCCTACGTTTTCGTGGGCTCGCATGAACAACAGTATGAGATAGCGACGACAATGAAGGATCCAAACTACTTTGAGATTGTGTATTCAAATCCGTCGGTCATCATTTACAAATTGAAAGGCACGTAGCACGCGTCAGAAATAGCGAACAGTTTAACTTTATTGTGATTAGGGGAACAAAAGTGAACATCGAGTTTTCAAGCATCTTAATCTTCATTCTAGGGCTGCTTTACTTGATTATGCTCCCTGGTTATTTGATTCTAGCCGGCACAAAGATGCGCAATTTTGACATTATTGAGATGCTGACGGTGTCTTTCGGCATCGGCGTCGGAGTATTAACGACGATTTCGATCGTGCTTAGTTTACCCGGGAGTTTAGGTCTGACGGCCTTAAATCTCGCAATAGCCAATGCAGCAGTATTAGTTATGTTATTCGCCTGGTCGTACCAAAAATATGAGCGAAAAAAGAGGAGGAGGCTCAAGGACGAAGATGACATAAATACACTTAGATGAACTACAGCCAAAGAAGCGTACGTGCAACTATGAAGTGCATTGAAGTGTTTTTTGTTGGAAGAACAAATGCAGGTAAGTCTACTGTAATAAAGGAACTTTTCGGACTGAAAACGCGGATGGGAAAAAATCCTGGCGTCACTAAAGTACCTGTCCGATATGAACTTGGTGACTTGGTAGTCACAGATTTACCTGGAATCGGATTCCGGCGCGGAATGACAAATTTTCAGTCTATGCTGCGCAATATTTCCGAAAACACCCGCGACAAATGTCAACACCCCTTATTAGCAGTACAAATCATCGACGCGAAATCATTCCTAAAAATCATCGAAAGGCATTCAAGGCCGCTTGATATTGACCTTTTTGAATATTTGCTCTATCTTGAGATTGACCCTATCATTGCTATCAACAAGATGGATAAGATAGAAACACACGAAGCCAACTTAAACAAGATAGTATCACAACTTGGAATGCTCCCTCCGTACAGGCAATGGATCGATCGAGTTGTACCGATAAGCGCCAAAAAACACGACGTCTCAGAGCTCCGATGGTTAATTTCGTACCGTCTACAGCGCCTGCGTAACACCGGCGAATCCTCAACGGCATAGACTACCAGACATCACCAACGAACCTCGAATTCCCGGTCGAATGAAAGAAGCCAACGATACGACACGATAATGGCCCGGCTGCGCGTTCGGTCTATGTCTGTCATCTCATTTTGAGTCTTAAATCGCCGCGTGAACAGCATGTGGATCATCCCTGCCAATGAATTAACAGATGATCGGAACACAAGCACTCTTATAGAGCTAGTTGTTGTTACACCATCCCTAAGCAACGTTTATCAGGTTTCAAGGGCACTTGGTAAGCGTGGCTCGCACATTCACAGCTGCTTTCGATTTAGAAGGGCCATTGTCGCCGCAAGACAACGCATACGAAGTAATGCATTTGATCAAAGATGGACCAGCTCTTTTTGAAGTTTTAAGTAGATATGACGATTATCTCGCTCTTCAAAACATTCCGGATTACGAACCCGGAGATACGCTAAAGCTGATCGTGCCATTTTTATTAGTTAATGGCGTAACAGAACTGGATATCGTCAAGGTTTCAAAACGAGCAAAGCTGGTAAGCGGCGCCAAAGAGCTCATCAAGTGGCTGCAAGAGGATATGTGGAATGTTCACATCATTTCAACAAGCTATGAACAACATGCTTACAACATCGCGTCGGAGCTAGGTATTGAACGTAAAAATGTACACTGCACACGTTTTCCGTTAGATTCATTTTATGACTTACTGGATGACGTAGAGATCAAACTAATCAGTGAGATTCAAAACGAATTAATCTCGTTTTGTTCGAGTGACGGCTACGAAAATTTTGGGATTGAGAAACTGGCCGCCAAACTTAATCATTTCTTCTTTGTAAAAATACCAAAGACGCGTATCAATGAAATTTTCGAAATGGTCTCGGTAATGGGGGGCAAACGTAAGGCTGACGCCTTAACGTCGGTGATCGACACGGCACGCGCAAAACAAACTGCAGCAATCGGTGACAGTATAACTGACTATATAATGCTTCAGCGGATTAGAAGCACTGGCGGACTTTCAGTGGCATTTAATGGAAATATGTATTCGCTCCCCTACGCCAACATTGGAATTGCGTGTGTTGATATACGCCCATTATACCTTTTCCTTACAAAGTTCCGAACAGAGGGCATCAACTCTACTTTTGATGTAGTTACCTTGTGGGAAGATAGGTGTAACGAATTCTTAAGCGACCCGCGCTTGATTCCAACGCACGCTACAACACCGGAGCTATCGCGTTTTTTTTCCATCGCTTCTGATAACACAGTCTTCCCGCGTTTGAACGTTTTAGCAAGTAAAACTGACGAGCAACTACAGCAGATAGCAGCAGTACATGCCAAATTTCGTAGTCTTGTAAGAGGGCAAGACACCGCCTTGCTTGGTTAGCAATAAAGACCTTAATTCGAGCGGTTTTTGCCTGAGATTCTATGCTAGGTCGATCGTACGCAAATTTTCTGAGACTTTGCAGCAGCTGGAACGCACGATGTAAATTCACTTATTATAAGTGTCTCTACTCGAAGAAATTAGATATAGCGGCGCACAGTAGAGCGAAGGCAAAAGCGATGAAGCAAATAGAGCCGTTTATCCCTCAGGCTCTGTCGTTTTAAAAATTTCATCGAGTGGTTTAGGTCCACTTTTCTCTACAACGAGATTAATCTGACCAGTTTCTGCGGAAATTACTCGACCTCGGATGCTCTTGCGCCTTCTAATCCCCGCTCTTTTTGGATGATAGCCAACGCCGCCTGTTAATAGCAATCGCTTTCGAATCGTCCCAGGAAGGTCTCGCCTCATAGCGATGCCATCTTTGTCGGAACCACCCGTTATGACGAGCGCGTAATCGTTGAGGCCAAGCGCCTCACCTTGTAACGAGTCACCGATACCTAAACCAAACAGCTTGTTTGCTTGCGCACCTGTAACTTCCATCTTATAGGCGCTCTTTTTGCTTGGATCAGAAATGATTAACCTAAAGTCTGCCATTTACATTACTCTCCTCTTTAGTGGCCCCTCTACCCTCTGTTTTGATATCTTGTAGGATTGGTTTGCAGGAAGGATTTACTTAGCCCAAAACGGGTTCTCCTTGCGCTTGATCGTTAAAAACTCATCAAGCATCAATCTCTCGCTCTGGCCAAGCGAATCGTACAGTTCTTGCTCCATTACTTTTGCGTGCTTTTCTGGCACTTCAACGTAAATTAAGTCCCCCTCATTTATTTGTCTTCCGACCGTTGGTCCGTCAATCGAAACAGCAACTTCTTTTCCTTCGCGTATTTCGCTTACGTTTTCGCCTCTGTCTTGCATACCTTTTAGCGTTCCAACTCGGACTCCGTCTTCTCGCACTAAAGAGACCCCATTCCTAAGCGTTCCTCCGAGCACCTGAATTCCTACTATCGCAGGCTTACTTTGCCTGAAAACGAATCCAGGCAATATTTTGAATTTCCCAGGCCTTACGATAGTCTCGTAGCGTTTTTTTCCGTGCAATGTTTTTTGTTTTTCAAACCAAGTCTGATATTCTTCGATTAGCCCGTAGATCACGTCACTTACAAACACACTCACATCTGATTTCTCAGCTTCATCTTTAGCATCTGGCAAGACATCGACATTGAAGCCGAGAACAACTGCATATAATGGGTCACTTATTGTTTCTGCTTCGATGATGTCTCGTCGAGAGACTTCTCCCAACCCGGCTTTGCTGATCGGGACCTCAGCACGGCTTAGCTCTCCCACAAGCGCTTCCAAAGCGCCTATAGTATCTGCTTTGATTACAACCCCAACGTCTTGAGTGCTGATCGTTATTTCACGTAGCTCTCTCTCGATATCTGCAACTACTTTGTCGATATCGTTTGCAGCGACTCTAACAGGTGACCCTGCAAGCGCATTTTCAATGCCTGGGGCGGCTATCTTAACTCCTACAGCTGCGATCACTTTTTTAACCCGTTTGAAGCCCCCAGTCGGTTCAGGTTTTAACAACGCCCTCACTTTTGTCACGATTGGTTGCTCAAAAGCCCCAACCACGATCTGGTCACCGGTCTTGAGAATGCCATCATATATTATGGCGTCAAGCGTTATGCCAAACCCTTTTTCTTCTTTAATT
>CAYHCZ010000086.1:0-6881 GCA_964355295.1 uncultured Methanomicrobia archaeon
AACGCTCTGCCTGACTAAGCTACCGGCCCGTTTTTTGGCATATGCTCTTATACCCCGTCCACATATATACGTTACCCAATTCGAATTTGAGATCTCACCAAAGGCTCAAGAAGCAGGTGGTAGCTTATTTCGGGTTACAACGCGACAAGCTTCGAGCAAGGCATACCCCTTAAAATAGACGAGCGACTCACATACGCGATACTCGGCGCAGGCAGCGTTGGCTTTCTCGTCGCTAAGGAACTCACACAACGCGGCCGGAAGTTTACCATCATCGAGAAAAACGCGAAACGCGTTGAGACGCTGCGCGATCAGAATTTTGATGCATACGTTGGTGACATAACGAAGGAGGAGGTCATCGCGAACCTGCTCGCCACCGACCTTGAGACTGTAATGATTCTGAGCTCCGACGTTAAAGCGAATATGGCGGCGCTGAGTGCGATAAAGGAAAGAAAGCCGGACGTTTTTGTCATCGTCCGTGCCGCTGACCCGCTGAGCAAGGACAAGCTCGAAGAACTCGGCGCTGATGCGGTCGTTTACCCATCGTCACTGATTGCGAAAGCCACGCTGCACGATCTGCAGAGGGCCGAATCACAGCGGTCGGCAACTCGACTTCATCAGATCCTCAAGTCTATAAAGACGCTCGGCATTCTCGTTCATGATAACCCCGATCCGGACTCGATAGCAAGCGCTCTCGCGCTTAGGCAAATCGCCGCAAGCGTCGACACCGAAGCGGCAATAATTTACCACGGGGAGATTAGCCGACAAGAAAACCGGGCATTTGTTAACTTGCTCGATATTGATCTTGTCCATGTTGATACAGTTGACCCGACAGACTACGACATGCTCGCCTTGGTCGACACGGCCACCCCAGGGGCGAACAATCCACTGAAGAACTTTGACAACGTGGGGATTATCATTGACCATCACGGCGCTCCTGAACAAAACGTCCTCTACACTGATATCAGAGACGTCGGCTCAACCGCCACGATACTGACAAGTTACCTCGAAGAGCTCGACATAGACATCGACAAAAAACTTGCCACCGCTTTGCTCTACGGTATACGAATCGATACGCAGGACTACAAAGTCCACGTGACTCCAGCGGATCTCGCCGCTGCTACGACGCTTATGCAGCTCTCCGACAGAGAGGTCCTCATCCAAATCGAATTTCCAACGATGTCGATGGAGACGCTCGATATAATAGGTGAGGCTATCCACAACAAACACATTACCGGGAGCTATCTCATCTCGAACGTTGGGTTTATTCACAACATTGACGCGCTCGCGCAGGCTGCCGATTACCTGCTCAACCTTGAGGGGGTAACCGCCGTCGCGGTCTTTGGGATGAATGACGAGAAGATCCACGTGTCAGCGCGGAGCAAGGATATCAGAGTAAACATCGGTGAGGTTATGAACAAAGCTTTTGGCGACATAGGCTCTGCTGGCGGCCATTCAAACGCCGGTGCCGCGCAGATCCCTCTTGGAGTCTTTATGGGCGTCCGCGACCGGACGACGCTACTACACCTCGTCGAAGAAGTCGTGACGCGCAGATTTTATGCAGAGATTGGCGTCGAACGAGACGAGTGAGTGTTCTGCTCTCGTTTTTTCAATGTTTTGACCACCTTTGGCTACTCTCCGTCGAGCAATACAGCTTGCCGGCGCTTGTTTGAGAACTCATCAACTATAAAACGCTGGCAACTTCTGAAGGGAGAGCGCGCAGTTGCGCCGCCTTGATAAACGCAACCAGGTCATCAACGGTGGGATGTGCTGCACGCCTACTCGAAACATAAAAACCAGCTACCGCGTTCGCTAAACAAAGACGACAGGCCGGCGTCAAGCCAAGAAGCTCACCAAAGATGTTACCAGCGTTCCATGCATCGCCCGCACCCGTAGACCGATGCAGTTCCACGTCATATGCGGGGATAAACGTTATATTGTCGTCAATCGAGGCCGCATAAGACGGCGTGTGATAGTCAATCCGCGAGGTTACTCGCTGCTTGAACGCGATCGCACGTTCAATCGTAGTCTCACCTACATGCTGCATCAGCTCATTTTGATTCATGCTCAACATGTCGAGGTTTTTGTTCACGATGACGCGTTCAAAGAGCTCTTGAAGTTCGTCAATGCGAGGGCTCGGATCCGCTGAGTCAAAATACGTCTTGACATTGTACTGCTTAGCGTACTCGAACGTTTTCACTGCAAGATCAGTACCACCAACAACGTTGGTACCCCAGTCATGAACGGCTACGAGCTGGCTATTCTCGATTAATTCGAGGTCAGCGTCTCGTAAGCTTTCAAACGTAAAATCGTAGTTTGAGCCAACATCGTTGAGCATAACATTAATTTTTCGCGCTCCGATCTCAATCGCGAGGGTCTGCCCCAACCTCCCGTCCGTCTTTGTGTGGGAAACGTCCATACCGCTATTCCGGGCAAAGATCTTTAAAACGTCATGTCCAAATTCGCTCGTCCTGCCGATGAAATGAGAGCTCAGCCCCAATCGTGACAAAGCGATTGCCGTATTAACGGCCCCCCCGCCTGAAAGCACGTTTTGGACAAAGCCAGGAATGTTTCCCCCACCTGTTTCGTACTTCGTTCGAAGTCGAGCACAAAAGGTGCTTACATCGTCGACCTGAAGAAAGTGATCCAAGTAGAAGCTCGGCGTGCAGACGATATGCAGCTTTTTCGTCTCTCGCACGTCGAGTCCCGTTAAGATCTGAATCAATTCGCGCTTGACATCCTCGTGGACCACTTTCAAGGCCAACCTCCGCTGTAAATTCTAAAAGGGGAATGTTATTTATACGTTTCTTACCGTACGCATGCACGCGTCTGCGGCTCAACGCCTTACGGAGATAGTATGCCTATACGGAGTTCTTACGAACTGACGAGGCTTTTTTTGTCACTTTCAGACGTTAGCCGGCTCGACATCCTTAACCAGTTGTATGAACGAACGTCAGTTGTAGACATTTGCAGACGATTTGGTTTGCTCGTGCACGAAGTTGTACGACACCTCCGTCGGTTAGAAGATGTAGAACTCATCCGTCAGCTCCCAAACGGTGACTACGTTATATCGGAATATGGAAAGGTAGTCGTAACCTATGTCGAGGGCATAAGCGACGTCCAAGATCTGTTGGAATACTGGGAACGCCACTCAGCAGCTGAACTTCCAGAGCACCTCAAACGTTTGCCGGCCGACCTTAGTGAGTTTTTTTTCTCAGAGGGTAGCCTGGTGGCCGCAGCAGCAACGGATTTAGTGCGCGAAGCGAAAAGCTTCCTGTGGGTTTTGAATTACATCATCGATGAAACAACGGTCAAGGCCTCCGCGGTTGAAGTGCTCTGCAAACGCGCGGCAACAACAGAGCGCTTCCCCATTCGATGCGTCGACGGTGTCAATACCGTGCTGCTGCTTAACGAATTTTGCGCCCTAATCTGTTTCCCGCGAATGACCCCCCAAGAAGGATACGACACAGATACCTCCTGTGGATTTTTCGTCACTGCGGACCAAATAACTTATAGACACCTCGCCGAACTTTTTGATTTTTTCTGGGAACGAAGCGGCTCGGGCGGTAGAGGTAGTGATTTAAACTCGTAAATAGATTTTAATGAGAGGAAAAATGGCAAAAGATCCCGTTTGCAATATGGATGTAGATGACCTGACGGCAAAGTACGTCAGTGAATATAAGGGCAAAAAGTACTTTTTTTGCGCGCCTGGGTGCAAAGTGATGTTTGACCGAGATCCGGAACATTTCATCTGAGTCCCGGATGTCGAACCCCACACTGACAAAGGCGCAATTTCCTTTTTTATAGCGCAGACAAGTTGCCCTAGCGAACGTTTCGAAACAGAACGGATCCAACAACGGTCATTAACACGAAGAATCCGAATACGACTGCCAGATCGAGCGTTAACGAGTATGAGTGCAGGCCCGTGACAGCGTAACGCAACACATCAACCCCATATGCGAGCGGATTGATGTTCACGAGGACCTTCATCCAGTCGGGCAACGACGTGACAGGGAAGAATGCCCCACTTAAGAAGAATATGGGCATTACCAAGAGGTTGGAGATCACTTGAAAGCCCTCCATGCTCTCAAGCCGTGAAGCGATACTGATGCCAAGCCCCACAAAACCCATGCCGATAAGAAACATCGTCACTATTATGAGCGCCAAGGCAGCTGCCAGCCCCAATGTGCCCGATATCCTCACCCCAATCAACGTCGAAAAGATAAGTATCAACAGAGCTTGTATCGAGGCTTGCGTTGTACCTCCAAGGGCCTTTCCGAGAACGATTGACGTTCGCGATACTGGCGCGACGAGGATTTCTTTAAGGAAGCCAAACTCTTTGTCAAACATAACGCTCATCCCGGAAAACACTGAAGTAAAGAGCATCGTCATGCCGAGGATTCCGGGCGCGAGAAAGTTGATATAGTTCGTGCTGCTGCCAGGCCCACCGAACGATGAGCCAAATCCTGCTCCGAAAATAATGAGCCACAGCAGCGGAGTTAATATGGAGGTGACGACCCGCGACCGAGCGCGGACATAGCGGATCATCTCTCTAAGCCAGATTGAATAGATGTCACCGATAAATTCCATTCGTCCGTTTGGCATGGCTATTACCTCCTTGGGCTGTGGAATCGGGCGAACCCCGCTGGCGCTTCCTGTGCTCGGATCTCATGCCCTGTATATTTGATAAAAATATCCTCAAGTGTAGGCTCACGGAGTGAAATCGAGGGCACGGCGATCCCTTCTTGGCGTGCCACGTCCATAACTACCGGTATCGCAGTCTCACCTTTATCGACGCTCAGCCGCAACGTGCCGTCGACTAATTGGGTCGACTTGACGAATTCAAACTGTTCGAGCTTGACCTTGAGCTCCTCACCCCCTTTTGGGATCGTCATTATCACGACGTCGCCGCCGACATCGTGTTTAAGGTTCTCAGGTGTGTCCATCGCAACGACCTTCCCATGATCCACAATAGCAATGCGATCGCACAGCTGATCAGCTTCGTCCATATAATGCGTCGTCAAGATTATCGTAATCTGCTTTTCTTTTTTAAGACGCACGATGTAATCCCAGATGTGCCGCCGGGTTTGCGGATCAAGGCCCAGCGTAGGCTCGTCGAGAAAGAGGACTTTCGGATGATGAAGCAAACCGCGCGCGATCTCCAAACGCCGCTTCATTCCTCCAGAGTACTTTTTAACGATGATGTCCGCCTTGTCACTCAGTTCGACGAGTTCGAGCACGTCGTTTATCCTCTCGGCTATTTCGCTTCGGGGTACTTTATAGAGCCGGCCGTGGAACTCGAGGTTTTCCATACCAGTCAGGTTACTATCGAGACTCGGATCCTGAAACACGATCCCTATTAACCCCCGCACGGTATCGGGTTCTTTTCTCACGTCGTGTCCGTAGATACTTGCCGAGCCGCTCGTGGGCCTCTCTATGGTGCATAGCATTGAGATTAAAGTTGTCTTGCCGGCTCCGTTAGGTCCGAGCAATCCGAAGAGTTCCCCTTCGTCAATATCAAGAGTAATGCCCTTGATAGCTTCAACGTCCTCGAATCGTTTAAACAGATCCTTAGTTTCAATGGCTTTCATTGCTGCTCAAATTGCATTAGAAGTGGATTGTAAATAGACGACAGTTAACGTCTTATACGCCATATCTTGCTATCTGTCTATATATAACTAATTGATATATCACTGGTAATACAACACCTTTGATTTGTTTTGACGCCACTACATGCCCACCTTACTTGGAATACCATAAGCCAGTGCAGCTCAGAACGTTAAAGTATTAAAATGGGTAAATTACGTGGCATAAACAAGAAAAGGACAATCTATTATGGAGTTTTGGAATCCCAACATCGAACGTTTGCCAGAAGAAGAGCTCAAACAGCTGCAAGAACGCAAGCTTCGACGGTTGGTCGAAAACGCGTTCGAATACTCCAGTTTCTACTAGGAACGCTTTGGATCGGCCAGTATTTCACCAAACGATATTCGGTCACTTGAAGATCTCCCAAAGTTGCCGTTTACGCACAAAACGGATCTGCGCGACACCTACCCGACTGGCATGTTCTCGGTTCCACAGAGCCAGATCGTGCGATTTCACGTTTCAAGCGGCACGACGGGCGTGCCGACCGTCGTCGGTTACACCGCTAACGACATCGACGTGTGGTCAACGTGCTTAGCACGTTCACTAACGGCGTGTGGGTTAGGACGGGGTGACGTTGTCCAAGTCGCATATGGCTACGGTCTGTTTACAGGCGGGCTCGGCCTCCACTACGGGGTGGAAAAGATCGGCGCAACCGTTCTACCTATAGGCGCTGGCACGACGACGAGACAGATAAGCCTCATGAAAGACCTCGGAACGACAGCCATCGCCTGCACGCCATCGTACCTCCTCCACATCGCCGAAGTCGCTGAGTCAATGAACGTCGATATAGCGTCGCAAACTAAACTACGAGCGGGCATCTTAGGAGCTGAGCCCTGGTCGCTCGAATCGCGAAAACGCATTGAGCAGAGCCTTGGGATAAAAGCGTATGACATCTACGGCACGTCTGAAATGAGCGGTCCGCTCTTTACCGAGTGTTCCGCGCAGAATGGCATTCACGTGTGGGCAGATCACTTCTTGCTTGAAATTGTCGACGATCACGGCAGGCCAGCAAAGCAGGGAAAGAAAGGAGAACTCGTCGTGACGACGCTTTCAAAAGAGGCACTACCACTCATACGTTACAGAATGGGAGACATCACCTCGCTCGTGTGGGAGGAGTGTGAGTGCGGACGGACGCATCCAAAAATTATGCGCATCCAAGGGCGCGTAGACGATATGATCATCATCAGAGGCATCAACGTGTTCCCGAGCCAGATTGAATCGGTGCTCATGCAGATTCC
>CAYHCZ010000087.1:0-6876 GCA_964355295.1 uncultured Methanomicrobia archaeon
TGTCGTCAATGGCTAATTCCTCTTCTTGATTTGGAAAAACCCCAATGCCATCCACGACGTCGCCGGCTACGATAATGTATGCGATTTTGCGCGCTCGTTCATCGTCGCTCGACGATATCCAGTCAGCAAAATCCTTCCAGGCGCTTAACAAGAACGTGTTGCTACCAACGTGAATGTCAGAGGTGAGGGCTACGTACACGTCCGACGCTGAGTATGTGGGTTGATTTTGCGGAGGGATTTCAGGCCAGGTGATACTATCAATAAAGATCACTTTTCCATCAGATGAGAGGGACCCCGTTATACCGATCACCTCGTCGTGCACCACTTGAAGTGCCGCGTTGTATGCGCTTTTGTCTTTCAACGCAATTCCGCTGAAGTATCCTGTAGGGTCCTCCAACTCGATTACTCTGTGGCCATTTGGTGTGTCGCGCATCTCATTCACCATACCGACGATAGAGATTTTTCCAGCTGCAGTAAATTCATCGTCGAACAAGGTCTCGCGTCTACGGTTGAAAAACGTCAAGCTTTCAATCGGTCGAGTAGCAAGCCGCCTCTTCACGATTTCACTGAGCCGGTCGTATCGATTTCTGAAGTATTGCACAAATTCTTCGTACGTTCCGACGCAATTGGAATTCTCGGTAATGTCTGCCAAGATTGTTATGGGCAGTGGGTGCTGTTGACGTAGCCGAGTTCCAGCAGCGTACGGTTCACTAAGTTGGCTCTCAACTAGGACGTCCGACATTTCCTCTTCGTTGTGATCGAACAGAGGCATCGCCTTCACATTTTTTTTCCGTGTGTTCAGCAAATCTTTAGCCGCGGTGACGTGAGAGGGGGCGACGACTAACACAGATTCATCAACGTTTCTCAAAACCTCGTCCACCACTACTAATGGCAGCTCGCTTTCCTGAATCATCACCACGGCTTCTTGAGTAATTAGAAAGCCGCTGTCAGAAAATTTCTCAATTATGTCGGTTCGAATCATAATAGGTTATGACGGGGAACGCTTTCGATAAGATTAGGAGCTAAAACTGGCCCGGCTAAATCCTCCTTTTACCTTACTTATTAATTACAGCCTGCATGCTTGAGCATCGACGCGCTTGATATGGCTGCTGTGGTCCGCGACCTCGCGTCGGCAGGTTATATAAAGCGGCAATTACAACTATTTCACATATCAGCCTGTTTGGCACCATTTTTACGCTTTTCAACTGAATTACATGCAAGATCAGAGAGAACGCGCAAAGAGACTGTGGAAGACTGATAATTATTGGTTAGCGCTTCTGCGAGATATAATAGTTGCATTTCTTGTTGTAGCTGTGATCTTATCGATTGTGTATTGGTACTCAGGGTCTGTTACCCCGCTGGTTGCTGTACAATCGGGAAGTATGGAGCCCAACATAAATATTGGGGACGTTGTGCTCATTAGAGGAATAGACAGAGTGAAAGTCGTGACTTACAAAGAAGGGGCGACGACTAACTATGAGAACTTTGGCAACTACGGCGACGTAATTGTCTACAGGCCAAATGGGGATGCGCATGCCACGCCAATTATACATCGAGCGATGTATTGGGTGAATGCAGGTGAGGGCCTACCTAACAATCAAACGGCCACTCACGCAGGATATGTTACCAAGGGGGATAATAACAAGGACTATGATCAGCCGTTGCTCTACGGTGGAAGCCCATTTATCGAACCTGTTAAACCAGAGTGGATAATAGGCGTGGCAAAATTTAGCTTGCCGTGGATCGGAAATTTACGACTCGCTCTTCCGACCGTTATCAACCCGTTAATTACAATATCCGATGAATACAGGAGTATCGCGGTTTCTAGCTTGAGTAATAGCTTCACTCATTCCCGTTTGAACACTTTGGGAGGTTGTGGGTGCTTCTTAACGGGTTCAAAACTCGTTTCAACGCCATTTTACGACGATTAGATATGCTTATATGTTACGTTTCGATATAATCTTTGACTATGCCGCCATTTCTCACCATGGACGATCTTGATACACGCGGACGAGTGGTCCTCGTTCGTGTCGACTTGAATTCACCTATTGGACCCTACGGAGAGATTCTTGATGACATTCGTTTTCGCGGCCATGTTCCAACCATTGAAGCCTTGAATGATGCAAAGACAGTGCTCCTTGCCCACCAGTCCCGGCCCGGGAAGCGAGATTTCACGACTATGGAGCAGCACAGCAAGACGCTCTCCTCGCTTCTCGGAAAAGAGGTTACATATGTCGATGAGATTTATGGACATAACGTACGGCAATCAATACAAGAGATGGAAACGGGTGATATTATTCTCCTTGAAAACGTACGTTTTAGTTCAGAAGAGACTCTCAAGGCCCCAGTTGAAGATCTAGCAAAAACGCATCTTGTTACACAGCTGTCCCTACTATGTGATATTTTTCTCAATGACGCGTTTGCAACTGCACACCGCGCACAGACTTCAATTGTCGCTTTTCCGCGAACCTTGACTTCAGGAGCGGGGAAGTTGATGGAGCAAGAGGTCAAAATGCTCACAAAGGCGCTTACGACTTCCCAGCGGCCGCGAATGTTTGTGCTCGGAGGGGCGAAAGCAGACGATAGTATCAAAGTCATTGAGCACGTTCTCGCTAAAGGAAGCGCTGACAAGGTTCTTGTTACAGGCCTCGTAGCGAACATCTTTTTGGCTGCAGCAGGAGTTGACATCGGACGTCCAAGCCTCGATTATATCAAATCTACTGGATACGGCAACTATATCGAAATTTGTAAGAAATTACTTGACGACTACGATGGCAAAATAGTAACGCCCATTGATGTGGCTTTAAATGACAAAGGAAAACGCTTGGAGGCACCTATTTCAGCGTTACCAAAAGCCTATCCAATAAACGATATCGGTATAGAAACAATTGTAGCTTATTCAGCAGAACTCAAAGCAGCGGGTACTGTGGTGATCAACGGCCCTGCCGGTGTGTTCGAACAAAAGGCGTTTGCGCTCGGAACCAATGAAACGTTGAAAGCCGCAGCTCAATCCAAATTCTCTATTCTTGGGGGGGGCCACATCGCAGCCGCAGCACGAAACATTGGTGTTGACAAGCTCATTACTCACGTATCAACTGGAGGGGGAGCGTGCTTAGATTTCTTGGCTGGAGAGAACTTGCCCGGGATTCAAGCGCTCATTGAAGCGAGCGATGTCGAATGAGTGTTTTGATTGTCCCGTTCGTGAATCAAACGCCTTATAACTATACATCGAAAACGTATAAGTATCAGCGGGCATAGATAAAATCGCCTCAAAGCGCCTCGGTGGCTCAGCCTGGAAGAGCGATTGACTTGTAACTGTATGCGCAAAACGTTGCGCATCCAAACGCTACTGGTACTCAAGATTGCGGAGCAAGTTATCAATAGGTCGGGGGTTCAAATCCCTCCCGGGGCTTTTCTTCTTCACATAGCAGGCTCAGAAGTAAAATGGTTCAGGCGGACCCAAGTGTTGTTGGATGTGCATTGCGTTCGCGTGGTCATATGGAACGTTAAGGTGATGCCAAAATGATGTCCATATCAACGCTTACAGTTCCAGAGGCTTGGTATAAAGCAGTCAGACACATTATGGAATTTGGGATCGTGGTGAACACCGAGTACGGCGTTAAAGCGCGCCAGATCCTTATGGGGATGATCCAAATTGATAAGCCCACCCTGGGTTGGCATAAAGGGGATACTTTTTGTTCGAAAGCCCGGGTAGAGGAATATAAGAAACAATTCGATCGCGCCTACTTACATCAACACCACTTCGAATACACTTATTTAGAGCGGCTCGTAGAGGGGCACGGAATTGATCAGTTAGCTTGGATGAGAGACCAGTTATTAAAGAAAAGAGTCGGATCGAAGCGTATTCAGGCAATTACGTGGATCCCACAAATTGACTGCCAAAAGGTCGAAGATCAACCGTGCTTTCAGAGAATTTGGGTGTACCTTCACAGCAACGAGAGGCTTGACGTCCATATCATGTATCGGAGTTGGGATGTTTTTCAAGCATATGAAGCCAACATCAATGCGTTTCTTTCGTTAGTAAAAAAGGAGCTTTTGGAACCTACAGGACTAAAGATGGGAACATTGTGCACGGTTGGCAATTCTATGCATATTTACGATTACAATTGGGATGAGGCTCAAAACCTCCTTGACAAGTATAAGAAATAGAACTTTGGTGATAGCTTACGGGTCAAAAAGACTGATTAAGCTCAAGCGGGCTCTGTGAGATGGCCAGCAGCGGGCAGACTCGTAGAAGCTCCTAAATCCAACTCGTAGGCTTCAGAACGTTTATCCCCAGCGCTTAGCAGCGAGCGAAATCACTAAAAATTGAACTTTTTCAATTTTTATTTATCAATGATGCTGTCATGTCTCTAAAAGAGATTATATTATTAATTAGCTGAAGCATTATTCCTTAATATTAATTATATTTAAAATATATTTGTTAACGATTAACTAAAAATTAGATTTGGAGACCAGTTCCTTTTAAGTCAAATGAGCCTATAAACGCCAGTTAACAGATTGTCCTCGTTATAACATAATTATAGAACTGTTACAACACGGAGTGAATCATGACCCTAATTGATCGCGCAAAGCAAGGAATTATCACTAACGAGATGGTGACCGTCGCCTCTGATGAGGGCGTGACGCCTGAATATGTCTGTCGTGGGATCGCGAACGGACAGATCGTCATTCCAATAAGTCCATATCGGGAGACTAAACCGATTGGGATAGGTAAAGGGCTTAAAACTAAGGTAAACGCTTCCGTAGGTACTTCTTCAGACATTGTTGATATTGATCTCGAAGTCGAAAAAACAAGGGTAGCTGAGGCTTCGGGAGCTGACTCCTTAATGGAACTTTCCACCGGCGGCGACTTCTACGAAATCAGAAGAAGGGTGATCGAAGCTACTTCCCTGTCCGTTGGCAGCGTGCCACTCTATCAGGCTTTTATTGAAGCTGCACGTAAATCAGGCTCAATCGTTGACATGCGAGAGGATGATCTCTTTAGAGTAACCGAAGAGCAAGCAAAACTCGGCACTAACTTCATGGCAATTCACACCGGAATAAACTGGGTAACACTCGACAGGTTGAAGGCTCAGGGTAGGCACGCTGGCCTCTGCTCGAGAGGCGGGGCCCTAATGTCGGCGTGGATGGCTCACAACGAAAGAGAGAACCCCCTATTCAGCGAATTTGACTACCTTCTTGAAATTTTAAAGCGACACGAAGTGACCCTCAGCATGGGAAACGGCATGCGAGCTGGCGCAGTGCATGATTCTACAGATAGAGCCCAAATTCAAGAGCTAGTAATAAATGCCGAGCTCTCTGACAAAGCACACGAATTTGGTGTTCAAACGATCGTTGAAGGCCCGGGACACATACCTGTTGATGAGATTCAAGCAAATGTGGTGCTGCAAAAGCGGTTGACCGGAGAGAAGCCCTTCTATATGCTCGGTCCTCTCGTGACTGACATTGCACCTGGTTATGACAATATAGTAGCCGCGATCGGAGCAGCTCTATCGTCCTCTTATGGCGCTGATTTCATCTGCTATGTGACCCCCGCTGAACACCTTGCATTGCCATATCCAGACGACGTGCGCGTAGGAGTCATTTCTTCCCGTATTGCAGCGCATGTCGGGGACATGATAAAGCTTGGCAGTAGGGACGATGACCTAAAGATGGCCCACGCGCGCAACGAAGTCGATTGGGCGAAACAATTTAAAGTCGCAATAGACCCGCAAACTGCAATGAACATTCGTAAGGAACGAATGCCTTCAGATACAAATACGTGTACTATGTGCGGCGAGTTCTGCGCCTACAAAATCGTCAAGGAATACTTCGAATTATGATAGCTCGGTTAAAGTAAACCGTGCGTGGATTAATGCGGCAGCTCGTTAATGATAATAGGGGTTTACGAGTGTATAGAGAGAGGTATGCGTCAGAAGTGTGCGCTCACATATGAACCGCGCAAAGGTAACCCCTTCTTCGTAGTCAGATTTGTTGTCTGAGTGACCAAGCAATCACAATAACTGCAAGTATTTGAGGCCTTCGACAACGCCAAGACCATAATGCTCTTTTGCGATGTAATCTGCAGCGGCCCGTGCTTTATGGTCTGCATTACCGACTGCGATCCCATTCCCCGCTACCTCTAACATTTCGACGTCATTTTCAGCGTCGCCAAACGCTGCAAATTCATCGACGGAGATTTCAAGGAGTTGCGCGACTCCAGTTAGGCCCAAGCCTTTATTAACGCGCGCATCTTTTATATGGAGAGCGAATCCCGAATCAACGACTGTAACGCTTTCACAGCACTGAGACGCGATCTTGCGAAGCGATTCGACGTCGGAGGCCGTTAGGTTATCTTTACTATAAGCAACCTCAGTAACGCGCTCTTTAGCATCGATTCGCTGGAGCGGAAGCTCAATACTGCTCTCGATTTCTTGTGCCGCTCGACTGCAGGCAGCAATATTCCCATTAACAAGCTTAGATTTATCGACAGCGACGACACCTCCGTTTTCGGCGATCACGCCTGAGATTTTTCCGATGCTCACCGCTAGCGCATCTACAAAACACAAAACGTTGCCGGTCGCTAAAACAATCGGAACTGTCAATTGTCGAATGGCTCGCACAACGGTAAGATCCAATGACCGATCAGGGAAGGTTAAAGTGCCGTCGATATCAAACGCTACAGCTTTTATCAAAATACCACTTTCATGGTAGCGCAGGACAACTCCGAAATACTTGAGCTGTCTCTCGTTTAGTCGCGTATTCCTTCTGACTCCACCGAAAATATCGCTTCGCCTTCAGCAAGGTTGGGTGAGTCGACAAGGCGTGCTATGCGTTTGCCTCCTTTCGATTTTCTCAAATACAACCTGAAAG
>CAYHCZ010000088.1:0-6804 GCA_964355295.1 uncultured Methanomicrobia archaeon
GTCTCCTGCTTCCAACCGATCTCGGCAAGCTTGCCTCGAAATACTACCTCCGTCTCCACACAGCTCGAGGATTTGCACAATTGAGAGAGTCACCGACTGACGAGGAACTACTTGACGCTGTCGCTTCTGCTGAGGAATTCGCCGATGTCGTCGTACGGCGGAACGAGGCCTCTGCGATAAAGCGTACACAATCAAGTTATCACGGGCACAAGTCAAAGGTACGCGCTATTTTAGACACATACATGGAACGTGGAGAAGTTGCCGAAGCACTAAAGAGTGATGCGTGGCTCATCCGACAAAACGCGCTTCGGCTCTTGTCTGCACTCGAAGCTTTTATAGAGCGTTTCAACACACCGGAAACCGTCTTGCGAGTGAGAATCCTCGCGCTACGGCTCGAATATGGAGCGCCAGAGGAGCTGTGCTCGTTGCTTCAGCTAGATGGGATAGGTATAAAACAAGCGACTCAACTACACGCCCAAGGAGTTAGTTCACCATTTGATGTCACCCCAGCGATGCTGTCTCGACTTATCTCTGGAGCACGAATTGCTCGGTCAATTGACCAGCTGCCGAAGATTACTATAGATATGCAATTGCCCGATTCGATCCAATTCGGACAAAGTGACATGTGTTACGCAACCATATCAAACGCTCGTGGGGGGGCACGTTTGACAGTGACCGTGTTAGCAAACGGCTTAAAAATGTTTCGCGACAGTTTTTATCTTGCGAAGGGCTACACCAAATCCATTCCAATTGGGGTATATGGGTCGGAAAACGTGCAAGTCTGCTATCAAACAAGAGTTGATTATCTTAACTGTATTGAGTCTCCAACGACCCGAGAAAAGACCGTTTTTGTCACAGCATTGCCAGAAGACCTTCAGAAGGCTGATACGTATACACGTGCAGAGCCACTTGCAGACGATGAAGAAGGACCACATCTACGGGAATCCCGGCTAGCAGTCCAGCCTAGAGCATCCCAAGAAGAGACTACTAAGTGCGTGCTGCAGAAGGCATTACAAGAACATGATCATGAGTTAACGCAAAGCAATGGGATGAAGTCGTTTGACGAGTCGATTTTAGAGGTGCGTGCAAGTTCAGTAGGACGTTGCAAGAATTGCAGTGGTTTTTTAAATCGCTCTGGAAACATAATAACGTGCGAATGCGGGGCGTCTTATAAGCTGCCTAGCGGGACAGATCTTGCTGACAGTATGTGCGAATGCGGGTTACCAAAACTGAGGCTTCAGCTTTTAGGCGAGGAAGTGTGTATTGACCGTCAATGCGAACGCATTGAAGATGTGATCGCCCGGCACTTCGCCACTAGCAACTTCGTCTGTCCGCGTTGTCACGGTCCGCTCACCGTAGTGCGCCGAAAAGGAATCATCGTTGGATGCACCGAATACTACAATGGGTGTAAAACGGCTTTCCTTTTGCCAATGAACGCTTCGATCGTTGGACGTTGCAATTGCGGGCTCCCCAAGCTCCAATTAAAAACCAAGATGAGATGTCTTGATACAAAGTGTCGTGCTTGAGCGCGAAATGTAACACGGTGCTGCGCAAGCAAGTAATTCTACCGTAACGCTCTGGATCTCGTCCGAATCGTAGCTTTGTCAGGATCAAGACCGTGCCATTCAACGACGAAGCCTAAGGCTTCCAAGGTTGTCTCAGGTGATGATATGCCTTCTTCTTCTATTGTCTGTAGCGCAACGGACAATGCACATTCGTGAACCACTTGAATTTTTTTTATGATAGCACTAAGTTTATCATCGCTTACCAGCTGCATGCCAATAAGATGGTACTGAGCTGCCGGATTAGCTTGCAGCCATCGTTTTAGAGCCCCTACTGAAACGGCTTGTTCGTTAGCCAATCTCGGTATGTCGATGATGTCTCCTTCAAGGTGGAGTTTAGAGCCGTCAATAGTTTCAACTTCCTGCAAGATGGCCGTTTCCTCTAAATGCTTCAAAAATCCGACTACAGGCTTGACTGGCACTTTCTTATCATAGAGGATGACGAAGCCTTTAACCTTCTCAAGCTGGGAACAATTAAGGCTCCGATCGACCGCGATCAGCAAGTTATCGACAGCGAGCTCCTGCAGCTTTGCGAGCTTCTTTTTAAGGTACTCATCGGTCCAAAAACCGACCACCTCAAGATACGCTTTCAGATTGGCCTTCTCAAAGCTGAAATCTGGGATAAACACATAGCGACCAGCTACGAGCAGTTCCGGTTCTCTTTTAAGGGCCCAGCCTAACTTCAAAGCCTTAAACGAGCGTGCGAATGTCGCTTCAACTGAACTGTCATACTGCTCTCCTGTTTTTTTGGGACGTCGCACTGGTAGAAGATTTCGTGCTGTCCTCGCATTAAGTTCTAGTTCTAACAACTTGGGTGCTTGTCGTTCCCCACCGACGATTTGGGCTTTGAGGCTCCATTTATCAGCTTCAATCACTGCAGGGAGTAGTTTTGCGAGCGACGTGCCATATCGTTCGGTTAGCTTGAAGAGCGAAATAGGACCGTCAACTATGACGCTGTACGCTCCGTCTTTGTGCTCCACCGCGTACATGAGACCTAAACGCTTGAGCAAACTGAAAATACGCTGGTAGTTGCTACCAACTACAAATTCAAGAGAGGCGGCCTTGAACAGCAGCGTTTGTGTCAAGCTTAGATTATACTGCTGAATCAACTCACTAGGTTTAGGAGCAACAAAGCTTTCGAGCACCAGCTCATCTTCGAAATCGCTCCAAAGTGACGATTCGAGCTGAGACGACAACAGGTGTAATCGTGATGCTACCTGAGCAATAACCTCCTGCCTCAGCTCGTCCGTCCCGATAAGCGGGTAACGATTTGCCTCTTTGAAGACTTCACGGCGCGCTTGTTTGGGATCGACATAGCTGTGCGGTTTAAATGTTGCCGAGCGGTCGAGTAATGCGACTAAGCCCCTAACCAAGCGATAATCAAAGCCACTTTCCTCAAATTGCTGACAATGATCTGCTAGCTCGCCCTTGCGCTTATTGACGTGTGCTTCAAACGTTTCGATCAAACCCGAAGCCAGTGTCAAATAACGCCCCTCTATTGGGGCATAAACCGGTTTGATCTTCCCGGAGCGAGCGCGTGTGATGAGGAGATTATTAGGGAGCATCCATTGTGCCCCTCCATTTTCGCTTCCGACGGTGACTTATTTTTGTTTCGGTTGTGTCCCGCGTCACGATTTCAGTGAGCTTTGCACGCTTTCCCTCTCGCTTACGTAATACACGCCCGAGCCGCTGAATGAATTCTCGGGAGCTACCAGTTCCACTTAAGATGATCGCTTGCGAGGCTTCTGGAACGTCGACACCCTCGTCGAGTACTTTAGAGGTGACCACCATCCGGTACGTTCCATCGCGAAACCTTTCGAGTATTTGCCTGCGCTCATCTTTGAACGTCGTGTATGTTATTGCTGGGATCAAAAACGTTCGAGCGATGCGATGGACGAGCTTATTATGCTGAGTAAAAATTATCGTCTGCTCAGATGGATGCTCAAGAAGAAGTTCTTTTAGCACCTCTATTTTTGCTCGCGAGTTTAAAGCGACATCTAAAGCCCGATTCCGAGCGAGAAGCGCTTTTCGAGCCTCCGGATCCCACGAGCTGCGCCTAATGAATTGAGTAAAATCGTGCTGTGTTCGAAGCGTAACGTTACGGCGCGCGAGGTAATCGGTGAATACGGAATAACACTGCGAATACTCCTTCTCTTCGTCAGGCTCCAAGTCGACGAAGCGGTACGCAACATCATAGCCAGAAAGATGTTCTTCTGCAAGGTCCTGTACGGTTAACTCATAGACCTTTCCCCCAATGAGGCGCGTGAGTTCGCTGTGAAGTCCATCTTCACGTTCATATGTTGCCGTAAGTCCAAGTCTCGCCCGCGAGAGAAACATTTCAGCGATGTGACGGTAACTCGCTGCAGGGAGGTGATGGACCTCGTCGAAGATGATTAATCCAAACCGATTGCCAAGTTCTACTGCGCGCAAATAAGCTGAATCATAGGTCGAAACGGTGAGCGGTTTGAGTTCGTTGTCACCGCCTCCGTAAGCCCCTATCTCGATGCCAAACTCACTCGTAAGCGTGTGCCTCCACTGCTCTACCAGATCGAGCGTAGGTACAACGACTAATGTAGGTGCTTGCAACTTTCCAATTGCACCGACCGCAACGATGGTTTTTCCGGCGCCTGTCGGCAGGACAACGGTCCCTCGTTTTCCCGCTTGCATCCACGAATCCAGGGCATCTCTTTGATAGTCGCGAAGCGTGGTACGTGGCTGCAGGTGTGGCGTAGGAAGCAGCTGAAGCGCTTCATCTACAAAATCGATGTGGCTATTCTCGAGATACTCTATGATATCTGCATAATATAATGCCAACGCTCTGTATGCACCTGAACGCGGGTCCCAATTGGCGTTCGGAACACGCACATCCCCCTGAATCAACAATGTGCCTTTGTCGTATTGAAGCCTTAACTGCAATCAGTTCACCAAGGGTTTGCCTAACGCTCTATTCGGCTCATCAAGCACCATGTTCTCGCGAAAGCAGCAGCGTACAGCTCTTTATCCATTCACCGCGTGCTACACGCGTGGTCCCTACTATTAAACGGGTTACTCCTGCTTCATTACAAATTCCACGGGCTTCAATAACCTCGCCCTCATCAGCTTGCCCCGCGTAAGTATGCGTATATGAAATTACCTTCTTTACCGTATCATGATCGATTTCGTAAATAGCAGGGCTGTCGAATGCATACCACGCGTTGGTTACCGCGGCGCGGATGGTCGCACATCCATCGTCTACACCTCGCGGCTCAGTCGTTATTTCGTTGAGCCCACGCACAAACAACAGATCGAAGTATGTCTTGTCGATTAAACCTCGATTCCATTTCCTTTGCTCGTGCATTACAAACTCTTCGAACGTCAGATCTGGGTCACGCTTTTGGTATATTCGCCGCCACATACGATTATCAATCGTAGGTAACAATCCGGATTCTACAGCGTCGCGCAAAGCAGCTCTTCCACGTTCAAAGCTAGGCTTCCCGTAAATGACGAAATCAATATCAGATGACTCTGCTGCAAGCCCGATAAGTCTAGAACCTGTTACCCCCATGTAACGCTTTTGTATACCGTACCCCTCAAGGAACTCAACGATTTTTGAAACAGCATCATCACAGCTATCTATACCTTGATGCGGATGCTTCAACTCCACAACGTCCTCGTAAGGAATGGCACACATCCCATCCAGGTACATGCCAGATTTTTGCATGAGTTGTCGTGCCTCATCGAAATCGACTTTACGAAATCGCTTGCCATCCTGACGTACTCTATTACCATTTTTGTCTGGCACATAACGTAAGAAACCTTGTATAAACGACTTGTTATCGTACGAAACTACTGCGAAAATCCAATTCCTTTTAGTAATAACAAAATCTCGTATTCGAACGATCTCGTTTGGCATCATCGTGCAATCGGGTTATTATTAAACTGTTATTAAACTTCCTTGACCTCGTCCCGCGATTTCTTTCGTTGGATCAGTCTTTGAAGAGTTAACAGGAATAGCCCCATACGTGAGGTCTTACGTCAGATGGCGGGACTGCTGGGCAGCGAAAAGATCTAACACAATCACCCTAATCAAAGATATTAGTCTTCTCAAATACGCTATCGTATCCCGCACCTCGGCGTACGACTACACGATTGACAAGATCAACGACAGTCGAGGGACCTAAGACAGCTTTACCCCCTTCTAGCACACAACTAACGCGGATTTTAACATCTCTTGCAGACTTGGCAGGCTGCGCGCTTGTTACGTTCGCGCTTGTCGAGGTGATAGGGGCCCCGACAGAGTCTATGAGGGCACTAGCTACCTTATGAGAGGGAAATCTGATACCGACGAGGTTAGCGCCCGCCGTGAGGATGTCAGGAACGATGTCCTTCTTTCGTAAAAGAACGGTAATCGGCCCTGGCAACAATTGGTGGAGAAGCTCAACGTCTTCTATGAAAGCAACGGTCTCTAACATGCGGAAATTGGAAACAGCAAGCGAAATCGGCTTCGTCGAAGCCATTTGTTTTAGGGCGATCACTTTCTCGACTGTTGACTTTGTGAGCGCTAGCGCGCCTACTCCGTAGACGGTCTCGGTCGGATAAGCAACGATCCTGCCGGCCTTTATAGCATTAGCGGCGCCGTCTATGCTTCTCGTAATCCGATTAATTGTCACAGGAAGCCCAGCGTAAATAGTTATAGCTCTCAGTGTCGTCGCCTAACAACGGCTACGTCTCCGAGTGTCAAGTTTCCTGACGGTTTGCCCCTTTGTGCTTTTTCTCGCCCGATTTCGATGAGGAGATTTACGTTCAGCGCCTTTTCGAGTTTCTTTCTGAGTTTATCATCTGGTGTTAGTTCCTTTCGTTCAATTTTTTTTATCACAAGCGCCTTTTCCATTATCTTCGTTGCGAGGTGCTCCTGCGTTAACCCAGCTCTTTCTCGGGCGTTTTTTACGATGTCGTTAAAGTCAGGATCGAGTTCTCCCTCCATCTGCCTGTAGATATCTCTGTATCTGGTGCGGGAGTGAAAAGCGACTTTGCTTGTCGGCCCACTGAACGCTTGTGGACGACGAATTTCCGTACCAAGGCTTCCGCACGTAACACACGTTTCGAGCTCAGCCCCCTCAACAACAACGCGTTTAGGCTTCCCAATGATTTCTTTCCCGCATAATTCGCAGTGCATAGCTTTCTCCGAACAAAGGATATATAGCATGCAATATTAAATATCATGCGGAGGAGACGACAGTGGAAGACTCTTTTGACGAAAGCG
>CAYHCZ010000089.1:0-6762 GCA_964355295.1 uncultured Methanomicrobia archaeon
TAGACCTGGGATTTCGAAAGGACGGATTTTGCAGATATTTCTTGGATCTTCATTCGATTCCATCATATTTGGTGCGGGATTCGCATTATAATGTTTATCAGAGAACTCGTTGCAACACGCTGTGAACCACAAAAGGTAGAGTACCTGTATGTCACACCGAATTACAAAATATTTAGCTTGGGGCGCGCGCATCCCTGTAGGCGATCACAAGCATTAAACTAAGGCACGAGCGATGTAATTATCATGCTAGCTATCAATCAACTGCGCGATCTGCCCTTAGACTCGCTAGAATTCGGGCTGCTCGAGATCCATCGCAGAAAAATCTCGCTGCACCCCGCAAAAGCTGGTTACAGCTATCCAACTATACGATTGCCCCACACGTTTTCGAAGCTTGCAGGACTGTCGACGCGTATCTATCAAACGGTGCACGATGGAGCACTTGCCTTCCTTGTTGTTGTTTCGAGTAAAACCACTGAAAATGCTTCAAAAACCCCAAAATCCCCCGTCTTCACACGTCGATAATCATTATTATCGCAAATCTATGGTGCCTAAGGATTGAAACTTAACAAAGTCTGGGGTCTAAAAATGTTCGTAGAATTAACAGATATTCCTGAATGGCTAGAAGATTTTGCGCCGCTAATATCAAGTATTTCACTTGGAATAGCGGTAATAAACCTGTTATCCCATCTTTTAGTTTAAGATAAAACTCGCCTAGTTGTTCCAGAAAAATAATACGCATCAACGTGACACCGACAGATGATCGATTTAAGCGAGGAAGCTATCACATTTTCTATGGTGACCCTCCTAGACGTTAGTACATTTAGATAAATTCACAGAAAACGGAAGCTTCAAAATCGTGTTTTCAGCATTGCCCGAAAGTCGATTGCCATTAGCTTAGCACAAATCGCTTCTTTTTAGCTTTTTTGACAGTAAAAAACGTTAATCGCCGATTCAGGAATATTGCGGCTTTGGTTCTTGATTTAAGGATTGTGCCGCATTAGGATACTCGAATATTTTATATATGAACTGCCGACATTATGAACAAATTGTTCGAGGTAGTCTGAATGCGACGATCGGCCTACAGAATAACAGTGCTGTTGCTCTTTGTCATTACTGTCTTATTCCTCGTAAGTTCCGCGATAATTCACACATCGGCAACTACGATCGTACAAATACAGCCCAACACGGTGAATTCGGGTGATAGGGTGCTAGTGTCAGCCAACATGGCACGAAATGCAAGTTCAGTCGTGCTTTCATATTACGCTGATTTAAACAAGAACGGCAAGGACGACGATAGCGGCAAGTGGGTGAAAATAGCGAATGTCACTGATAAAGGCGCGAACGACGCAGACAACTCTACCAACGGTTTCATACTTTTCTCGTGGCTAACTCCGCAACTCCCTCCCGGGCAGTATATCCTTAAAGTTGAAGATCCGTACGGGCCGACCAGAACAACTGTGTTAACCGTCAAGAACGCTCAGCTCAAGCTGATACCAACGATCTACGGGCCGAATATTAAGACGGACAAAGGACTTATCAAACCAGGAGACACTTTTTCTGTAAGTACCCAAGTGACCGGTAACTGCCGCCTTTGTCATACGACAGACAATCCAACAACGCAAAATCCGGGCGTAGATGAGAAGAAGGTGAATACCTCTTTTTCCGCCGATTTGAGTCAAATCACAGGAAATTCAGCTGACACCGCAGTTGCTCCCGACTATGTGCATCACCAGTTGGTGCAATGGATGCCTGTGGCGAGCAAGACACTTGCTAACAATCAAACGGTTAATGTCACTGTGACTGGCACTAATCCTGCTGGCAACTTAACAACACAAATGACTGCATTCACCGGCGTTAACAAAGCAGTTAGTGTACCACCCAAGTCGACAATCGAAGAAGGCACTAAAAGCAAGACTTCTTCAGCCATTACTACTTCTTCAGCCAGCGCCACTTTTTCAGCCCAATCAAGTAGTTCGATAAGCAATCCACTGCCTGGTTTTGAAGCAGTGTTTGTCGTTGCAGGATTGACGTTCGTAGCATATTTGGTGAATAGAAGGCGATAGGTTGTATCTCAATGAGATCGACATTCTAGCCTTAGATTGCTAGTCAAACCCAGGCTAACGACTTTGCTTTCAGGTTTCGTCTATGACACAGCGAAAGCTTCTCATCATCATCGAGCAGGCTGTCGATTGCAATGGCATTTATCATTCTTGTCCATGGCGCAAGACACACAACCCAACAAGACTGCGCGATCGTGTCCCTCTAAACACCACTTCTCTTATTCACCGCGTGTAACGTACCTCTCTGACCCCACGCTATTATGAAACCTCGTGCGGTCAATACGTCTGCAATTTTTGCGCCGTCTCGGGCATACTTGACGACTATGGCACCGACCCTATCAAAAACGTCTTGCGGGGTATGCGCAAGGATGTCGAGTTCAGCGCCTTCACAATGCATTTTTAAGAGATCGATGCGGTCAGATCCATTAGAGCTGAAGACATCCGCGAGAGTTACAGATTCGACGTCAATAGTGTCAACAAAACCACGGCCGTTCGATGGATAGAACGTGTGCCCGTAACTCTTTTTCTCAGAAACCCACAGTCCCTTAACGCCTCGCGCATCACTGACCGCTTGTCGGAGCGCCTTGACGTTGTTTAGCGAGTTAAGAACTATATTCTTCTGCAAAAGCTCAAAATTATGGGGATTCGGTTCATAACAGATCACAGTGTCGCTTGACGCGCTTGCTTGTATGGCAAATACTCCTATATGCGCGCCAATGTCCACCACCGTTCCGTTCACGGGCCATTGTGAGTATAGGTCGTTGTGAAGGATCTCGTTAAGGATTGAGATGTCCCCCCTTTTCGGGCGGATAACACATTTTAGACCATTTCGCGTGATTACCAGTGCCTCGGCGTCCGCCGATGTAAACGGAGAGAAACGGATGAATAGCGGCAGATACCAATTTCGCACGAGCACGACGAATCCAATGAACTCGCGTATAAGCTTAGCTACTGCCTTAACGTTCGAGAACAGGCGCTTGAGTTCACGAACTAAGGGCGACTGGTAGGGCGCATCTCGTCGCACCCGATGATTTGATGGTACTTTGCGATTGTAGAGATATGTCCCCGATCGCTCGAAGAGGACGAGCTCCTCATGTCGGTGAAGGTCACTTAGACATACAGACGCATGAGCCGACACACTCAAAACAAGGAGTAGCAGCGGCAATATCTTCAGGCTTTTGCTTGCTGTCATGTTTTCCTCATTGTACATTTAAGTGAGGCTTGACTTATGTTTGCTGCACACGCAAACATTAAGTCTATCGGACCAGCCTCCATGAATGCTGCGAACCGTTTTAGAGGCGTGCAGATCGGTTGCATGTGTTAGATCACCTCGTATGCGCATAATGGGTTATGATTCGAGCTGTCTCCAAAATCGATATTGGCACGCGCTGACTTTCTGCGCCTCGCTAATGGGCACCACGCCATTAGCACCTCAATATCGGTCAGACCGTTATTTTGTTTCCAGCTCCTTCTCAGGCTCTTCATCGGCAAACTCGACCAGTTTGAGCTTAATTGTCCCCTTTTCGGGTTTTGCCTTCATCAAAAAGTACTCCCCACCGTTCAGTTTGAACAGTTCTCTGATCTTCTTTGGAATCACGACGTAATAAGAGGTGCCGTCAGGTCGCATGTACCCTTTGACCAGCACTCGCGGGTGTTCAGATTTACCTTCTTTATCGTCCATAAGCGGCACTTCGCTCGTGTCTTTATGCATTCCCCTCTGTTCTTCGTTCATAAAGTACAACCCTATTAGTTATGTTAAGTATGCTAAACAGCATTATATGCAACCACATAAAAAGTTTTCTATAGTCCTTTAACCTCATCATCCAGACGATGTGGCGCACTGGCGTGCGCGTCCTGGTGTAATGGTATTAAGAGTTCTGCACCCGTACGGCCGCAGTTATCCTATTTTGTATGCGCTGGAGCGCGTAAGACACTGCGAGGATGACCGGTATGCTGATGAGTATATGCCAATCACATTTCAACACATAATCAATTTGAACGCCGATTGAGCGCAGCAAGATAAGATCTGCATTCAAACACGCTGTGAGGATGAGCGGGTGGACGAGGTATATAGCATATGATAAAAAGGAGATGACAAGTAAGCTGGAATACGTACGTCTGCTAAATGATAGCGTGACGAGCTTCGCTGCACATAACGCACATGTGATAAAGAGAAATGAGATCAACGCTTTTGGTATATAATTAAGGAGATTTGCGTAAAAGTCTACAAGCTCTCCTGTCTCGCCAAAATTATGCTGGTACAGACTTATTGATATGCCCAATAGAGGGATCATTCCCAGCATTAAAACGGCAAGACCCTTTTTTGTATGTAACCGAGTAAGGTCGAAGTAGAGAAACGCTTTGCTTGTCAGCACCCCTCGAATAAATATGACGAAATAGTAAAGCAATCGAAGGTTAACGAGGTCAAACGTCATCCGCAACACGGCAAATAGCGCTATCGTGGCGCATGAAAACAGCAGTTTCCTGAGAGTCTTGCCAGCGGTGGCAAGCATCATTAAAGGATAGATCAAGTAATAGATCAAAATCAACCCGACGAACCACAAGGCGCCATATGAGGGTATGTTCAGGAACGCCTGTAATCCCACAACGTTTGCTATAATCTCAGTTGGTGACAGGGTCAGGCCAACTAAATACTCATTGAGCTGCGAATACTGCAACAGTACATACACGGCAACGACGATGACGTACAGCGGATAGATGCGTAGAACTCGCTTTTTATAGAACCGAGGAACATCTGCGGGAGGGCGATCCTGTTGCTCCGGTATAACAAGAATCCGGAAAGGAAGAGAAAGAGTGAGAGCCCAAAGGTTGCAGACCAGAACTTGACGGCAGGATCAATATAGAGCGATGAAAGCGTTGGAAAATGTGCAAAAACGATTAAGCAAATTGCCCCTGCCCGGAGTATATCAAGTTCCGGCAGGCGTTGTAAGCTTGCTGATAATCGCGCTTTGTTTTCCAAAAAGTAAGCCTCTCGCACATTCTAGTTCATGCACGTCGCGCAGCTATTAGCAAATTAGGCTGTTGAACACGCAACGCTCCCTATGTACGCGTATTTTCATATTTGGTATTATATATAGTTGCAGTTGCCAAGCGACCGTGAACTCCCTGCGCAGATTAAACACAAAAAATGCGATGGTACGTCGCGTATAAGGGACTCAGGATTCTGCATTCCTCACGCCGAACATGCGCACCTCGCTCTGGTCTTCGACCATACGTCCGCTCAAATCGTGAAAAGGTGCTTGAGCATTGGAGTACATATACGTTAAGTTCTTTACAAGAATTGTCCTCATCAGAACCCTTATAAGCTAGAAGGCTCCCTTACCTGCAAGAGCTGATATAATGGATAATCGCAATCTGATTGCCGCGCTAGCACTTGTGGCGTTGATAATGGTAGCAGCAACGACCGCGGGCTGCACGACTAACACCACTTCTAGTCCTACGCCAACTTCGATCCCTGCAAAGCAGACGGACGTTGGAGATAACACAACGTTTTCAAGCGCTGCCGGTTTTAATATCACATTCCCAAAATCACTGAAGACTGACTCGTCGATAAATGCGTCACAGCCTATTAGACTGTACATCTATCTGGGGAACCAAACTGGCACATTTGATGGTGTAGTAGTAGCCACAAACGACCTTAAGCCTGGTTCAACCCTTAATGAATACGTAAAGTGGAACAGAGATTCGCTCAAAATTAACGCTACCTTGTCGAATTACCAGAACTTTACCATTCTCAACGACACCAATACCACATTTGCTGGAAAACCTGCGCACACTCTGGTTTGGTCTGGAATTATCCCAGTAGCGTATAGTGCTACCGATCAGAGAAATATGTCAGTTAAAGTGATGCAAACTTTCGTAGTAAACAATAACGTGGGGTATGCTATCACCTACAAAGCCAGCCCCCCTACCAACTACGATAAATATCTGCCAACAGCACAGCGCATAATGAACTCATTTGTGCTGACCAGCTAGAGGCCGACGCCGAGGAGGAGCGGGTCAAACACCCCTCTACTCTGGCGATTAGTTTTCGAAAGCTTATATGGTGAAGGTGAACATGCACGCCAGCTAGTGCACGCGACTCATTAGTCGTTAAGGGCTAATCAAAATCATTAAGTGCACAGCGCCGCCCCTTCAACTACTATGCTTACCGCTGAATATGATCTAGACGCATACTCTGCACTGCCAACATTCGAGCTTTTGGAGATCCATCGCAGCAAAATCTCACTCCACCACGCAAAAGAGGGTTACGACTACCCGACTATCCGGTTACCGCACGCCTTCTCAAAACTTGCTGGCCTATCCACACGAATCTATCGAGAACGTTCAAAAGGGAGTGTTGGCTTTTCTCGTGGTCATATCATCTACAGAAGATCCCTCGGAAAGTCCAAAATCGTCCGTCTCGTCAGGCGATTTCACGTATCTCTTGGATCTTCTTCTCTAAAATGTCGGGTGGGAGAAGACTTTCTCCCCAACCAGCGGTGCCTTTGAGTGCTCTGATTCAGGGATTATCATTCAGCGTAGCGGCCAAAACTGAGTGACCTATAGAAGGCGCAGGCTTTTAAGCTCCTTAACGATTCGATCGACCGCATTGACCGCGTCTTCGGGCTTTCGGCCGCCGGTTATAACCAGTTTGCCGGTACCAAACAAAAGAACCACCACTTTCGGATCCGACAACCGG
>CAYHCZ010000090.1:0-6647 GCA_964355295.1 uncultured Methanomicrobia archaeon
CCGTCCGATTCGACGACGACTTTTGGCGGGACCGCAACGAACCGTTTTGGCTCATCGTTCACACGATCTTATCCCAGAACACCTCTAACGTGAACTCTGGGCCAGTCCTTCGGCATATGATAGTCAAATACGAAACACTTGAAGACGTATATTTGGCAAATGTGGACGATATCGAACGCGACATACGACCTGCGGGACTGTACGAGACGAAAGCTAGAAGCATCAGTGCGGTGGCCCACGAAATAATGGAAAATTACAGCGGCGACACGTGGTCGTTTCTCGGTGGCAGCTACGAATCGGCGCGAGCACGGCTCCAAGAGGTCGTGGGCGTGGGGCCAAAGACGGCAGACGTGGTCCTCCTTTTTTCCCGTGACTTTGACATCTGCCCCGTCGACACGCACGTGTTTCGCGTCTCGCGACGGCTCGGACTGGCGCCACAAAAGGGGGGCTACGAGGTCGTTAAGACGTCGTTAGAGGGTGAGATACCGCCCGGGAAGCGCAAGTTCGCCCACACAGCGCTTATTACGTTTGGCAAAGACATATGCAACGCTCGACGGCCGCAGCACTGGAAATGCCCCCTGACGGACGTGTGTACGTACTTTCAAGAAACACCGGGCGACGGCACCTGAACCTTCACCTTTTAAAAAAAACGAACCGTTTCAAGATTCATCGGGCTTCTGGTCTCAATCTTGAATTTCTTGTAGATCGTGCTCGCCAAGTCGGTACACTTGTTCTCTTCACCGTGGCTTGTGACAATCTTTTCCGGTCGCGGGTTAAGTCGCTTAACGTATTCGATCAGTTGCTGCCGGTCCGAGTGTCCGGAGAACCCATCAACCGTCTCGACGTTCATGTTAATTTGCATCGTGGCCGTTTTGCCGTTATTTGAAACGGGGATCTCTTTCCACCCTTTTTGTATGCGCCGACCGAGCGTCCCTTCCGCTTGATACCCGACAAACACCAGGGTGTTGTTTTCCTGAGGCCCGAGCGCTTTGAGGTATTCCATGACAGGCCCGCTGTTAAGCATCCCGGAGGTGGCAAGGATAACGCACGGCTCCCCCTTTATAATGTCGTCGCGCATTTTTTGCTCCACTTGGACGAAGCTATCAGAAAGGAACGGGTTCATGCCCTCGTGAAATATCATGTTTCGTAAGTCATTGTTGAGGTACTCAGGATACGTCGTGTGAATGGCAGTGGCCTCCCAAATCATGCCATCAAGGTAGACGGGAATCTCGTCGATGATGTGTCGCCGAATGCCCTCTTCGAGGACGATCATCACCTCTTGGCTTCGTCCGACGGCAAATGCCGGGATGAGCACTTTTCCACCCTTTGACAGGGTCTGTCGTATAACAGAGTAGAGGCGGTTCTCAGCGTCGCGTCGTGACGGGGTTTGGTCATGGGGCCCTCCGTACGTCGCTTCCATTATTAACGCCTCAAGGCGCGGAAAGCTGTTGACCGCAGGGTCAAAGAGCCTGCTCTGTTCGTACTTGAAGTCCCCGGTAAAAGCGACGTTGTAAAGCCCTTCGCCTATGTGAAAGTGGGCGATCGAGGAACCGAGGATGTGTCCTGCGTTGTGAAAGGTCAATCGCACATCAGGTGCTATGTCGGTCACGCCGCCGTAGTTCAACGCGACTGAATGCTTTATGACCTCTCGTATTTTGGCGGAATCGTACGGAATCTTTCGTCCCTCACGAGCAGCAACGTCAATATAATCGAGCTGCAGAAGCGACATCAGGTCGCGCGTTGGTGGCGTGCAGTATATCGGGCCATCATACCCGTACTTAAATAGAAGCGGAACGAGCCCCGCGTGATCGAGGTGTGCGTGGGTGACGACAACCGCGTCAATTTGAGCAAGAGGGCTTACTTCAGGAGCGTACAGGTAGGGCGTGGCATTGTCTTCTGACCCTACGTTAACGCCGCAATCTATCAGAATCTTCGATTCGGGAGTCGATAGCAAAAAGGACGTTCTGCCAACTTCACGGCATCCACCGAGGGTCGTCACGCGTATCCACTGGTCTTTTGACGTCACCTCTCGATGAATCTTTTTACCGAGTACTTTGAGAAGCTCTTTACGCTCATCGCTGTACGACCGCAAGTACTGGCGTATTTCCTTAACGGTCACCGACTCAATCGGGGGCGTCCTCACCACCCGCGGCGTCCACCCGATGTTTTTCGTGATCTCCCGGAGTGTGGCACCATGACGCCCGATGACGAGTCCCGGCTTTTTGGCCTCTATAACGATTTCACCGGTGTCGAGGTCAAAATAATGGTTTGTGATGCCCGCTTCTTCGGGGACGATATCGCCAATAGCTTTTATTGACGTTTCGGGATCTGCCAAAACGCGTGGATCGGGCCTGACGACGATTCGTTTGCGAAGTTCTCGGGCGAGTTTCTTGACGATCTCGCCATTGTCGGCGAACGTCCTCGGATCGTCGGTATAGATCACGACTTCGGGCCCCTCAAACTCAAGATCCGTAATCTTGACGTTAGGGGGCAACCTCTCTCTGACGCGTTCTTTCAAGTCAGTTAGTGCTTCTTCAGCAGGCATTATATGGCTTCCATATAAAAAAATAAAAAAAATCAAAGATAAAGGGGGCAGCAATTGCTGCTTAAATGGCGAGAGCGGTCTTTCTTTTATCTATTTCATCACTACTAACTTCAACGTATCCTTCTTCCGTAATCTTTACGACGTGCATATCGTTTCCTGAAGCTGAATCTCTCTTCATTGCAGACGCAAGCGCTCTGATTGCGAGATCGACGCCATTGTCAATGGGGATCTTTTCAACGTATCGATCTTCAATAACGCCAAAAGCCATCGGCGATCCTGAACCTTGCGCTGTGGCAAGGCGTTCTTCAATTTGACCTCCAACGGCGTCCAATGAGTAGAGCGAGGCTGCATTCTTATCGAAGCCGCCTATCATAAGCTGCACGAAATACGGATAGTATCGGTTGCTGCTAAGGATGTTAGACAGCAGGGTCGCTATTGCGGCGACAGTCATCGGTTTGCCCTGTCGCATCTTATACAATTTAGCCTCTACGGTGATCGTCCGAACGAGGCTCTGTGCATCGCCTACACCGCCAGCGATGGTCATCCCAACAAGATCATCAATTTGGTATATCTTTTTGCCCTCTTTGCTGGATATGAAGTTACCCATGGTTACGCGACTTTCTGATGCGAGCACAACGCCGTCCTTACATACGATACCAATGGTAGTCGTGCCTTTATATTGATCAACATTAGTCATTTTACTACCTCAGCAAATAGCACACAAAAACCAGTAAACACGTTTTAATTCTTTACGTTTCTATTTAAACCTATCTATATGCTGATAATCGATAAAAAACCATAAAAACGCTATAAATCGAATAAACACACGTAAATGGTGCCGCTAGAAATCGGTTTCTATAGTGATAGTTACATTCTCAGGCGTTTTTAACTTTTCGACCAACGTGCGATCGAGATCCCGAGCTGCTTTATTTGCTCCGATCGTTAACGTCCGCCCTGAGATAAATGTGCTCTTCCTTACGACCATATCGTCGGTGTCCGAAAGAGTGAGAGCGGCACTCCCGAACCCCGTAATCACCTCACGTATGTGACCTGCTTGAATCGTCAGACGCATTTTTGCTGTGTTTGAGCGCAAAGCAGTTTTAACGTCGCTTGCCAGATCACACAACGATTTGTCAGCTGAGACGGCAACGACACAGTCGGCCCTTTTTGAAATGTGCGCGTCTGTGGTGATTTGAAGGGTCGTTTTATGAGTCGCCAAGATGTTATGATGGCCTTTGGCGCGTATTGTATCGCTTAACATAGCCGAACGGTTATCTGTAAGCAAGTAGAGACAAACAGATGATGAATCAAGAGACTAGCGTTGAGTGTCCTTCGTGTTCGTCGGATAAAAAGGTACCCCACGAAGTACTGCGAACGGGCAAGAAGCTCGTCATACGCTGCACGGTGTGTCACACGACGCAGCAAGTCGACCTCCCCTCCCGCGCTACAAATCGTAAGCTGAGGGTCGTCGTGAGCGACTACGACCAATCTTATGTAAGCTGGCTTGAGTTGGGGGCGCACGAACGCCTCTTCATAGGAGATGAATTCATTGTGGAGAACTCGTCGGTTGACGCTGTACGAATAACTGCTATCGAACGTAACGATGGAGTTCGGACAGAGGAAGCAGAAGCTGAGTCAATTCGAACTCTTTGGGCGCAGAAAATCGACAAGGTAATCGTTAAGATAGCCGTTCACTCAGGCAAGACAACGAAATCGTTCAAAGTTGCGTTTGATGGCGAGAAGATGTTTGTCGTCGGAGAAAAGGAACGGTTAGGAGAAGTAGCTCGCATCAAGATCAAGCAGGGGCCCGTTTTGGATCGCGTTGGACAGTCTGCTGGTGCAAAAGACATCGCGAGAGTGTACATCAAAGACATGACCAGAAGAGGTCCCGATCGGAATCAGTTTTTTTTGACTCGGCATAAACCTGCGCCAAGGGGGTAGCACGACGTCTTTGGAGCTCGAAAGGACCTCACTTCTGAAAGGCTTACGACATCGAGGCATAAGCGAGCGCGTGGTATGCGCTATGGGTGCGGTTAGGCGCGAAAACTTCGTGCCGCAGAGCTTGCGCGAGTATGCCTATCGAGACCAGCCGCTCCCAATTGGCAAAGAGCAGACGATCTCTGCCCCACATATGGTCGCAATTATGTGTGACCTTTTGCGCGTTGAGCCCCACTCTCACGTGCTCGAGATAGGCACAGGTTCAGGGTATCATGCGGCTGTGCTCGCAGAGCTTGCGACCGAGGGGATTATCTACACCATCGAAAGATTTGAGGGGTTAACAGCGCAAGCGCGTGCGCGCTTGCCTGCAAATGTAGTTCCCCTTATTGGAGACGGGTCATTAGGACACCCAGAACACGCTCCGTTCGACCGGATTCTAGTGACATGTTCAGCTCCCGACATCCCGCCACCATTGCTAGCGCAGTTGAAGGCGCGGGGTCGGATGGTGCTGCCTTTAGGAAAAGCGTTTCAGGAACTGTACTTGGTTCGTAAAGACAGCGTGATAGCAAAAGAAGCACACGGCGCGGTCGCTTTCGTCTTGCTGGCAGGAAAATATGGATTTCCTGATTTGCGTTACAATGAAGAGACGATCGCTTGAGTCTTTTTGACAGAGTTTAATTTACAACCACTGGGCCAGTGACTGCTGAGCTGCTTCATCTCGAGCGCTGGTTATCCGTTGTACAGTACTCTCAACCCGCTCTCTTGAGAAATCGTGCTCGTCACATAAGAAACTCACGAGCTCTTCTTCGTTCACAGGGGCCCACGTAAGATCATATTCGTGAGTGACGTCAGGGTCAAGGAAGAACTGCTTAATACGCGCGTAGTCAAGGCTCTCTCCTAAATCATCCAACGCTCGTTGGATGTCAAAGCTCTTTATCATCCTCAGGGCTTTTTTTGGTCCGATGCCTTTTACCCCTTTATTATAATCGGTGCCAACCAGAATGCTCACATCGATAAGCTGCTCGCGGTTAATCTCTAAAGCTGAGAGAATGTAGTCGAGGTCAAAAAGTTCGGGACTGATGCGCACGTAAACATTTTTGCTAGGGAGCTTTCGTCGTCCCGTTAAGGTCAAGTTCCTCACGAGTCGGGGCGTTCCAAAAAGCAGCGCGTCAATATCCTGAGATGCCGTAAATGAGACGTCGCCTTTGCTTGTCATATACGCCGCCTGTGCCTCTCCCTCACTTGCAGCATTGACCACAGGGATGCCCAAATGACGTAACAAGACCTTCGAGCTTTCGAGAATCTGCTCATCAAGTCGAGCTGACGCTTGGGCGTACTTAAAAGCGTCTGCCCTCCCTTCTGCTCGTGCCTGTGTCCATTCTCGCGTAGCCTGCTCTCGCGTTTCTTTCCGCTTAAGGACGGTATCTCTCTTTAATTCTGGTGGTTCTCCATCAAAAACGTAGACTGGCTTTACCCCCGCTTCTATGATATACGCGGTCCGATAAAAAAGCCCAGAGAGATGAGAGGTAATTCTCCCTGCGTTGTCCATTAATGGCGTCCCGTCCCTTTGGCGGATTATGCTCAAGAACTGATATATGGCGTTGAAAGCGTCTATGGCGACACTATCGATCTGTTCTATCTCTATCTTAGTCCGCGGAAGCAGATCTCCAATTGGGACTCCCATTCTACCGACCCTATGCTTTGGCGTACGTCGGCAGCTCAGTTAAACCTATGCAAGGCAAACACATTACAGCTCTGAAGAGGCGATGAGATAATACGCAGCGCTAGCTCGCAAGTTCTGTAGCAATCTCTTGTATGTCACTATTTGGCACTATCCTGCTCTCTAAGTTCTTGGAATACAGGAGGACGCGCACGGGGCCGCAACTCTATATACCAGGAGCGCGCATACGGCGAAGGTAGCAGTGGGCCTTGATTAAGCTGCTTTTAGTCTTTGAGTTTACAGCCGTCGGCGGAGCGTATTTATCTAAATGAATGAGATCCTAAAGCGTGTTTCGCCTTTTGCGATGGCGCTGTTCATCGTTGCTGTTCAGTTGGTCGCACTTCTATTAGCCCGTCCGTTTCAAGTATCAGATGTGAAAGCATTCAGCGATCCGGAATCGGTGTATAATCCGATTTACTACTTTGTGCTTGTTTTGGCTTTTAC
>CAYHCZ010000091.1:0-6480 GCA_964355295.1 uncultured Methanomicrobia archaeon
TTCGCCGTTATCAGAGAACTACAAAGTTAGTCGACCGATCCATATCGAAAGACTTTCCAAAGTAGAACAGGGCAGATCGCTTACTAGCTGCAGATTGTTATCGCATTAGTGAAGCGAGGTGGCGTTTTTGGAATACGACCTTAAGCCAATTGGCGTCGTGCAATCCGCTATTAAAGACTCGCAGGACATGCCACTTCAGGGTGTTCCGGCGGTGATTAAGGTTTTTGATGAGTACATCGAAGGGCTTAGTGGTATAGAAGGCGATAGTCATATAAACGTCATCGGCTGGTTTAGCAAAGCACAAAGAACGCCACTGATGGTGAGACCGCGAAAAATAAACCCCGAGCTCGAGGAGCGCGGTGTTTTCTCTCTTCGCTCCCCTACACGCCCAAATCCGCTGTCACTTTCAGCCACACGCTTAATTAAAGTAAAGGGGCCCCTCCTTTATGTCGAACCACTCGATCTCATCGATGGATCGCCGATCGTGGATATAAAGCCTTATTCATCAGGATGGGACGCAATTTTTTGGGCTCGAGACGTTCACTCTTCTTTTATCACGCGTTATATAGTCCAAGCTGACGTGCTCGCTGAGCTCCTGCGCGAAGGCTTCAATTTTCACGGAGAGAAATGTGGTGCGATAGCAGTTGCTGCAAGAATAGCATACGATGCATCGCAGACGCTTCAGGCAAATGTGAGGGACTTCTGTTTGCGCCTCCCTCAAGACATAAATCCGCATTTGGCTGATGGTCTTATAGGGATCTCACGAGCCACAATGGGAAACGCAAGGCTCACGTTTTCTGACGATCTGAGCGTTCTCGTGTCGGTAGAATCTAAATCTATTGGCTACCGCATTGTGGAAGTGCCCAACGTTTCTGCGCGAGAAGTTTTAGAGATGCGCTCCGAACAACTATTTATCGCACTTTAATTCTGTGTGTGCGGACTACAGCAAAGCCTACAAGGGCGTAAGATCGGTCCTCACTCGTTGCAGAAAATGTAATAAACTGCAGCAGGACAAGTTTGCTTAGAGACCTGTCTTCTGACGCCAAACAATATATCTACGCTATGTGACGTATTTGTATGGAAGAAGATCTCTCAGTACGCGTGACGTACCAGAGCCATTCGTGTTTTCAAGTGAAAGACGTCGATCATACACTTTTGATTGATCCTTTTTTTAGCAAGGAGAATCCTAACGCGCCTCGGTACGCTGGAAAACCCGACATCATCCTTGTCACCCACGAGCACTTCGATCATAGCGGAGCAGAGCGGTTCAATGCTACTGTGGTCGCTCCACCAACCCTGACGGGTAAGTTCAAGAAGATGGTCGTGATGGAGCACGGAGAAACGAGGCTTGTTGAAGGGGTTCGTGTGACAATGATCGGTGCAAGCCATCATCAGAGCAAGTACCCAGCCGGCTATGTCTTCGAAATCGGCGGCGTTCGATTTGCACATCTTGGAGATACCTATTTAGATGGCGTTCAACCATTGGAAAATATTGATGTACTCTTTATTCCGATAGGTGGATTTTTCACGATGGACATGGAAGAAGCGCTCGACGCGCTCGACATTATTACTCCTAACAAGATGCATTACAATACCTTTAGCCAGATCAAAGCTGATCCGCAGCGTTTCAAGCAACTTGCTGAAAATGCAGGGCACAACGTGACCGTGCTATCGATTGGAGAGACGGCCACCTTTTAAATCGACCTCACCTGACCCTAGACTTGGGTATTATCCAAAGGCGACGACGTTAGCTTCCGTGCAACCCAGAAGCAGCTTTGATGAGAGCCATCAAGATTAGCGCGTTGTTATAGGCATCAAGTCAATTCAAAACGCGCAATTTACAGGGTTACATAACTTTCGCTCTAAAGAGTAATTTTAATCCTTTCTTCGTTTTGAGTTCGGAATCGAGGTCACTTCAAGGCTTCGTAATAGGTCGCTGCAAGTGACCGGATTGTCCGCGCGGTCTGAGGACCAACGCCTCGGACTTTGGTGAGCTCTTCTGTCGGTGCGCAAAAAATAGCCTCAAGCGAGCCGAAAAACTCTAGCAGGGCACGCGCGGTAACGGGGCCTATCGATGGGATTGCAGCGATTACGTACTCCTGCTGCTCTCGAAGTGTTTTTAAAATCTTCTTCCCGTGCACCGCTGGAGCCTTCTTATTGCCCGTTTGTTCTCGCTCCGCGATAGCAAATAGCAGCATTGCTGTTTCTGTGGTATCGCGCGAGCAAAGTATCGGGACGCCCAGATCGACTGCAATAGTAGCCAACATCCCCCTAATGGTGTTGGGGTGAACATCTCTTTGTGTGTAGAGGTTTGTGCCCTCTACTAATACCAGCGGACGCTCGTAGGCTGTGGCTAGTTCTTGAATTTGAGCGAGAAGATTGCGTTTGGTCATTGAGTCGATGAAATCGCTGTCAGTTTTTCGTTCCACAGCAACCCTATCACTGATGACGTAGTCAGCTACGAGAAGCGTCTGACGCTTAACGAACGCTCCAAGCGATTCAAGCTCTTCTAGAACTCCAGATCTTGCCTCTCTTTGATCAGCGACGACACGGATAAGCTGATCGCCTGCTTTTTTTTCCTGTGCGTTAAAATCCAAAAGCGTCTTTTGTCGTTCTTCAGGAATCTTACCCGCTGTCCCTCCCGGAATTTCTTGGTGGCTCTCTATTTCTGCTGGTATTACACCCTTCTCGGCAGCGTGGAAGCTGCATTGGGTCTCTAGTTGGGCATACGTTGCCGGTTGATCGGTTTTCAGTGAGTGTGTAGGTTCTATTGACCCCTCAGGCTCTTTCTCAGCAGCAACTTCGATACGTTCAGCAGGGAGCGTCCGTCTCGTGCTTAAACGCTTCATTTCGGCATTCATCATCCGTTTTTTTCGCGAGCTAGATGAGATATACGCCTCATCGCGTGTCCCCTTGGTAATCAGAACGACGACGCGACCCGCACGCCTCCTCCCCGTGCGACCCTCACGTTGGATGCTGCGAATTTCAGAAGGAATTGGCTCATAAAACACGACCATATCGGTAGCTGGGATATCTAACCCCTCCTCTGCGACACTTGTCGCAACGAGGACGTTATACGTTCCATTCACGAAGTCTGATACGAGCTTTACTTGTTCCTTTTGAGAAAGTCCTTTCAGTCCGTCTTTCTTTGCTTGGCCGACAAACTTCTCTGCCCTAACGTCACGTAACGTGTTCAGGGTATTCCTAACGATTTCGGCGGTATCTCTGTAATTGGTAAATACAATAACACGCGAATCGGGCTTGAGCGCCAGTTGTTGATGAACAACGCCTTTCAATGCGTCGAGCTTTGGATGGATTTCATCAAGGCTATTCATTAGCTCTGCCGCAGCCTTAATGCGATCATCGCTGACGAGGTTTCGGGCAGCTTTGCTACCTTTTTTTGATTGCGCCTCCTTGTTTAGCCGCGCAAAGTACTTGCGCGTTGGCACAACGCCTTGGGTTTCGATCAGTCCAATCGCATGACGTAACTTAATGACCTCAGCAACGAGCGACATCGCTCTATAGTTCCTATCAGTCGCAACCTTGTGTTGGATCTTGATCAATTCTGACGTCGAGACCCATTCGCTAAAGACGACTTTCATTTTTATCAGTTTGCGCAGCCGCTCGGTTGCGCCCTGCTTGAGATGCTGTCGAATTGTCTCCATCTCAGGAGGCAACGTAAACTTCAGCATTTCCAAATTCTTTTCATGCGTGTATGGATACACGTCAGGATCTGATTCGGTGCGGATCTCGATATTGTCGATGAACAAACTTTCGCTGACTTCGTTGATCTTCTCCACAGTGCCGCCAGGAGACGCAGTCATGCCCAAGATGAGCGGATCATCTGCTTGTTCGATGTATCTGCTGGCAATGAATCGGTATGCGTAATTACCTACTGCTCGATGCGCTTCGTCAAAGATAATGAGTTTAACACCAGCAAGCGTAATGCGCCCCGCTTTGAGATCGTTTTCGATAACCTGAGGAGTTGAAACGATCGCCTGCTGTTCCTGCTTCCAAAGCTCCATTCGCTTCTCAGGAGGAATCTCTCCAGTAAAGATGGTCGTCTCTGCGAGCAGATGTGATCGTAGAAACTCTGCATGCTGTTCAACAAGTGGCTTTGTCGGTGCGAGAAATATGACCCGTCCATCTTCTTCGAGGCGTTTAGCTATCACGAGCAGCGCGACAACAGTTTTGCCAAGCCCAGTCGGCAGTACAATCATCGTTGAGGCGCGCACAGCCGATTCTGCTAGTGCAACCTGATACACTCGGGCCTCGACAGAATTCGGGACAATCAGTTTCAGGTCAACGTACTCTCGCATTCCCGCTTTTAGGTTAAATCAAGCGTTATTATAAGTATCCTCGTCTCGCAACGCAAGCCACTCTCTTGGGAACGATGTTGAAAAGGGCCTAAATACTTATCAGCTCAAAAACAGAGAATACGGTTAATAAGGTTCTCTCGACATCACCTGACTGGTGGTAATCGTGCAAGATACATATGAAGATTTGAAACAGCTAATCAAGAAATACGGCTGCTTCACAGATGGCCCGTATAGGCTGTCGGGAGGGGCGCTTAGTGATTTCTATTTTGACTTGCGTCGCGTTACGATGCACCCACAAGGCGCTTCTTTAATAGCTGAACTGATGATTGAGCGTTTGATGTGTATCGACGCGGTCGGAGGAATGGAAAGCGGTGCAATACCGATCGCTACTGCAATCGCTCTTAAATCGGGCGTTATCCGCGCATTTTTTGTGAGGAAGTCCGAGAAAACATACGGGAGAATGCGCAGGGTAGAGGGATGTGTGCGGAAAGGGGACGTCGTTGCATTCGTGGAGGATGTTACGACGAGTGGAGACTCGGCTCTCTCAGGTATAGCTGCTGTTGAGCAGCTCGGTTGCACAATAGCCAAGGTGATCAGCGTTTTAGATCGCGAGAGCGGGGCCCAAGAGCGCATTACGTCAAAAGGTTATTCGTTTGAAGCCTTATTTACTTTAAGCGATTTTAAAGTACCGAATTTTGAAAACGCCCGTTAATACAACTTAAGAACAACGCGGAATACCGACGAAAAATTCTACGAATTTCGATGAGCTCATGAAACAAGACAAAAGCGATAGAATTCAGCTGACCTGTGAAAAATGTGGCACTTTGTTGAACGCCGATACAGCAAGCAGAAGTATTTTGCTTGACGGACAGGTTCACGTGTTCTGTCAAGACTGCACACGCCATATGCTCATCATCAAGGACGGCTCGCTGAACCTCTAAACTAACTTATAAACGAGCGTACAATTGCCGATAAATGGCAAGTACCCTGAGATTGAGACAATCCGACGCTTCGGTACAAGTTATAACTGCCTTTGCCCTCTTTGCTCAGGATAGCAGTTGGCTTCCGGTCCTGCAACGTGCATCGCGCTCAGTGCTCAGATCCCACTAGAGACTATATTAGCTGAGACGTATCCACGTTATTTAAGCACCCTAGTTAAGTAATGTTATCGTTGGAGCCGATAAATCATTCATGTTTTGCGAATCCAAGCGCCAGTAGGGCGGTTTTACTGCGGTGAACGCGCTAGCTCCGTCTCGTGTCCTGTTGACACCCGATCTCTCTTTAGTGATGCTGCAGGTGAACCTCTTTCGGCAGTGCTGACGTTCAAATTTTCTATTTCAGCTTTAAGCTGCGCAAACTCTTCGCATAGCAGCTTTAAAGTAAGTGAAATTCGTCGATCTCGTCCCGCGGCCATAGCTTCTAAGCGCTTGATCACCATCGTTTCAAACTCGCAGAGACTCAGCTGACGTAAATTAGGAAGAGAGCTCATAATCTCCAAGCTCAATTCGCTCTGAGGGATAACAAGCTCAACGCCGCGTTTGCTTAAACGTTTGCGGGCACTGAGGTTCTCACTCTCGATATGCCGCTTAACGCTCCTTTTTGGCAGTCCTAAGAGCTTGGCAACTTCTTTTATGGTAAAATAGCGCTCTTCTTCAATCATTGGGCGTTTGTCCGGCCAAGTATCGAGCATCTATCAGGTGTTAAGGGTTTATGGCGTAACTATCTATCATGCAGCAGAAGTATGTAATAAGTCCGTCTTGCACCAGAGGGCCTACTGCAGCTTCAAATTCGCGGCTTTGCTCTTTCTTATTTTGACCTTTCAAAAAAGGTGCAACGGCCTCACGCAAAACAGCTGAGTGCATTGCACACGGAGCGAGCGGAATCAGCTGCATAAGTATCGCTCTTTGGAGCTCACTTATAGCTTCGAGCTTCTCGAGATAATCCATATTTTCTTCGAGTTGATCGCTCGCTCTCAGGCTGTTTCCGCTAGTGGCGGTTTTTGGCAAAAGTGCGTTGTCAGCGATCTCGCAAGACGTAAGATTGACTCCCTTCTTTGGCCACAGCATCTGTCTCAAGGGCGTAATGACAACGTCTTCGGATAAAACTTTTCTACTTTGGAACCGCGATTGGCGCTCGAGCGAAGCTATTTGAGCGTCAAGCC
>CAYHCZ010000092.1:0-6422 GCA_964355295.1 uncultured Methanomicrobia archaeon
CCCTCGCGTGTTTCAAGATGGTATTTATCTCGTTGAAAAGGGCTTAGGTGCGCGCACATGAAGGCTTTGGATGAGCTGAACGACGATCAGATCAAGGCGCTTATCGGCGCAGGATACCGAACCGTAGATGATCTTAGGAATGCTTCTGTCGATGAGCTCGTGACAGATACAGGTCTCGACGCCGACCTTGCACAACAAATAGCTCAAGAATTACCTTTATTTAGACATAAGGACTTCAGCGCTGAGCATAAACATTTACTCGTCCTTAGGAAGCGTCACAAAAAACCTTGGTTCAAGCGCGATGATTATGAAAAGAAAAAGAAACTTAGCTCGAGCTGGCGGAAGCCACGCGGTCTTTTTAACAAAATGCGGCGAGGGTTTCCCGACAAAGGAGCTGTCGTACAAGTAGGATATGGCGCGCCTACAGCGATAAGGGGTTATCATCCCTCCGGGTTTGAGGAAGTGCTCGTCAAGAGCTACGCTGATCTGGAAGCGGTGCTTCCTGACCAAGCAGTGAGGATCGGTCGGACTATAGGAGCTCGTAAGAAGCAGATCATCTTGGAACGTGCCTTTGCTAAGGGCTTAAAGGTCCTCAATCCCAGAATAAAAGGCCGGTCCTTGGATGAAGAGGAAAAAACAGCAGAGAGATCGATGGGGGAGAACGAGTGACCGGGCTGTCGAACCAAAAGCGAATTGCCGCTGAAGTCCTCAACGTTGGGGTGAGTAGGGTATGGCTTGATCCAGACCACCTTACCGATATTGCAAACGCTATAACTCGCGAGGACATTCGTGGTCTTATTAAGGAAGGCACAGTCAAAGCAAGACAAGCGCAAGGCATTAGCCGCGGGCGTGCACGTGGGAACGACATAAAGCGCAAGAAAGGGCATAGGACTGGACAAGGCAATCGCAAAGGAGGAAAAAATGCTCGAAGTCCCAAGAAGCACCTATGGATGCGGAAGATACGAGCGCAGAGAAGGACTCTTCGCGAATTGAGGGATGATAATACGCTGGATCGGGCTACCTATCGTCGAATGTATCGGAAGGCCAAAGGGGGAGAGTATCGAACCTTGAGCATTTTAAATTCTCAGATTGAAATCGTAATAGCGGCAAGGAGGCAGGAATAATGGCTACTGGTCCGCGCTATCAAGTCCCATTTAGACGTCGCCGCGAAGGAAAGACGAACTACCACAAACGGTTAGGTTTGTTGCTTTCAAAGAGGCACCGGGTGGTCGTGCGAAAAAGTAGCTGCAACTTGATAATGCAGCTTGTCGAGCACAACACGGCCGGAGATAAAACTTTAATGACTGCAAGCGCTCTCGATCTTAAAAAAGTTGGCTACAAAGGTGCCACTGGCAACACTCCAGCTGCATACCTCACGGGCTTTCTTTTTGCACAGCGCGCGCTAGCTGCTGGTTATTCGAACGGCGTGCTTGATCTCGGTCTTAACGCGAACTCACGCGGATCGCGAATATATGCTGCTTTGTTAGGTGCCGTCGAAGCAGGACTAGATATTCCTCTCAGTCAAGAGCCACTCCCTTCACCTGAGAGAGCACGCGGAGAACATATCGCTGCTTATGCAGGAGATAACCTTACACGATTTTCACGATATGGCATCGATCCGAAAGACCTTCCCGATCACGTTTATTTGATTAAGCAAGAACTACTAGATCGTATTGCGCGTAAATAAACAGAGGAAACAGGGACAGAATGGCTGAAATGATAGAAGGATGGACACCTAGGACGAGATTGGGGCACCTTGTTTATGAGGGTAAAATAACCACGTTCGACGATGCTATAAACACCGGATTTCCTTTAAAAGAACCTGAAATCGTTGACATGCTCTTACCTGATTTGAGCGACGAGGTTTTAGATATAAACATGGTGCAGCGAATGACAGATTCTGGGCGACGCGTAAAGTTTAGGGCAGCAGTGGCGATCGGCAATCATGACGGATATGTTGGCTTTGCGGAAGGGAAGGACCTACAAGCGGGACCAGCCATAAGAAAGACAATTGAGATTGCTAAGTTGAACCTTATTAAGATAAATCGTGGCTGCGGTTCGTGGGAATGTGATTGCGGAGAAGCGCACTCCGTCCCCTTTAAAGTCGAAGGCAAAGCGGGCTCCGTGAGCGTTGCACTAAAACCGGCGCCACAAGGGCTTGGCATAGCATCAGGTAGCACAGCACGGAAAGTGCTCGAACTCGCCGGCATAAAAGACGTGTGGACGAGATCATCGGGGCAAACACGTACCACAATAAACTTTGCTCGCGCTACCTTTGAAGCGCTCAAGGGTACAACCACGGTTAGGCTTGGTGGGGGGACTCAGTGACGTACGCTGTTGTTAAGATGCGCAGCATAGCTAAGACGAAGCCGGACATACGGCGTACGCTCGAACTACTTAATCTTGACAGAACTAATCATTGCGTTCTCATAGATGACAATGTGCACTACAACGGCATGCTGCAAAAAGTGAAGGATTATGTAGCGTGGGGCACCATCGATGGTGAAACTCTCAGCGTACTCCTCGAAAAAAGAGGCATGCTGGAAGGTAATAAAAGACTAACCAGCGCGTACGTCAAAGACCAAACTGCTTTTAATGATATAGAATCGCTTGCAAAAGCTGTTGCTGATGGCAAGGCGACTTTGCGGGATGTGCCAAAGCTGAAACGCGTACTGCGTCTCCACCCGCCACGTAAGGGCCATAAAGGTCTAAAAAAACCGTTTCCCGAGGGCGTTCTTGGGTTTCATGGCAAAGATATCAATGAACTGCTTTTAACGATGAGGTAGGCAATGGGCGCGAAAAATAAAGCCAAGAAGTTTCGAGGAAGTCGCACGTGTGGCGGCGGCACACATAAAAACCGTCGAGGCGCAGGGAGTCGAGGGGGGCGAGGCCACGCGGGCGGTTGTAAACATCATTTCGTCAGAGAGCTCTTGCTTGGCCGGGGATACGGTAGTTACGGGTTCACGAGGCCACAGAATTTGCTTGCAGATCCTACAATTGTTGACGTCGGTGCCCTTGACGAAGCTGCTGACCTACTCGTGGAACGTAAGCAAGCCAAGGTGCGCACGGGCAAGTATTACATCACACTCGAAGTAGGCAAAGTGCTTGGAAAAGGTTGCGTAACTAAGCCACTCATAGTAACAGCCAGAAGTTTTTCGAAACGAGCGCAAGAAAAACTGGAATCAGCAGGCGGGAAAGCAAAAGTCCTCGAACAATGATCTGTTTTCTTTAGTGACCACACACGTCTTCAGTTTGAGCGCGGTGAATTATGAGTGAGCACCCTCTAATAGACAGAATCGAGCCTTTTCTGCAGAGACTTCCCGCCGTCTCCAAGCCCGAAGGGCACGTGCACTTCAGACGGAAGCTCACTTGGACAATCGGTGTTCTCTTAATATACTTCGTTTTAACAAACGTCCAGCTTTTTGGGCTTTCACCCGCTTCTCAAGATCTTTTTGGGTTTTACAGGGCAATAATGGCAGGAAGCCAGGGCTCTCTCGTTCAGCTCGGCATCGGTCCGATTGTCACGGCCTCGATCATACTTCAGCTCTTCAAGGGCGCAGATATCATAAAGCTTGACACGAGCGATCCGCGTGATCAATCAGTATACCAACAACTCCAGAAGTTGCTCATCTTCGTCATGATCATCGTCGAAGCCTTGCCTCAAGTGCTCGGAGGCTTCCTCGTACCTGATCCGGCCCTTGCTGCTTCGACTGGTTTGACGCTCGGAAGCATCTCATTGCTTATATTCCTCCAGGTCTGTCTCGGGGGCGTCCTCGTTCTGTTCTTAGATGAAATCATCACCAAGTGGGGAATTGGCTCAGGAGTCGGCCTGTTTATCGTGGCCGGGGTTGCACAAGGGTTGGTGACTGGGACTATCAACTGGCAAACTGATCCTACGACTGGGTTGGCCTTTGGGATGATCCCACGTTTTATTCAGATCTTCCAACAGTTCACCGTCCAGCAGCTGCTAAGCGCTGAGGGACTGATATTCCTCCTGTTCCGTGGAGATATCTTAGCCGCAATAAGCACGATAGCGATATTTGCCATCGTCGTTTACGTGGAAACGACGCGTATTGAGATCCCGCTTGCGCACAGTTCTGTCAGAGGCGCGCGAGGCAGGTTCCCAGTAAAGCTCGTGTATGCAAGTGTCTTGCCGTTAATATTAGTACGGGCGCTGCAAGCGAACATTCAGATGATTGGGATTCTGCTTTACAACGCGGGATTTACGTGGGTGGGGACGTATGTAGGCAATACGCCGACAAGCGGGCTGATGTATTATCTGGCGCCAATTAATGGTCCACAAAATTGGTTCCCAACGTTAACAACCAACCCGGGATGGCAAGTCGCACTGCGGTGTGGAATAGACATTGCTGTGATGGTTATTGGCGGCGTCATATTTGCCCTCTTTTGGGTTGAGACTACTGGTATGGGTCCAAAGGCCGTTTCTGAGCAAATACAACGCTCGGGAATGTCTATTCCTGGCTTCCGTCGTGATCCTAAGATCATTGAACGTGTCATGAAACGATATATTCCTAAAGTCACCGTCATTGGGGGCGCGTTTATAGGCTTCCTTGCAGTCATTGCGGGTTTTTTTGGGACTATCGGAAACGTGGGGGGGACTTCACTGTTATTGGCGGTGAGTATCGTATACAGGCTTTACGAGCAGCTCGCCAACGAGGAAGTAATGGAGATGCATCCCATGCTGCGGAGATTCTTGGGAGAATGATCTGCCAGTAGCTAGGCCGATTGTTTTTCGCATTGGATTCTATTTGCCCGTTAACCTTTCTGAAGCTTTTTTGCGGGATAGCAAGCGCTATAAGGGCCATACGGCTATGCGATTGCGTAGGTTAAAGTAGGATGTTTAGAATAGTTCGTTGTATAAATTGGGAGTAAGAATGCGAAAAATCGTAGTGCTTACAGGGGTTCCAGCAAGCGGCGGGACGACGGTCACTAAAAAAGCTATCGAAAAGCTGGAACAGCAGGGTCAGTCGTTTAAGATGGTAACGTACAGTGACGTTATGCTAGATGAAGCGCTGAGGCGCGGTTGGGTAAAAGTACGTGATGATATCCGAAAGCTCGAGCCGGTTCAGCAACGTGACCTACAAAAGATTGCGGCGCGTGCAATAGCACAGATGGCAACTACAGCTCTTGTCGTTGATACGCATGCAACCGTCCGGACTCCCCGGGGGTACCTGCCAGGGTTGCCGACGTGGGTTTTAGACGAATTGAAGCCAGAACTTATCCTTATCGTTGAAACAGCCCCCAATGAAATTATTCGACGCAGAAATGCTGACAAATCGCGCCAGCGAGACGCTCAAGATGCGATGGCGGTCCAACAACACCAAGACGTCAATAAGGCAATTTGCATGGCATATGCTGCGTATACAGGAGCTACAGTCAAAATATTGCAGAACCCTGACGGAAAACTCGATGAGGCAGTCGCCGAACTGGTTCTCACATTGCAGGAAAAGTAGGCCGGTCATGTTCGTAGCTAACGGGGCTAAGTGTGTTACTCACCATTAGCGGACCTTCAGGCAGCGGTAAGACGACCGTGGCAAGTGGGTTATCGCAGAGACTCGGTTTTGTTCATATTTCAGCAGGAGAAGTATTTAGGGAACTTGCACATGAGCGTTCCTTAAGCTTGGAGCAGCTGAGTAAGCTTGCAGAAAGAGACCCGGAAATCGACCAAATGGTTGATAAGCGGCAAGCAGATCTCGCTCAGTCATACGAAAATGTCATCGTTGATGGTCGGCTATCAGGATGGGTCCTTAAAGGAGATATCTCGGTGTGGTTAAAAGCTCCGCTAGAAGTGCGAGCAGATAGAATTGCACGGAGAGAAAGAAAGGAGCGCGCGATCGCTTTGCGCGAAACGGAGACCCGCGACAGCAGCGAGGCAGCGCGATATCTCGCGTTCTATGATATAGACACGGCGAACCTTGACATCTATGACCTTGTTATAGATACGAGACGATGGAATCAATTCGCAGTTATTGACATCATTACACAGGCTCTGCGGGCATATAGCGAGGGTGGCTAATGACGGCGGACACTGCCGATGGTCAAAGGAGCCCAGAAGAGCTTATTCGAAAAGGAGTCATCATCCTCGATAAGCCTGCTGGGCCGACCAGCCACGAGGTTGCTGCGTGGGTAAAACGAATTTTGCACATCAACAAGGCCGGTCACAGCGGGACGTTGGATCCAAAGGCTACCGGCGTGCTTCCGATCTTGTTACAGGACGCCACTAAGGCGGTCGGGGCGCTTGTAAGATTGCCCAAAGAATACGTCTGTGTACTCCATTTGCACAGAACGGTCGCAGAGGGTGAGCTGCTTGACGTGTCAAAGGAGTTTATCGGCGTTCTTTATCAACGTCCGCCTCTTAAATCGGCTGTAAAACGTCAAATTCGTAAACGCGAGGTTTATTA
>CAYHCZ010000093.1:0-6385 GCA_964355295.1 uncultured Methanomicrobia archaeon
CTGTTGGAATCCAGTCCCCTAACAACTCTCTAGCACGTTCTAATGTTATCATAATATCCGATTCAAGTAAGCGTTGAAGGTCGCAAGGCTTAATCATTAGTGTTTGCTGTGACACATGCCTGATGCAGCTCCTTTCATTAAGATAGGACGCCCGGCTCCAAAACACGCACGGCAAAAACGCTGGCGTAGGGTATGAACGTCAAGCCAGCATTAACATCATTTACGGTTAAACCCACGGCGTCAACCTCGATGAGGTCCCTTTCCCACGCCTCAGTCTCTTGAGTGCTCTCTATTTGAATTTCGCTCCCACTTTTCGTTCTTAACCACATAATTATACCCCTCCTTTATACGACCAGGTCTTTTAACGCATCCAATAAAGCTTTCCGTTCAACTGAGCCTGTTGGGGATACATCAAAAACCGACGCCGCGTCCTCTGCCACGTCCCTTTCGTTCTACCTCCACGTGTTTAGCGAGAACTGGCGCTAATGTCCTGAGAAAAACCATGTAGCTATTTTATACCTTCAAAAGGAAAGTTACTTCTTATGAAGAACGTAAGGGAAAACGTTGCCATCGCGTCCCTCATTGCTGTGCTCATAATAGTAGCATTTTGGAGCGTTGAGATCCGTCTTGGCCTACTTACTGCTATCATCGCGGTAATAGCGTACCTAGCCTTTGTACCCGCGTTGTGGGAGGAGCGCCTCAATCCCTCAAAAGTGTGATTGCCTAAGTATCATCGAATACGAATAGGAATCGTTAAGCCACCATTCACCTCTTGCATAAGCGTATGCAATTCAAACCAATAACTTCGATAATTGTTCTGTTGCTCGTGGTTGCCTCTTTGTTAGCAGCAGGGTGCACTACAAGCACTACAAGCAATATGAACCAAGCGCCGAGCGCTAGTGCTACGCCAGGCACAGCAACACAAGAAGCTTTTTTAGATAAATTCCTTGCAGCGTTAAAAGACGACTGGTACGCAAATGAGGATTATTCCACCAAGGCGTGGGAAGTCACGTGGATAAACAGCACGTCCGCTCGCTTGAACTTCACGTTTAACGATAACACCACAGCAACAAACCAAACAGGAAACATGGGTATGATATTGACCGCATTTCCAACCACACAAGACGCGACAAATTACTTTAACGCTATAAACAAGACAGCAAGCTACCGCATAGTCTACACAGATTGCGGCAACACCAGCGGCAACAGCGGAGCACCAGGGGCCTATAAGAATGCAACGGGTCACGCACCGCAGATTTGCAAATACTACGAGCGGACTGTGGGGACTTCTTCCAGTAGTTCAGACTATAGAGTGTACCTTCTCTATCAATATGACAATCTCGTAATAGAGGGTACCGGAAAAAACGTAGGGTAGGTTCATGTATCTAGGGGGGCGCGTGGTTATATTCTGTCTGGCCACGTTTGACCGAGCCCCTGCAGGTTAGGTAAATAGGAATTATTAAGCCAACTCCCACCTCTTTAATAAGCGTCTAACAAGTCGTTGTTTTTATGAATCCAATCGCTAGGATGATGAAGCGCTATATCAGAATGCCGTTGAAGAAAGCGCTGCCGTTGTTGTTTGTTGGCGCTCTGTTGTTGTCGTGCACGACGGGCTGCACTAACCCTACGACCGGCACAGATACGGATGTGTCTACGGAGTATTATAACCACTATAAAATTGAAAGAACCGTTTTATACGATTTACATGGTTCCGCATCGAAGGTGATGAGGGAAGAGAAGTTAGAGGCTATAACGGGCTACAACAACGTGCTCACGACATTCGGACGCATAGAGAAGACTTATGACTCATCCGGGAATCTCGTCTCAAGTTCGAAAGGCTATTATCAGAATCCAGCGACTCTTAAAAACTGGATAAATGATAAAACCGCATCACAAGTAGACACATTACAAGGTTTCAAAGCGATGGAAAAGCTAATCGACGACAAACTTCCAAACCCTTGGACGTTAGGTAGTTCATCTACGTCATCTGACGATAGCGGGCACCAAACTATTATCACACCCGTCTCGCCCGACTCGTCGTCAGGAGATAGCGCGCAAGGGCATGGCATCGCAGTAGGGTCCTAGCTACCGGTACGTGTTAGCTTGCTCGTGATGTGGGTAAAAGTATTGGGTTAGTCTGCATATCAGGGGGCATACAACAAATAAGATGCACAGCAAAATAAGCATGCATCAAAATTTCTTATTGCAAATAACGATGCAACCGCGCGGCCTGAATAAAATATATATATAAACTTCGTTAACTTTTCTTAGCGTTTTATTTATAACAAAGTGATATTATGGATAGAAAAGCGTTTTTAAGACTATTAATCGTATTGGTGACGCTCGTCGTAGTAACAGCAGGCTGTACATCGGGTACCAATCCCTCAAGCGCGAGTGCCAGCCTTCAGCGTCGGCAGTGCCTTCAAACATTGCCGGATACGCGACTTATACGAATTCGACTGCGGGCGTCCGCCTTCAATATCCATCAGGATGGAAGGTAACCGAGGGCGGGGGAACTTCTTCGGGGGTAGTTAAGTTTAGCGGGCCCGAAGGCACGAACGTAATATTAGTTAAGGCCCGCGATTCTAAAAGCTTAGATGCCGTCAAAGACAAGTTTATAAGCGACATGTTGAATGAGACAAGCTATAATTACACGTTCGTCAGCACCGAAAAAACCACGATCGCTGGGAATCCTGCGTACAACGTGACCCTTACTAGCTCGTACAGCGGCATTGACCTAAAGCAAATGCAAACAATAGTGAAGAAAGACGATCAGTTTTACATGATAGGCTACACGACTGCCTTAGAACAGTGGCCCAATTACCTAGATGAGATCAATAATATGGGCAATTCGTTTGCCATCACGAGTTGAGGAGTCTGCATATCAGGGCATACAACAAATAAGATGCAAGGCAAAACAGACACTCATCAAAATCAGAACATACTAAAAAAACGACATTCTCCAAATAGGCACAATCACCACGCGGGCCCAGCTATACTATATAAACACATCTATACTGAGCAATACGTTTAAGCTCGCTCAGATAACTGATCATCACTTTTAGATCAAGCTGACTCGAATGAGATATCTTTCCAATATTGCATATACACATAAGCAACGTGCTCAGGCAGCGGATGCTTTTAGCTCCCACTTAGGCTCTTGCGTCGTAGCCTCAATAGGGCTCCGTTGACGTGAAGGCTAGTATGGGGTTTGTTGCGCAGTCCCTTAGAGAATAGACGTGCAGGACAAGCGGTAAACGAATATTGTATTCTTAAAAAAACCCGCTAAGAAAGAGGAGGCGCCACGTCGTGTGGCGCTTATATGTCCCTATTTGGGTTGCTTCGCCGTTGCGATGAGCGACTGCAATTCCACGTCGGTTTGCTTCAACACCGCGTAAATTTGCCCCGAGTACTCGGGCTTAATCCATTCCTTGGTGTTCTTTGCGTTTGTTGCACTGCCAACGACTTGTGCGTCGGCCGGTACCGGTGAACTGCTCGCACTCACCCGACTCATGAGCACGTTTTCCACAACGTTTCTCGCAGGAATGTAGTTAGTTCTTGTGATCAACGTCTGAACCGTCTCGAGTTGGCGGACGTAAGTCGTGCTCGTCGATGGCTGAACAAACGCATCGTCAGGCATCTGCCGGACGAGCACCTGTACCTCTTGAACTTGCCGCACAAGAACTTCCGGGTTCGGCAAGTAGACGTCGATGGGGATCGTGTTCGACAGATCGACTCTGACTGCCCCCGGCCCGCTCGGGTCGCCCATGAACACCCAGACCTGAACCTCATACGAACCGGTAGCCGCGTAGGTATGCTGTGCTTGGAGCACAAAGTCCGGGCCGCTTGGCGTGCCGCCGAAATGTTGCTTTTCGACTATCGGTGCGCCGGTGATCGGATCGTTGCCCCAGTGCCACTCGACGTCCCACAGTGGGAAACTCGATTGAGAAAAGCGTACCGTGGCCGTTACTGGTGTATTCACCGGAACGGACTGTGATGACACGGATGCGACCGGCAGCTGCGAGCTGGCGCCGACCCTCAATATATTTGCTGCGCCAACAGTCGGCAGCAGAACCGTGGCGACCAGTGCAAGGACTATAACCATTCGTTTCGTAAGCATATCTGTCACCTTTTCCTAGAGCGATGGCATCTAGTGATCACCGCTCTTCCAAAACAACTTAATTTGCCCCTGACTTTTATAAAGATTTCTTTATTTAATTTTGTCAATATTGCTCTATCTCGCTTAAATTGCCCTAATTCATCAAGAAAACCCGCCGCCCGGTACTTGCCAGAAAGAGCACACCCTCAAGCGTGACTTCGCCCCTTTTAGCGTGAGTCTGTTCGAATACTGCGTGTGTTTCATAGCGGGGACGCCTGTATAAGTCGCAATAGAACGGAACATGATTCTGCTCACCGCGTCGCTTGCACGCAACATAAAGCTCACGTCGTGTGCAGTAAGTCGTACAATAAAAACAAGATAGCGACCGCGCTAAGCGCCTAACCGACGCGGAGCAAGAGAGTAATTGTAATGTTTGGGACCGCTTCCGCTAAGTTGCTTGTGCCAACAACCTTATTTCTTCATTGCGCCTTTGACGTGTTTAAGAAAAAATGGCGGTCACTACCACCGCCGCCAACATGAAATGAGGTGAAAGAAATGGCGAAATTTTTGACCTTGTGGCGCACCAACCCGAACGCGCCGTGGCCAACCGACCCGGCTGCAGGGGTACAGCTTAATGAGATGATGTTCGCAGCGATTGACAACATGTTAAAGACAGGTGAAATACTAGAGTTCGGCTACTTCCCAAACGGAAGATCGGGATATTTAATCGCGAGCGGAGAAACCAAAGATCAGTTCAGGGACGGGGTGTCATTCTCCCCATTCATTGAGATGGATGTGTGGGAAGTAGTGCCCTACGAAACAGGGAAGGAAGTCATGAGAGGGGTGTTCAAAGCCCAAGCGGAACAAATGGCAGCAATGAAGCGGTAATTATGCGTGAATAGTGGGGGAGCGTTTTCGTTTCCTTTCTTTCCTTTTTTTCGTCTCTATACTAGAACAGTACGTTAGCATACACGTCCTGCAGGTCATTATCATTGAACTTCAGATAAACTGCCGTCGTATTGATGTTTGAATGCCAAGCACAGACGTGAGGCTTGTTTGTGAGGCTCCAGAGCTTGGGCTGTCAGTGGCACTAGACCTTGAAAAATGTAAGTTTATAAAAAGAAGGAAAGGGAGCGCGAAACTCCCTTTAACTGTCGCGCTTCTCACTCGCAAGGGCTTACAATTGCTGCAACTCATTAAGTAGGGAAATGAGCTGCGGATAGATCTGTGCCTGCTCTGGACACGTCTTCACCCAGTCGTTCGAATCAGGCGCATTGCTCACCGCACATCCGTCGGTTTTAGGAATAAGATCTTTTTGCAGCTTGCTAATGGCGTTGGCGTAGTTGCCCGCGTTGATATCGTTAATCACGGCGGAGAGCTTGTTGTTGAAAGCTCCAGCCATGTTGGGATTCTTGAACGCTGTCGCGGGGACGTCGTTCTTAATCGTCTGCTGAATAGCCTCGGTATGCTCAACGACGCTTACAGGCGTGGGGGCAGCAACGTGCACATTCAACGGACCGCTTTCCACCGACGGATGATTGACGCTAGATTCTGCTGCGATCGCTTTGAACGCATAATCGCCATCAGAGTATGGCCCGACGGTCATCGAGTAGACACCGCCCGGCCCGGTAGTAGCAGTACCTATCCAAATACTAGTACTACCGGGATCATCGTGAACTACGTGACATCCGCTGCATACCGTACCCCCTGAAGTCACGTCGAAAATATCGATGCTTACATCAGCTACCCCAACGCCGTCTTTCATGTACATCCCGCTGACGACAAAGGTATTTCCAGGGGTCACCGTTGACGGACCGGTGAGGGTTAAGGAGTACGAAGCGGCAGATACCGTGGTTACTATCGACCCAACGAGGACGAATGCGACGGATACGGCAATCAGTATAATTAGATGTTTTTTTTGCATTTTGTAACTCCGATTTGGCAGCGAAAAAGGATGTCTCATACCCGCCGCCGTTTTTTGAGCCTTATCAATGTACGTCAGCTCGTAAAAAACTTGCGCTGATTCTTTGCTTTTAGCTTTAGGCCGCGCATGCGTTGGTTTAAGTTATAGCCTAGTTGAGGCAAATGCATGCATCAATCCGCAAAGACGTCACCTGCTGCGCTTAACGCCAAAATAAGAGCTCATGCAAGGGTAAAGTCGGCATGTGAAACTAGGGGGTAACGCTTTAAACATATCTTGAAGCGGAGCTGCTTTTTGAAATAACGGCCAGTGTGTCGCTATTATCGTCCACAGAAAAAACCGATCATGCTAAAAGTCGAGCGTGT
>CAYHCZ010000094.1:0-6265 GCA_964355295.1 uncultured Methanomicrobia archaeon
CGAGGCTTTCGCGAACATCCTCGGGCGCAGAGATAGCAACCAGCTTAAGCATATCTTCTGCTTCTTCGCCTTCGCCTGCGACCTCGTCTATCAGCGAGTGAATCCATTCCCTGTCCATCTCTATGGGTTTGTTATCTTTACGCGCTTGTTCGTAGTTAACGTCAATTGAGTCTTGTTGTGAATAATAGAATGCCAAGGTCGGGTTCCGTTTGATACGCAACAAAGAGTCTTGATTGGCAAACCACTTAGCGCCCAATTCGAATACGGTAAGATTGATCCGAGCCCCAAACTCATCGAATGAGATAAATGGGAGCGTTTTTATGAGACTCCATCCATGCGGGACCTCAAAGATTCCTTCAACGGATTTTTCTGAAACGATGATGGGTCTTTCAACCTTGCGTTCTTTAGAGTTCCAATAGTTCTTTCTTATGGGCGGGGGCAGGTCGTTTTCATCGAGCTGATCATTGCCATTGTAGATATGCGCGGTAAGCAATAGCTCAACGATATTAAGAATTTGACTTTCCGAACCTTCCATCGAACACCATCCCTATATAAACGATGATTATTGGTTGAACAGCATATAAAGATTAGGTTAAACGCAGATAGCTAAAAAAAAACTCAAAGCCGTATTAGATTCTCGTTATTACCTCACTTCCGTCGGTCGTTACGATCAAGGTATCCTCAGCTTGTGAAACGAGTCCTTTGTCTTTTAACACAGGATAGGCGTGGATTATACCTTCCGTTTCTAGTTGCTTTAAGCCCAGATCGACGCGGCCTTTTAGCCACCTTTTTGCGAATGGTAGTGACTTGTAAACCTCAACTTCTTTTAAGATCGCTCTGGCCTCAGGCGATCGAACAGGCTTTGTCTTTACTAGGCTGAATATTTCCGCTTTTCCTGTCTCGTAAACCCGACCATTGCCGCTAGAGGAAAAAGGTTCGATTGCTATGACCTGGCCCTCTTTGAGCTTTATACCGCTTTGGGTTCTTCGGTTGTGTATCGCAGGCGGGGCATGTTGTGTGTAACGCTCCAGGCCGTGCCCCGTCAGATTGACGACAGGACGGAATCCGTAATCAGTGATGGTTTGTTCGATGACCGTGCTGATCTCAGCCGTGTCGATCCCTGCATGTACAACTTCAATTGCTCGTTCGAGTGCGCTATTTGACGCTTCTACTAATTCTTTGTTACTGCCGAGGTCTAGAGTGACCGCAGTGTCTGCGATATAACCATCTATGTGGACGCCGATATCAAGCTTGACGAGATCGTGGCCAAAAGTCGACGCGTCTTCCTTAGAAGGCGTAGCGTGCGCTGCTTCATCATTCAAGGAAATATTCACTGGAAAGGCTACCGCTCCGCCTTTTTGCTGTATTAAGCGTTCTATGCTTTCAGCTACGTCAAGCAGTTTTTTGTCGATTTTTACCCTCTTAATGGCTTCTTCACGAACCTCTGTTAGTATACGGCCAGCTTCGCGGTATTTATCTAACACGTCTGCTTCTTGCACCTATATCACGAACTCCTTCGGAAATTGAGTAATAGTTCTATTCCCGTTATGAGTAATAACAGCTACGTCTTCGAGTCGTACCCCGCCTATGCCAGGATAATATAAGCCCGGCTCAACCGTCACCACGTTGCCTTTTTCCAGGAGCCCGCCCCTTTTGCTAAGGAACGGTAGTTCGTGGACCTCCAATCCTAGTCCATGACCTGTGGAGTGAATGAAACCTTCACTATTGTCAAGGTTCGTCTCGAAGCCGCTCTGTTCGAAGTGATCTGCAACTGCCAAGTGGACCTCAGTCCCACTCATCCCCGGCCTGAGCATTTTAAGGGCAAGGTTTTGTGCCTCTTGAACAGCTGAATACATATCAAAGAGTTCGGGAGAGGCATCTCCGCGAAGCACGGTGCGCGACATATCCGCGTGGTATCGAGATGTAATCGATTGCGGAAAAACGTCAAACACGATGGTAGAATTTGCTTTTACTGGCCCTGATCCTGCTAGATGGGGTAACGCGGAATCATCGCCGCTCGACGCTATGACGTCTTGCGGCGTGCAAGCGTCGTTGACCAAGGACTGGCCAATTGCGCTCTTTAATTGTTCTGACGTAAGCACCCGCCCGTTATACCGCAGCCCGTTATCACTAATTTTGCTGTGGGTTAAGATGTTGATTGCGGCGGCGAGCGCTTTTTCGCTAGCACGCTGCACCTGTGTCATGAGTTTCAGTTCACTGGCCGTTTTTATAGAACGTAGGCGTTCGATCGAACCAGATATAGGCACAAGCTCGTAGCCAGTGCGCCGCAGTTCGTCAGCCAAACCTATCGGAAAATCAGCGTTAACTCCTATGCTCTTGATGTTAAACTCTTTTAGCGCCGATGCGATCATGTTAAGTGTGGCGCGATCGACGTCCGTTTCGCGCGAGTCTTTCTGAAAATCCTCTCGCGTTAGCACGCGATCAACACGTGAAGATTTGAGCGCCCTCGCTTTCTCCATGCTGGAAATTATTAGGACGGATTGTTCGCCTGCACGCAAAAACAAAAATGGATCATCTGCGAAGAACCTGGTTAAATAGTAGAGATTTGCGTCCTTCGAAGACGCAGCATATTGAATATACCCGTCAAGTTGAAGTTCGGCGATTTTTCGATCGAGGGTTGTATTTTGCGTCGAATTCAAGTTTTTCTCCAAAAAAATTTGCCTTTCGAGCTTGTAGGCCATGGGTACGTTTTGAATGCGATTAGATATTTTAACTTTGTCGCGTGAATCTCAAACAGGGCCTTAAGATGCGTCTGTGCTATTGCTTGCTTTCGACGTAGTATTAGTATGACCGGGCCAGAAGCGCGCGGACGGTCGTTGGTGCATTGCAGACGGAGCAACGCCCTTCCATTGGTTCGGTCTCTCCTAATACGTCAGCGTCACTTAACTCTTGGATCTTCTGCCCGCAGGACTCTGATCCACACCACGAGATCATAAAGATCCCTTTCTTGCCTTTTGCTTGTTCGGGCATTTCAATAGTGACTATATGCGAAACGAGAAACGCTCGCGCCTTTTCGGCGATGTTTTCCAATACATCAGTCATCGTTTGTGCGAGTCGAGATTGCACTTCAGATCGTGTTACGCTCTCTTTTTTTCCTGTATCCCGACGAACAAGGGTAACAGAGCCGTTCGAAAGATCTTTGGGGCCAATCTCCAATCGGATTGGGACCCCTTGTTTTTCCCACTTATAAAACTTGGCCCCCGGCCGAATGTCGTCTGTATCGAGAACGACTCGATAGTGCGACAGTTCCTGTCGAAGTTCGCTACAAGCTTTGAAGATAGCCTCGCTGTCGACCTGTTTGCTATAGATCGGAATAATAACGACCTGAACGGGGGCTATCTCGGGCGGGAGTATCAAGCCCTTGTCGTCGCCATGAACTGAAATAACAGCTGCAATGCAGCGCTCTGAGATGCCATAACACGTCTGATTGACGAACTGCTGATTGCCGTCATGATCTTCGTAGGTGATATCAAAGGTCTTTGCAAAGTTGGTGCCGAGATGGTGAATTGTGCCGATCTGGAGGCTTTTCCCGTCAGGCATGAGCGTGTCAAAAGCGAGCGTGTAATCGGCTCCCGGGAACTTGTCCCAATTCGGACGACGCGAAACGATATATGGAATGCCTAGCCGGTCATAAAACTCCTTGTATAAATCCACAGCAGCGTCGGTCTGCAATTTGGCATCTTCCCACGAGGTGTGGGCAGTATGAGCCTCCGTGAAGCTCGTAATCTCTCGTAGACGTATTAACGGTCGTGTGTGTTTTGTTTCATGTCGAAACGCATTTACGAGCTGATAAATCTTCAGCGGCAGATCTGCGTGCGAGCGGATCCAAATGCTAAACATGGGGTAAATTGCGGTCTCCGACGTCGGCCGCAACGCTAGCGGGATATCTAATTCTCCAAAACCGCCCCGGGTCACCCAGAACACTTCTTCTTCAAATCCTTTTATGTGTTCTGATTCTTTCAGCAGCTCATTTTCTGGTATAAGTAGGGGAAAATATGCCTCTTCATGATCTCGATCAAGCAGTGATCGGAGGATGTCGTACGTCAGTTTCCGCAACTTGAAACCGAATGGAAACCATACGTAGAGTCCTTTGATCGGGTATCGCACATCCATAATTTGCGCGTCTATTAGTAGGTCGTTGAACCAGTTGCTGAAATGTGTCGTCTTCACCCTACAACTCCTGAACTGTTGAGAGCGCACTTAGAACTCGCCCTAGCTTCAAACGTTTCATATGCCTAGGCTCATACGCAATGTGTCTCTAATGGCAGGGGCGAGGCCTACCGTGAGAATAGCAAGCTTTACGAGCCCAATAAGATTCTTTGACTCGTTCTTTAAATACTGATCTATAATGAATAATATAGGAATGGTCACCACGAGCTTGAGTGGATACATTACGAATGCCGTGCCAGTTGCTTCGATAAGAAAGTTCGGGAGCACGTGCTTCTCTGCATAAGGTAGGAACGTGAGACCAAGCGACGTTGCCGTTGCGTCGAGCAGTTGTCCATCGAGCACGAAAGCATTTACGCGAACTTTTAAAAGAGCGAAGTTTAACAAGTGAGCGATTGCATAGACGAAGAAGCTGAGGGCGATACCGACAGACAATATGAGTGCTAAAATCCAAACGTTAAACGACACCGCGCTTGTATAGAGGAGCCAGATATTTATTGCACTCCACGCTACGCCGATCAGCGTGAAGGGCCAATAATAGTTGATGTGAACTGCACGCTGCAAACCAACCGATAATATCAGCGCCACGACGCACACAAAGAATATGAAGAAATAGATGAGTGGCGTGATTAGGAGATACTTATACGGCGCTGCAACGATGCCTGCGTCTTCGACGACTCGAAACGATCCCCCCGCAAAAATATAAGGAGTTACAGCGAATATAAACACTTCATCAACTGTGATCTTAAGCTTATTGAGAAGCTTAACGACTCCGAATAAGCTGAGGCCCAGAATGATTGCCCAAGTTATCGTGTTTACGGGGTTGTAGCCGGTGTCATAGATGATGGGGTTTAAATAGTACTCGTTTATAAAGTTCCCTAAATCGACTGCCAAATGATCACCGATGAAAAAATGGATGTTGCTTCCTAGAATAGTTGTAATGGAACAGGACGCTATATTCGGTATTGCCAACGTGCTTACGGAACTTAAACTTGCTGGGGACGGGTTAATAGTTTGTGGGAAGCACACGTGTGTATTTGGGCGACAGATTGAGCGCACCCTAGAAGACGAATATCCGGCCGAGGTGCTCGTCGTCGGTCCGGCCACGATGGAAGAAGTTGGACGAGTCGCAAATCAGGCTAAAAATAAGAGCTTTATCGTCGCCGTTGGTGGCGGAAAGACGATTGACATCGCTAAGATTGCTTCTGTCACTGCGAATCTGCCCTTCATAAGTGTGCCTACGGCTGCAAGTCACGACGGCATCGCCTCGATGCGTGCGTCTATACGTTTTAGTGAGGGGGCTCAGTCTATAGAAGCCCAAACCCCGCTTGCCATTATTGCCGATACTAGGATTATGGCCCAGGCGCCGCATCGGCTTCTTGCTGCAGGTTGCGGCGATATTATATCCAACTACACAGCGGTGAAGGACTGGGAACTCGCTAGGAAGTTGCGAGGTGAGGAGTTTAGTGAATATGCCGCTGCGCTGTCCCTCATGACCACTGAGATAATTCTCAATTCGGCCACCCAAATTAAACCGAATCTCGAGGACTCTGTTAGGCTCGTGGTAAAAGCCTTGGTTTCTAGCAGCGTCGCGATGAGTATCGCTGGATCTTCTCGTCCAGCTTCAGGTAGTGAGCACAAATTTAGTCACGCACTCGATTCCATAGCCCCTAAACCGGCTTTACACGGCGAACAGTGCGGCGTTGGCACGATAATGATGGCATATCTACATGGTGGTGATTGGCAACAAATACGGCAAGCCCTTCAGAGCATCGGAGCTCCTGTCGATGCTCGCGGTCTTGGAGTAGAGGATCAGTGTATTATTCAAGCACTACTTCACGCAAAGGACGTCCGACCGGAACGATATACCATTCTTGGCGAAGGATTGACGAAAAAAGCTGCTCAAGAATTAGCAAAGGTCACGATGGTGATCGAGTAGCTTTGTTGATATCTTTATAATCAAACAGAGTAACCTACTTTTGTAAGATTACGTTTGCAAAAATCGAATCGGACTGATACTATGCCAAAAGGAAACGCTAGCATAACACTCATAGGCGTCGGCTTGGCCAAAATAGGC
>CAYHCZ010000095.1:0-6239 GCA_964355295.1 uncultured Methanomicrobia archaeon
TGTGCAATCGTGTTTGACACGCACACCCACATGGATACGCGTCCGTTTGAGGACTTTGAATTGATGGGCGTGGCCGGCGTGACGGATGTGCTCACGCTCGCACACGACCCGATGCGAATGTCGACGGCAGATGTCCTTGTCGATCACTTTCACAAGCTTGTTTACAGTGAAGTGCGACGAGGCGACGAAAATGGAGTTAACGTGCATGTCGGTCTTGGTGTGCACCCGCGTTCTATTAACGATCAAGTCGACGTGACGTTAAAAGCACTTCCAGAATACCTTGAGCACCCCACTGTCGTTGCTATTGGAGAAATTGGACTCGAAACATGTACAGATGTTGAGGAGCGGGTCTTTCGTGCTCAGCTTGAGATCGACTATTATCCCAAAGTCATCCACACACCTCGGCGCGCGAAGCGAGAGGCGCTCGAACGAATTATCGCGATCGTTAACGATGTCGGGGCTACGGACGTGGTTATTGATCACATCGATCTATCGACCATTGATCTTGCACTCGAGGCAGGGACTTATATAGGCATTACCGTCCAGCCGAGCAAGGTGTCTGTGCGCGAAGCAGTCGGAATGATCATTGAATATGCGGAAGCGAAGTTTGTCGTCAACAGTGACCTAAGCGCCCAGCGCTCGGATTGTCTGTCAGTCGCTCGGGTTTTACATGTGCTTACTGTCGAGGGATACGCTGATCGTGCACATAAGGCCTGCGTGCAAAACGGTCGTGACCTTTTTCTACGGTAAGCGTTCTCGTCGTAAAGCTCGCTTCTCAACTTTTTTTTCTTGCGTATGCTTTATTACCTCCGATGCGGTACTTATAATGATGATTTTATGACTGACGAAAAGAAAGACGAAGAGAAGCGAATTACGCCAAAAGACTACTGGATGAGCGACTCCTTTTCAGAAATGCGCCGGCTGCTCGATACGTTCCGCGCTAATATGGAGGACACTCTCGAACGCGTTTTCCCTTCACAGGCGTCGCTGCCTGCTCTGAAGCAACCGCGCGTCGACATACTAGACCTTGGCGGCTCCCTTCAGGTCGTCGCTGATATGCCCGGCGTGCAGAAGGAGGACATTGAGATCAATCTCACGCCTGAACGGGTTGAGATCAGCGCTGAATCGAGCACCGAAACCGAACGCAAAGAGGAGGAGTATACGTATCGCGAGCGTGGCTACGCGTCGTACCGGCGTGTGCTTGACCTTCCTGCTGACGTGCTGCCAGACAAGGCCGAAGCTTCGTTTAAGAACGGCGTGCTCGAAGTTAATTTGCCAAAGAAGGAGCCAACTGAGGTAGAAAAGACAACGCGAGTGCAGATCAAGTAGCGCAAACATACATGGAAAAACGAAACAGGTATCCGTTTGAGGTTAACGTCACACCGGATGCGCTCGACCGAGGGCACCATTGGATCACCGTTCATTTGGGAAACCGGTCAACCGAGACGCTTACCGACGTAAGCGCGACTCTGTTTACCTATAACTCACACGACATCGACGTACTGCCAAGCGGATCCTTTAATTTCGTCAAAGAACTGCGCTCCCAAGACACCGCAGCGCTCAACTTTCACGTTTTTGCAAACCATAGTGGCCGTCTCTATCTTCATGTCACTGCGCACCGCAATGACATTCTCGTAAGCTGGTACTCCCCCGATCAAGAACTGCGCCTAACGGATGATCCAGCTGAGCTCCAGACCTTCTTTGCAAATCGTCCGTACTGGGCATACGAAGAGACTATCGAAGCTGAAACAGTTGTGTACGCAAGACACGACGTGCAAAACTTAGTACTTGAAATCGCTGCACGCCCCCCATCGAAAGCCCACACGCTCATGGATGTCATTGATATAGACTTCATTGCACAGGGCGGTACGAAAAGGTTCGTAAGCGAGCTTTACGCGAGCGAAGAGGGCACATATCTCCTCACAGCGCGCCTGTTTCATGAACAGAAACTGATTAGCAGCAAGCAAACATCATGCTATGTCGCGCCATTTGAAGAGTAAATCGTCGTTAACCGGTTAAGCTTGGCGCTTTTCTTAGCGTACAGTATACTGAAGACTATGACAGAGGCACTATGAACAGGAATGTGCGGGCACTCAGAGGATATCTGTCTAATTACGTACGAAACGATTTTGACAATCCATTTTACGCATCATTTAAGATCACTCACCTATGTAACCTGCGGTGCGGATTTTGCAACGTTTGGGCCGACAAGATCCCCGATCTTAAAACGAGCGATGTATTCACCATCATCGATAATCTGTCGCGAGCGAGCACCTTTACCATAAGCTTTGAAGGGGGAGAACCCCTGCTGCGCAAGGATATCGGTGACGTTCTCCGCTATACTCACGACTGCTCAAACTATATCCTGTTTACCACCAACGGGCTTCTTATCGATCGTCGGCCGTTTGAAGACTACGCAAAGTATTTCGATTTTCTGCAGCTGTCAGTTGACGAGGGGCATGACAACGTGCACCTGTTAGACCGGCTTGATTATTTCACTGATCTCGGCATTAAGACGACAGTGCAAACGGTCGTGACAAAGCACGACTTAAATAAAATCGAGGAAAAGGTGGAAAAAGTGCATGCGCACGGCCAAAAGATTCTCATAATGCCTGCATTCAACTTTGATGGGACTGAAGACCTTACTCCAGACCTAGTGAAGCTTCGTGAGATTATTACCCGCTTGAAGCGCGAGTACGGAAAAACGCTCCAGACGAGTCTTTCGTATATAAGGAGCTTTGACCAACCGTATACATGCCGAACACTTAGTATCATGATCGAGCCAAACGGTGATATTATCTATCCATGTATGCCCATCGGCACGAAGCTTGGTAACCTCCTCGAAAATGACCTTAGGACTCTAATGGCCTCAGAACAGGCACAAGCAGACAGGCGACAAATGTTGCGTTGTGACAAACACTGTCTCATCTACTGCCACGCTGAGACCTCTCACCTTATGTCCTTGCGTAATCTCGTTCCCTATGCGCAAAACATCGTGGGCTTCCGTTTGTTTGGCTAAACGGGGCGCTGAAATGAAGTTACGCATGATGTATCGGGGCGTTAGTTTCAGGGTTTTATACGTGAATAAGAAAAGATGATAAATAGAGCGTGCTGCGGGTATCCGTTCCTAACAAGCTGGCGTAAAGACGACTAGAGAGTGTATCGTGATAAAAGACGCGATGCTATGGGAGCCAATTGCAGACGAAGGAGTTCACTGCTTCGCATGCGCTCATGAGTGTAAGGTCAAGAAATGGGATCGTGGAATCTGTCATGTGCGGCAGAATCTTGACGGCAAGCTCGCGACGCTCATCTATGCTGAGGTGAGCTCAATGAACGTCGATCCCATCGAAAAGAAACCGTTGTTTCACTTTTACCCAGGATCAAAAGTGTTTTCGCTTGGTTCGGTAAGTTGTAATTTCAAGTGTGAACACTGCCAAAACTATGGCATCTCGTTTGCGGAAGTAGGGGAACTGGGCACTTCAGAGGTTCTGCCAGAGCGTTCTGTCCAGCTTGCCCTCGAGCGTAACTGCCGCGGAATTGCGTGGACGTATAATGAGCCGACGATCTGGTTTGAGTATACCTACGATTCAGCGATCCTTGCTAAGGAAGCTGGCTTGTATACCGTATACGTTACCAATGGTTATATGACCCCGCAAGCTCTCGAAAAGATTGGTCCCTATCTTGACGCGGCGAACGTTGATGTGAAGGGTTTTAGCAAGAAGTTCTACAACGGCGTCTGCAAAGCACGTCTCGACCCTGTGCTCCAGACATGCGAGCGCATGCACGAGAGCGGCATTCACCTCGAGTTGACGTATCTCATTATCCCCGGGCTCAATGACGACGAAAATCAGCTCCGCGCTTTTAGTAAATGGGTGGCAGGCATTGACTGCGACATTCCGATCCACTTTTCGCGCTTTCATCCAGATTGGCGCATGCTCGATCGTCCAGCAACGCCCATGGAAACCCTTAAAAAAGCACGTCACCTCGCGACACAGGCGGGACTGCGCTTTATCTACCTCGGAAACGTCGCAAGTGAGTACGAAAATACGTTCTGCCCCGACTGCGGCGCGATCATCATCGAGCGCTCAGGCTTTCGGATTAGCAAAAGAGGAAAGATATGCCCAGACTGCGGCTACGTCGCACCCATTGTCGATTAATACGCTTTCCGGGTGATAGTGAGGCACACTCTAAGTATTTTTTTCAGTCTATCGATGCTGAGCTCTTTACGGGCCATAACGATGTCGCTCATCAGTTCTTTCCTGCTCATTCGCTGGTAATGCCCATTCCTTTCTATTTAAATACTTCGAAATGAGTCTTGCGGGCAAAGATCGATTTAAACAGCGTATCCATAAAGATTAATACCCTTCCGTATCCTAATCGGTTGTGATGCCATGATCGTCAAACGCTTATCTGAGGTAACTGACGCCGAATTCAGCCGTCTGCTCGACCGCGGTGCGGCTGTGCGTGAAGTTATGGATCACGTGCAGAAAATCGTCAGCGACGTGAGAGAAAACGGCGACACCGCAGTCATGCAGTACACGCTGGAGTATGACAAAGCCGATATCGTCGGGCTTAGAGTGACAGAGGGCGAACTCCTTGCGGCGTACGAAAATGCCTCGCAGGACATCATCGATGCGTTGTACCACCTTTCTGACAATATCACCTCGTATCACATGCGGCAGGTGCAAAGTGATTTGTGGCTTCATGAGGTGGCTCCGGGGGTCGTCTTTGGGCAAAAGACGACACCACTTGATCGCATCGGTGCGTATGTTCCTGGCGGGTTTGCAGTCTACCCCTCAACGGCACTGATGAATATAGTCCCAGCCAAGGTCGCCGGGGTTCGCGAGGTCATTGTCTGTATCCCACCGATGCCTGACGGCACGGTGCCCGTGGCAACGCTCCTTGCAGCAGACATCGCAGGGGCTAACGCGATCTATAAGATTGGGGGTGCACAGGCGATTGCAGCAATGGCATTTGGGACGGAGAGCGTTCCTAAGGTAGACAAGATCGTTGGACCCGGCAACGTGTACGTTACCGCAGCGAAGCTCCTCGTGCAAAGTGAGGTTGCAATTGATTTCCCTGCGGGCCCAAGCGAGATCGCGGTGCTCGCTGATGGAGGGAACCCTGCGTTTATCGCCGCTGACATAATCGCCCAGCTCGAGCACGGCCCAAAATCATCCGGCTTCCTGCTCACGACCTCCGCGGAACTCGCACACGAGGTCGAAAAAGAGCTCCGTGTGCAGCGAGAGGCTGCGCAACGTAAAGCTCTTATCGATCTTAGTGGTAGTGCAGTCCTCGTGGGCGAAAGCTTGGATGAGTGCATTGAGTTCGTCAATGACCTTGCCCCCGAGCATCTTGAACTCATGGTGCGTGATCCCATTAACGTCCTCGGAAGAATACGTAATGCCGGAACGATCTGCGTTGGCGACTATACGCCCGCAGCCGTTGGGGATTATGCGACCGGAACGAGTTCGACTTTGCCGACAGGCGGGTTTGCTAAGTACGTAAGCGGGCTCAACGTCGATCACTTTACAAAGACGACCAGCGTTCAGGTGTTGACAAAGGATGGGCTCGAGAGCCTTACGGACCTCGTCCGTTCGCTCGCGCAGATCGAGGGGTTGCCTGGACACGCAGCGTCCGTTCTGCGGAGGTTCCAATGAAGGTGACGCGGTCAAGCGCCATCATCCCAGAAACCGACGTTACTGTTGCGGGGTGGGTGCATGAGCTTCGTGATCTCGGAGGTATTAGCTTTCTTTTGCTTCGTGATCGCGACGGTATCATGCAGATCACCATGCCAAAAAAGAAGGTCTCTCCAGAACTTGTTGAACGCGTGCGAAGCCTGAGCAGGGAATCTGTAGTACGAGTGGCAGGGCACGTTAAAGCGGAACCAAAGGCGCCACAAGGCTTTGAAATCATCCCTTGCGAGGTAGAGCTCCTGAACGCTGCGGAAACGCCGCTCCCGCTTGACGTCACGGGCAAGGTGCCGGCTGAACTCGATACGCGGCTTGACGCACGTTTTATAGACGTGCGTCTTCCTGCTACACGGGCTATTTTTTTCATTCGTGCGAAGGTACTTTATGAAGTGCGTGCGTTTCTCGTCGCTCGTGATTTTATCGAGATTCAGACGCCGAAGATGGTGGCAACTGCGACCGAGGGTGGAACACAACTCTTCCCCATCTCGTACTTCGACCGCGAGGCTTTCTTAAATCAGAGCCCGCAGCTCTATAAACAGATCATGA
>CAYHCZ010000096.1:0-5487 GCA_964355295.1 uncultured Methanomicrobia archaeon
TTTGTCCGCCCTCTTCCGTGGACTCCAGTGCATTGTGAGGTTTGTGATCGGTCAGTAGAATAACTACTGGGTCGTGGTCTAACTTGATGGCGTCAGCGATTTTGCTTCGCATACATACACTCTCCAAAATGTTGTACGCTTTCGATATGTATATGTTTTTCACGGGCTTTGAGGCCAAGTGCAACCCAAGGGCGTGCAAGTCTTTAATAACAATTATCGCGCGATGCCTATATCGCACGTAATCGAGGTGCAATGATGAGGATAATTGGAATAAGTGGCAGCCCTCGTGGCGAGAATAGTCGTACAATGAAGCTGGTCAATGCAGTCCTAGGCGGTGCAAGGCACCGTGGAGCAGAAACGGAGCTTGTTGACATCGGGGCGCTGGATATAGAACATTGCATAGGGTGTCAGGTTTGTTACGCTGAAGGTGAATGTATTCAGCAAGACGACCTCTATAATTTGTGGGCAAAAATGCTACGCGCCGACGGAATCGTTCTCGGCTCACCGGTCTACATCAGTGGTGTCACCGCGCAACTCAAAACAGTGATCGACCGCTTGGCTGACGCTATACACTGTCAGATGTTAGCGGGAAAATACGGTTGTGCTGTGACGACCGCCGGGAGTTCAGGCATTAGTGAAGTGCTTCGTTATTTGCGTTACTTCTTAAACGAGTTAGGTGTCGTGACGGTAGGTGAGGTGGGCGTTGCCCTTGGTCGGAATCCAGAAGCGCTTGATGCAGCCATTATCGAAGCTACCACACTTGGACAGGCCCTTGCAGACGCTATACAGAGCAGGCGTCAGTACGCTGATCAGGAAAGAGAAATTGTTGAGAGGGGTGTGTTTTTCAGGCAACTAGTGAACGCAAACAAAGAGGCTTGGCGGCACCAATACGACTATTGGATGGAGAAGGGGTGGATGTGATAACGCCCCCTACCTCATCTCACCTAGGTTGTTCTATATCTCATGACCTTCGTTTCCAGAAAAAGTTTAAGACTTTGCGGGAGAAATAAATGAATCCACTTAGGTTGACCATGACGAAAAAAGCGGAACTATACTCGAGGAGGCGTGAGATGTACCGCTTGTACGTCGCGCAGTTAAACATGCCAGAAATCCTCGAAAAACTATCTGCTAAGTATCGCGTATCGAAAAGCGCGCTATGTAAAGACTGGCAGAAGCGAACTTTATGGGTCTACGACGTCTTCGATCTTGAGCCAGCCCGCCCTTCGTGAGTTTTCGACCATAACTGTGGCGACGCGTCGGGAAAAATCGCTTCGAACAGCAGAGCACGTCGTAGGGTTTGCCCCGCTCTGCAGCTTTGTCCACGCGTCAGAAAACTGTTAGTTTAGCGTTGTGACGCTTTCCGTCTTTTTCCGTGGGAGTAGATAGCGGTCCACAAGATTGCACCCAAAACTTTTTTCGAAAGCATTAATGCTCATTTTTTCCGAATCTTACCCTCCTATAGTTGCAGTTACTCACAATCTATTCTGTAAAGCTCCTTTAAAAAAAGAGGGGAAAAGCAACAGGCGAGAAGTCTTGCTTTTAAAGCAACGAGCTTGCAGCAAGATCGCCAACCCGTTGCTCATATCTGACTCTATGTGAGGATATCTAAGAGCAGGAACGAAATAAGAACGGAGTAGCGCCGATGATTCGCAGCACGTTCCGCACAGTCGCTTCTACGTGTTCAATCTTTTTCCCATTTTCCTGCACCAATTGATTTTGACGGCCATCTTGCTAGCTGTCTGGCTGCGCGCCCCTCCCAGGAGATGAAGTAAAGTAAAAGATAAGTAGCGCGACCCTCCAGAGAGCTACCCTAATTGGATTTGGTATTGATGCGAAACTTGGGATTCCTTCAATAATCGTCACGGTGACTATGGGCGTTTGGAGCGGGAGCGTCAGCACGCTTGAAGTGCTTGTGCCTCATCCTCCAGGAGTGTCCCTTACGCTTCTAGGAATGTGCCACCATCAATAAATCAGCGGAAAACAAAGCTTTTATCTGCCTTCAAACTTTTAACTGTAAACGGTTAACAGTGTTAGTAGGGTACTATGGCAGTTTGTAGACTTGCTCGTTCAGTTGTGATTGTGCTGGTTCTCGCACTACTTTCAAGCTCAGCAGGAGCCGCGGGAATAGTTGTTGCTCAACAAGGAGGCACTGTTTCCAATAGAACGTTAGCAGTCGCAGCGTCAACGGGCTCCGTGCATAAGGCGCCTGTCAATCCCTTGTGGACCAAGTATAAAGACGACGTGGCAGCGGGGCGCGTCGCAAAACAGGCGGTTACAGGACACGGTCTCGGCACGATCCCTGGGATTGTTGATTTCTCGCATCTGAAGACTGTCACGCCGGCTCTCGCGCAGGCGCTGCCTGCAAAGTATGACCTTCGCACGCTCGGCAAGGTCAGCCCGGTGAAGGATCAAGGTCAATGCGGAAGCTGCTGGTCATTTGCCACGTATGGCTCGTTTGAGTCATATCTGCTTACTGCAGAGACAGTAGACCTATCGGAAAACAGTATGAAGAACCAGCACGGGTTTGATAACGCGTGTTGTGCTGGAGGCCAATATTTGATGTCAACGGCGTATCTTACCCGCTGGGGCGGCATGATGCGTAGCGGGCCGGTTACCGAGACGTGTGATGGCTACGATATCTCATGCGGCGATTCGACATCCTGTCCCGTACAAAAACACGTACAAAACGCGTACTTTCTAGCGCCACGGGCGAATGCCCTTAATAACGACGAGATAAAGACGGCGGTGCAGACCTATGGCGGCGTATACACGACAATGTACATGGATGACCTGTACTATAACGCGAACACAAAATCGTACTACTACAACGGAGATGAAAACCTCAATCATGCGGTGACTATCGTCGGTTGGAACGACAACTATCTCGCTAGCAAATTCGCTGCCAACCCAGGTGGTTCGGGCGCGTTCATCGTGAAGAACAGCTGGGGCACGAGCTGGGGTGATAGTGGATTCTTTTATGTCTCGTACTACGACACTGTTTTTGCTAGGAAAGAAGTGTCTGTCGTGTGGACCGCTGAGCCTACGACTAATTACGCGACCAACTACCAGTACGACCCCTTGGGATATGTGGGCAGTTGGGACATCGGCTCCGGCGACACGGCTTGGGGTGCAAACGTCTTTACCGCCTCAACTGGCACCTTAAAGGCGGTCAGCCTCTATGCCGTGGCAACAAATACGGAGTACACCATATTTATTTACACGAATCCTACTACTAGTCCGACGAGCGGCACGCTGGTGGCAAAGCAATCAGGCAGTAAAACGAAGGCCGGTTATTATACTATCCCGCTTCAAGCAAGCGTGCCACTGACTGCCGGTCAAAAGTTTTCCGTCGTGATCAAGTTCAGAACCCCCGACTACAATTGGCCGCTTGCCACACAATATCGTGGCAGCGGCTACAGCAGTGCTGCCACCAACGCTCCCGGCCAGAGCTATTATAGCACAGACGGTTCCACATGGAATGACTGGGACTCGCACCGTGAAAACGGGAATGATTACGTCGTTACCAATAGCATAAAAGCGTTTGCTGATCCACAAGCCGTTCCTACTGCCACGAGCATAACGTTTACTTCGCCGCTTGACTCCCAGGCCCCCGGTCAGGAGTACACCGTCTCAGGCTATCTCCGCGACAGCAACAACGCCGGACTGGGACCGAACAAGCCGATCGGCCTCTACTGGCACTACGAGGGGACAACGACCTGGAGGTACTGGACGACCGTGCAGACCGACGAGAAGGGGTATTTCAGCACGACTAGTCGGGACAATGTAGGCTACTACCTTAAAGCAACGTTCCCCGGAGACGCCACCTACGCGACGTCGTCAAGTCCAGAACTCAAGGTGACGATTGCGACGGGGTCTCAGAAAACGAGCATAACGTTTACTTCGCCGCTTGACTCCCAGGCCCCCGGTCAGGAGTACACCGTCTCAGGCTATCTCCGCGACAGCAACAACGCCGGACTGGGACCGAACAAGCCGATCGGCCTCTACTGGCACTACGAGGGGACAACGACCTGGAGGTACTGGACGACCGTGCAGACCGACGAGAAGGGGTATTTCAGCACGACTAGTCGGGACAATGTAGGCTACTACCTTAAAGCAACGTTCCCCGGAGACGCCACCTACGCGACGTCGTCAAGTCCAGAACTCAAGGTGACGATTCAATAGAATTATTTTATTGCAGGTGGGATTCTGTTGAGACCTCTAGACAAAACACACACCAGAATGCGACATCTGTATCAGTCCGCGAACAAATTTGCGGTTATTTTGCTTTTAGCTGCGGTAGTAACCTCTTTTATAGCTGTCACTCCATCAGCAGGAGCCACTACTCACCCCATACAGTATCACATTGGCTGCCCGGCGTCAATGGTGAACGAGGCTGGCACACTTGAATACTTTAAAGCGCACGGATTCACAGCCGTGCATTTGGTAGTTCCGGACAAAGGCACGTACCAGACTGAGCTTAACAGGATCAAATCGCTTGGCATGCAGCCAATTATTGACATTGAGGTCCCCATTTGGAACGGAGGAGCGCTGCAAGGCACACTGATTAGCAGCTTTAGCAGCTACTTCCAATCGCTCAAAGCCGCCGGCTGGGAGTACGTCTCCTCGGAAGGGGGCAGAGACGGCGACCTTGATTATCTGGCGCAGTTTTTCAAGGGGTACGTAAACTACAACTGTGATCGATGTGGTCTCTGGAAGGATATGTACAAACACTATCTCACAGTTGCAAACAGCTGGGAAAGCTACTACACAGAGGAGTGGCCGTATATTCAGCAAGGAGCGACTGAAGCTGCTTCTTTGGGAAAGCAGAATGGCATTCTTGCTGGGGTGTGGGAATATGGTTATGATGGGGTTGATTATAACCCGATACTGACTAATTCAAAGAACGGTGGTTCACCTAGTTATAAGTCGATGCTCGATTGGTCCTACGCTAATGGAATAGGTTTCAACCATTTCCACGTGTGGTGTGGTCTTAATTCGTATGGGCTTAGTAGATATAAAGAACTAGGATTCGAGAATATAGTCGCAAACTTGCAGGTTGATTATCCAGCGACCTCAGGTCAATCCTCTGCCACCACCCTCACCATCACCACCTCTAACCCTATCCCCACCTCCGGTGCGACCTACACCCTCTCCGGCTATCTCAAAGACAGCAACAACGCCGGACTGGGACCGAACAAGCAGATCGACCTCTATTGGCACTACGAGGGGACAACGACCTGGAAGTACTGGAAGTCGATGACAACCGACGGGAACGGGTATTGGAGCGCCCCCACTGCCGACACGCAAACCGACTACTACAGGGTGACCTTCCCTGGAGACAGCAACTATGCGACGTCGTCAAGTCCAGAACTCAAGGTGACGCTTCAGGGGACGCTACCCACCACCCTCTCTCTCGCTTCCTCGGTCGCTCACCCCACCTCCGGTGCGACCTACACCCTCTCCGGCTATCTCAAAGACAGCAACAAC
>CAYHCZ010000096.1:5587-6224 GCA_964355295.1 uncultured Methanomicrobia archaeon
CTGGAGACAGCAACTATGCGACGTCGTCAAGTCCAGAACTCAAGGTGACGCTTCAATAGAATGACCGCACCGGCAGCACCGATCCACTCGCGCGACAATATGAAAAAGCGTTTTTTAGGTTGGAAACTAGTTTCATACACATTTGAGATAAGGTAGATCGTCGATGATTGTGCATGGCAGCGCGGTTTGCTCTAGATCAGAGGCGAATTCGGTCTGCGGTACCCAAGCAGAGGTGACGCAGTTCGCCTCTCCAAGATGAGGGAATAAGGGTGAAACACACGAAGAAATGCACTTTAGCAGTAACGTTCCTCGTTGTGCTGATCGCATTAGTATCATTTGCAGGCGCGGTCTATGCACAAAAGACGACACAACGCCGTCTACAATAACATCTTCGACGACCACTGCAACAAATGCTGACAGTGGCAGTGCCGCAAATAGGCCTCATGATCCATTAGACGGGCAGTGTCTTGGCGCCCTACAAAAGAACGATCCTCGAAAAGAAGTTAAACAGAGGAACAACGTACGGCAAAGCACAGCCGTAATACAAAAATGCTACTCTCCTCAAGAAGACGTCAAATGTTAGGCTCTACATCGCTAAGTAAATGTATCCGAGATGTTGGGAGAAGCCTCGAATGGG
>CAYHCZ010000097.1:0-6184 GCA_964355295.1 uncultured Methanomicrobia archaeon
TCAGATTATTCTGCGTGATTGTATTCGAATACCCGTGGTTCAAGAATATACCGTCTCCAAGCGCAGCACTACTCCCTTTTGCACCAGTTGCGATGTTAGAGGATATGGTATTACGTGAAGCGGTATCGCCATACACTCCGTAGCTGTTGTCAGCAAGATTGTTGTTATCGATCTCATTTTCCGTGCTGTGTGAGAGGTACACCCCTCGCACGTTATCATGTGCGACGACATTCGTTACTACACACTTCGACGTGTTTTGAATGTGCACGCCCGATGCCCCGCCTGTAATCGTCAAGCCGTAAATACGCACGCCGGGACTCGTAAACAGGAAGACGTCTTTACTCGCATCGGCGGCCCGCACAGTGGGTCGCCCACTCGCAGCTGTGATCGTCAGCGATTTGCTCACGGCGACGTTCTCAGTGTAGGTGCCTGGTGCGACGCGGATTATGTCGCCCGATTTAGCCGCATTTACTGCTTGTTGAATAGTGTTGTACTGCCCCGTCCCAACGTTAAACTCAGTTGCACTTACGTGCGGAACGAGCCCAACAAAAAGCGAGAAGAGGAGAATGCTGGCAAGCATCCACGCGCGTAAATCCTTTCTTACAGCGTAGCTTTCCCGCACTGAGCTACACTGTAATTTCATTTAAAAAGACCCCTTTCAATAGATGGTTGAGATCAATATATATAAATCTGTTCATATGTTAAGTTCCGGCGGCAACAGAGCCGACAGAGATGTGCTCGCACCGAAACGTTAAACCTAAAAAATTCGCATCTTTTTTTCATAACATTCTTTTTGATCATATCTAGGGCGGTTTCCAGCGCTCCGCAGACCGCCTCATCGTGCTCATCATTCAATGCATAGGTGAGTGAGGCAGTCGCGCTTGCATCACCTATCATCCCAAGGGCAAGTGCGACGCTCAGGCGCACGTTCGAGTCGCTGTCCTTCAAAACTACCGTGAGGGGTTCCACCGCTCATGTCTCTTCCAGCTCTCCAAGCGTCTCTGCTGCGCTCCGCCGAACCTCCGGGCTTCTGTCATACAACGCAGTGATTAACTCATCGACATTTGGTCCAATTGTCATGCGCTAAATTTGTTAGTAAAACCTGCTGAGGTCTTTATCAGTCTAAATGAAATATCTACACCACATTCCGTTAGAGCTGTAACGGCGCCACGTGCAGTGTCGTACCCCCTATTCAACAATTCTTCTCCTTATCGCGCCCTGCCTAGCCAGCTTGTGTAGCATTTAGCTAACGTCCTCGGCTCCGAGTAGAACCCTGTCGATCGCTTTTTTAGAAGTGCAGTGCTTATCGGATTTTCCTTAGGCTTCATATCGACGTTCAGTTCTTTCGTTTTCTCTATTTGAAATCGTATTGATATATGATTATGTATCAATATTATAAATAATGATGTAGGAAGAAAATGTACATATATATGATCATATATAGAACAGAATTAGTCCGTGGAAAGATGCAGCTATGGAGATTAGTGACCCAAAAAAATCGCTTCAGCACTGTTCAGAGGCACGCAACATCAACGTGGAGGAGCGTAAAAGTACGCTTAACGAAATTGCCGAGGCTATTGATGCGCGCGACACGTACAAACAGGCACGCACGCTCAAGGCAGTAGCCGACCAAACGAGGCTTAAAATCATCAAGGCTCTGAGCCAAGACGAACTCTGCGTTTGCGAACTCATGTTGCTGCTCAATGCACAGCAATCTGCTGTGTCACACCACCTACGCATACTCAAAGACGCCAACCTCGTGTTGGAACGACGCCAAGGCAAATGGAGCTACCACCGACTTGCGGGCGATCGTCTTGGAACGCTTTTAAAAGCGCTCGACGAGTTAGAGTAGCGCGAACGTGGTTTACCTCCGATTGCATTTTTTTAGATCACACGTAACCTTCTGATCAGTTTACTGCACGTTGTTTTTTTACTGGGTAAGAGAATCAGCGCTATGGTAAGGGGCGCTTTCAAAACATTGATATATGTCAATATGTCGATATTTAAGTAGACTTCAACGACAAGTCGCCGACGAACGATATGAGTTGTCCCGGTCTGATCTCAATCGCAGTTAGCGTAGCAAAGACAACTAGCAGATAGTTCAGGTGAATAATATGACGCAATCGCTTGCACGACGCATCACTGTAGAGCACCTTCACTCAGTCAACAAACAAGAAGACACCAACTCTCAACATGGAACGACGGAGCTAAGCTTACGCGACGTCGTGTATGAGCTTCAGGGGGTTTTAGAAGCGGTAGCTTGCATCACATTGTGTGAGGTTACAGTGGGTGACGGAGATAACCGTCTCGTATATGGCAAGAGTGAGTCGATACGAATTACGTGCAAAGAGCTGGGGATCGCCTCTTTGCTGCTGGATGAGGTACTAAATCCCAACTTTGGAACGGGTCGCTGTGCTGCGTGCCCAAATCAAGCAAACTCTCAGGCGTGCTGTAGGACTTTTACGCACGAAGAACTTGACTCAAAATCGATGTCGATAGCGCTAAAAATCGCGGCCATATTGAAGTTGACATTCTGCTCTGAAAATTCTCTAAAGGGCCAAAGATTCACTCAGGAAAAAAAGTATAAGTAAGTTTAACATATTTAGATATATTCATATGTCCTAGATAGAATTTCCAAAATATGCATAACGAATAAACAAAGGTACAAATGACAAAAACTGAGCTGATCATATATGAGGGCGTTATGTGCTGTTCTACGGGAATCTGCGGTCCTGAACCGGACAAAGTGCTTATAGAATTCAATGAGTCGCTGCAGAAAATACAGCATGAGTTTAATGAGATAAACGTAGTGAGGGCGAGCATTTCCTTCAACGTAAATCTGTTTCTCGAAAAGAACGAAATTATAGAATTGGTCAAAGAACAAGGGCCCGAAGTATTACCGATCACAATGATCAATGGAAGCATCATAGCAAAACAACGCTACTTAAGTTACGAAGAGCTAAAAGCGAATGTGCGACAAAGCACGTCTAGACACCTTTCTTGCCCCTCATTTTGTCCCTCAACGCTTTTTTTGTAGTCACATCCCCGACAACAAACCCGTCAGAATCGAATTGCAGCTTATAATCAGTCGCGCTAAAAGCATCCCGCGCGTTCATGACGCCGAATTTTTCAGACGTCCCTTCAGGTGCAGTCACTTCTATCCTTCTAGATCGCTGCGGCCTTGAGATAGCGCTTGACACATCATCTTCCAGGCGATGAACAGCTGTCGGAGACTCACTGCTGGGCGGAGTCCAATTGTTTAAACTGGTGTCTCTGGTTCCATAGCCGTCGCCCTTGGAACGGTCATCGTCGAAACGCAAGACCTGCACAAGCAAAAAACCTACTACGGTTAAAAGGAGGGCGTAAAGTACCATATCGCTCCACGGATATCCACTAAAATTTTCAATAATCGCATACTTGCGTGTATCAGCAAAGAGGTGGGTGGCCCATATAGCGCAAGCTGCATAAGCTGCGATAAGCGCAGTCTTTGGTCGACGTACAAAAGGCAGGAAGGCTGCTACAAAAACGAGAGGGAGAATTACGAGAGAATGTGAAATATCAATGCCGATCGCTCGTGCCACATCTGGTAAGAAGGCAATGAACGGCACTACGATCAGGTAACGATAATTAATGATCGGAAGGACGATGCATACAGACAGCGCGATGTGAGCAAGGATTTCATAGCGCTCTCTTGCGGGCTCATTAAACCAAATAAAAAAAATGAGCAAATCGGCAACGATAGCTATAGTAAGCTTAAGGAGATCAGCTTCGAAAGCCCTTCTCTTGTACTGCTCGCTTCTGTCAGTTGTATAATAGGTCGTTCCGTGCGTTTCCATAGTGTTGCTTTTCTAGAACGGTCTTCCGTGGATACTTATACGTTTCCCGACAGCCGACGAGTTTTGTTGTAGAATTAGTGGCGTCGCTTCAAAGTGAATGCGATGGATAAAGATGCAGATGAATTACTTCAGAACACCCTGAAGACCAACAGAAGCCCAAACGTAACCATTAGAAGGCCGGCGATAAGCCTCATATATCTCGCTGATTTCATTCTCCACTCTTCAGCCCTGTCGGTGCCCACCTTAACGGCATATATCGCAATGAAAACGATGATCATTGGTATAACGAAAGCAAATGCAAAGAGGGCAGTATAAAGGTTGTTTTGCAGTGTCGACATGCTGGTCAGATATGTCGTTGAAAAGTACGTGAACGGACCTATTGTACACGGCAAGGCAGCAATCGTAGCGATAAAACCGAGCGCGATAATCGCAATGAAAGAACCAGTTTTTCCGAGATAGCTGATGCTATGTTTTGTAAACGTCGGAATCTTGAAACTAAACCAGCGATTATACCAAAAGAAATCCTTGATGGACACAATCCCAACGATTAATAGAAAAATGCCAATCAACGTCTTCGTTAGTTGTAGATTCGAAGCGCCGATAATTCGGACAAACTGCACGACGGCGAGTGCTGAAAGGAAGAATACAAAAAACACCGTTGCTATATATGCCACCCCAATGGCAAGGGCCCTTGCGCGCGAACCAGTTAGCGCGAGTGTTCCCATCAAGAAGATGAGTACAGAAAAAACACATGGGTTCAGCCCACTTATTATCCCTGTCGTGATAAATAGGGGGAGGGGAAAATCACCTTGAACCTCTGTCCCGTCATCAGACGTAGTTGCGTTACTAGTAATATTATTCGTCCCCGGTGTAGGTGTTGGGGTCGGTACGACATTACCCATTATCTGATCGCCTGGACCTGTTGCACCAGTATTGACGGCCCTCGCAACCTCCGCTTGCACTAGGGAAATTGACTCCTCACCCCCTTGGAAGGCCTTTTTGCCGATGAAGATGGTTGGCACAGAATCAATCGTCAAATTATATGCTGGCAGGAACTTTTGGACGAAAAGGCTGTAATTTGCGTCATTTTGGGTTTCAATCTTATAGACGTGGAGGGTGGGGTATTGACGTGCCAGCGCGTCTATCGTTGGCGCTATCGCTTGACAATGCGGGCAGTCGGTTCTGTAAAATTCATATAAATTTACTGGCCATTGAGTATACTTTGCGCTCGATGTAGTTGTCGAAAGCGATGGTGTTTGCGCCACCACAGAGATAATGGCCGAGCTACACAACAATATTATAAGCGCAATCGAGAGTCCTATAGTCGCTTTCCTACATACAAGCTCAGTAACGCTCTTCATTGTGGTCGTTTAGTCCCCTTGCATAAACATATTTGCGTATATTGATATATAATATATACTGCAGGTTCGTGCCCGTGGAACCGACTGATAGTCGCTAATTATGCTTGGAAAATTTCGCGGTTGACTCTCCGATAGAGGTAAAATACTTCGTAGAGAACCACAGGGCTACGTTGACCAGGCTGATTAAGACGGGCACTTCAATCAGCGGCCCGATCACTGCAGTAAACGCTTGACCGGAATTTAAGCCAAAGACGCCGACCGCCACCGCTATGGCAAGCTCGAAGTTGTTGCTTCCCGCGGTGAATGCAAGCGTTGCCGTCTTGGCATAATCGAGGCCCACTCGCCAGCAGACAAAGAAGGGTAGGAAGAACATCACTATGAAGTAGCCTAGCAAGGGGATGGCGATACGCACGACGTCAAGTGGCAGCGATATAATGAGGTTCCCCTTCAACGAGAACATTATGATGATTGTGTATAACAACGCTATGAGCGAAACAGGTCCGATCCTCGGGACGAATCGTGTTTCGTACCACTCCCGTCCTTTGAATTTCAACCCTACGTAGCGAGTAACCACCCCCGCAACGAACGGAATACCGAGGTAAATGGCCACGGTCTTCGCGATCTCGACAATTGACACATTTACCACGGTTGCTACTTGAGTGATCCCAAGCCACTGCGGCAGGATCGTGATGAGGAAGAAGGCATACGCTGAGTAAAAGAGAACCTGCATAATTGAATTCAGGGCAACCAAGGCCGCCGCGTATTCACTATCGCCGCCCGCGAGGTTGATCCAGACGATGACCATAGCAATGCAAGGCGCAATGCCAATGAGAATGAGCCCTACAAAATACTCAGGATAGTCGCGTAGAAATATGACGGCTAGCGCGAACATTACAAGGGGTGCGATGATCCAGTTGAACACGAGTCCTAACCCTAAGACCTTCGTGTTCCGAAAGACGGCTCCCAGCTCCTCATAGCGTACCTTCG
>CAYHCZ010000098.1:0-6183 GCA_964355295.1 uncultured Methanomicrobia archaeon
CTCGCTGAGAAGAAAGGGTATCGTTTAACGCTGAGGAAACAGCAAGGTTGACGGAGGGCCGAATTTCTCAATCCTAGGCACTTGACTAGTGCGAGGGTGTATTCATTGTTATTTGAATAGCCATCAAAACCTGCTAAGATGTTAAGTTTACATCTCGCCAAGATCGCATTTAGGTATCATAAACGTCCTCGGGAAGCGGGTGCTTATAATGTTCCCAGTCAACGCCAGTCATCCCATGCGCTAGGACATACTTGCGGTTTGTCGCATCCCAGCCGATTATATCTCCAAATTGTTCTGCGAACTTACGGAAGTCGCTGAGCCACATACCTGCCTTACTTGGATCACGAACGCGCGTAAGCCGCCATTAGATGTGACACAAACGTCCCGTCACGCTTCCCCACACAATAGCTGCCTCACGCGGCCTTATGAAACCACTCTGTGCAGTTTGGATCGGAGATGAACGTGATGGCAACGAACGTAACGACCATAAAAAACGGGGCCTGCTGGTATGGCCTTAACTTCGGCTGCGTGAAGACAAACGATCAAAACTGCACCAAGTGTGCAGAGCGCCTCGCTAACGCCGTGAACAGCGTGCTTCGCCCCCCCTTTAAGTAACGTATATCTATCATTCAGCTCACTTACGAGGTGATAACTGATGACCGCTGACGATGAGTTCACCCGCCGTTTAATTGGTTTCGGGCTCAGTGAAAAGGAAGCACAACTTTATCTGCATCTGCTGAAGTACGGCCCTAAGGCCCCGTCACCGCTCGCTAAATCGTTAAAGACGTATCGTGAAGACGTGCACCGCACCCTTAACAGTCTCATTGAGAAAGGGATGGTGCGCCCGTCACTCGATACACCTACGGTCTACGCGGCGGTGGACTTAGAGGCCGCACTTGAAGCCGCGCTCAAGAAGCGGGAGAGCGAACTCCGTGAAATGGAGGTGCGAAAGCGAGAGTTGCAGGAGCTCTCGCAACAACAACGATTCCGGCCCTCCGATGAGGCCTCCACGTTTAAGATTATCAAGAGTGTCAAGGAACTCGTCGCTGCTACCATTCCCCTTTTGGACTCGATGCAAGAGGAATGGCTTGTGGTCGTACCTGGACTTGCGACGGTCGTTGCCTCCTTGTTTGGCGTCAACGATGCCGCGGCAGCGTTAATTCAGCGCGGAGGCAACGTAAGAACTTTAGTCGACATTTCATATCCAATTATCGACAACGTGCAGGAGCTGTTGAATATTGGAGAAGAAGTACGCCACACCGATCAGCGGGGCGTGATGTTTGTGGTGTTCGACCGGAAATATAGTATGACAAATATTAATCCCCCTGGAAGCGCCTCGCTGAACGCGCCGATGGCAGCTCTTTGGACTGACGATCCTGTGTATGCCCTGTATCTCGCGTCTACGTTCGAAATTCTATGGGAGCGGTCAGTTCCGGCGGAAGAGCGAATACAAGAGTTGCTTGATGAAGGCCCTCCAGAGGTTTAAAGAGCAGTCCTGCGCGGGCGCAACGAAAATGCTCAACGCTTGCCCGTCGTCTCGTAAACTTTCGTCTTATCCTGCCTCGTGTAGTGAAAGGTGTTACACACTTTTATAAACTACCAGATGCCATCTGCCAGCAATGGCTTCGGGGACAATAATCAACAACGTCAAAGACGCCATAGCGGTAAGTTCAAACATTATAGAATCTGCAAAGAACGATGTTGCGTGGCTCGCATATGGCCCCGTTCTGGGTTTCACCGCTCAATTCCACCTCAATGAACAAGCTAAAGCCCTGATCGGAAGGGGAGGACACGTGCGTGGGGTCACCGAGATCTTTCCGTCGAATATCGAAATTATCAGCGACCTTATGCGTATTGGCGTAGACATACGTCATGTCAAGCCCTTCGGTGGGATATCGTTTATGCTCATAGGAGACAACAAACAAAGCATCACGTCGCTTCAAGTCAATGTCGAAGGTCTCTCGATTGATGACCAGATCGTTGCGTTCTGGAGCGAGGACCCCACTTACGCCGAGCATCTCCTGTCAAACTTTGAGTCAGCGTGGACGCAAGGCGTTGGTGCAGAAGAGCGGATAAATGAGTTACGGAACGAAGACCCTTCATAGGCTTAGGGTAGATCGTGTGCTGTCGCGCGAGGATCGAACTTATGCCCAGTGTCCATCTTTTTGAGCTATTGTGACAGAGGATATAGGCGCTATTGCAGCGAACTGGTATGTTGGCGGATCAGCTGTAACTGTTTAAAGAACACAACGCCACATCCTGCCAATATCTCATATACACGTCATACACGTGCTCAGGCAACGGATGCTGGTAGTGCTCCCAATCGATTCCAGAACCACCGCGCGCTAGAAATACTCTGCAAACTGTATTGAATTTTGGCGCCGCAACGTTCTACGCGGTGTTTTTTATTTTCTCCCTGCTTTTTTGAAGCTAACTTATATCTATTGTTTAGCTTACTTACAAAGTAATCGTGACGACCAGTGACGACGAGTTCATCACCCGCTTAATCGGTTTCGGACTCAGCGAGAAAGAGGCGAGAACCTATCTTCACCTCCTCAAGTACGGCCCAAAAACTCCTTCTCCTCTGGCGAAATCGATGAAGACGTATCGTGAGGACATACACCGGACCCTTACTGAGTTGATTGAAAAGGGCATGGTGCGTCCGTCGCTAGACTCCCCGACGATCTACACTGCGATCGACCTCGACACTGCTCTTGAATCTGCAGTGAAGAAGCAGGAAAGCGAACTACGTGAGATGGAGGTACGAAAGCGGGAGCTTCAGGAGCTAGCGAAGCGGCAGCGTTTTCGGCCGTCTGAAGAAGTGAGTACGTTCAAGATCATCAAGAGCGTTAGGGAACTTGTCGGTGTTACTATAACCCTCGTGTCCTCGGCAAAGAACGGATGGGTGAATGTAATCCCCGCAGAAATGCTGTATATAACCGAGTTATTCGGCATTAACGAGGAGGTCAAAAAAGTAATCGAGCGTGGGTTGTATGTCAAGTGCATAAGTGATATTAGCTATGCAGATATCGTGCCCGCCCAAGCACACCTGAACATTGGCCATGATTTGCGGCACTTTGATCATTACAGCGGGTTATATTTCGCGGTGGTTGACACAAAATACTGCGTGAGCGCAATTAATGTTGACATCAACCGTATCTCACTGAACGAACCGGTCTCGTTGTTATGGGCTGATGACCCGAAGTACGCGAAATATCTCACGGCCACCTTTGAACTGCTTTGGAAACAGTCAGTTCCCGCGCAAGAACGAATACAAGAGCTGCTTGAGCAAGGCCCTCCGCAGGCCGACCAATAATGACTTACTACAGCTACGTGCCTAACAATAGCATCTCTTAGTGCGAAAGACCAAGTGACGCCACATTGTCACGCGCCTTTTTATACGCCTGCTGCAATACTCACTTGCTATGCCCTCTGGGTTAACTATCAATAGTGTCAAAGACGTGCTCGCAGCCGCCTTGGGGATACTTGACTCAGCACAAAAGGAGGTCTTCTGGCTCATTCCAGCGTCTATCAACTCCCTCTCATTGACCTACGGCGGAGTTGAAAAGATAAGAGCCTTCATCCAAAAGGGAGGATTGTCACGCGGCGTTGTCCAAATATCACCGGCAAACGTTACAGAAATACGGATGTTCTTAGATGCTGGCGAGGACATTCGTCATAGTGACGAGGGCCACGAACTCTTTATGTTTGTTGGCGACAAGCAGCAGAGCATCAGCTCGTTAAACATTGGGATCAAGGAGTTCACACTTGATACGCCAGTCACCGCTTTCTGGAGTGACGACCCAACCTACGCAGAGTACCTCTTCACCTCGTTCGAGAACGCGTGGTTACAAGCCGTGCCTGCGGAGAAGCGAATTCAGGAGTTGCAAAAGCAAGGCCCTTAACAAGCATAGCTAGGATTGGTGTGCTTTGCTCGAAGGTAATCACGCCATACTTAATTCGACCCCTCTCCAGTATCGCATATAAATATCATACACGTTTTCCGGCAGCGGATGTTTGTAATGCTTCCAATCAATTCCACTCACGCCGTGTGTCATAATGTACGCACGATTTGACTGATCCCATTGGATAATATCGCCGTATTGCTCAGTGACTTCCTAAGATCGCCAAGAACAAAGTTTCCCTTCATTCGCGATCACGGAATCTGTTGTCGTTTAACCCAAGGCGCAAGCGAGTTGTATGCAAAGAGAGGTTCGTCATCATTTCTATCGGCTGAAGCGGTTCAACCGCTTGTATCACCTGAGGATGCAAAGGAACGTAGTGTTGCATCTTTATTTTATCCTGTGAAGATAGCACTTCAATGCAAGGCTTGTCTGCCCGTAATGCATCTCTGAATTGTCCTACCGTAAGCTTAGAGCTTGTAGATAAGCTGCGCTGACCCGTAAATGCGCTTAACAGAATAAAAGCCGTGTAATGATTAGCCCTCTCACTGCTGATCAACCCGGCCTTTGCTGCGTTGCTGATATGGACAAGAACATTCTCGATATCTTCTTTCGTGACGATGCGATTCGTCACGTTATTCGTGCCACCACCTCTATTTTATAATGCTATGAACGATTGCGTCGAAGTCGATGAGCTCAGCGGGACTTGGCAGACTACAAGAACGATTATACTGATGTGGCCGGCGTAAAACTTTTAAGGAAGTGCTCAACCAGTTGGGAAGCGTTCCGATACCTGCAGGACCGTGTTCACGATGCCTGGTTACCCGACAGCGCACGGCAGCAGGTCCGACGAATTATCAAACAGATACGGGTGCAGATACACCAGCAACGCGAATACAGCTGGACGTATCAAGAGTCGTGAGCGTGTAGGTTATCAACACCTAAATAAGAGCTCGTGCGAGGGTAAAGACGGCATGAAAAACTAGGGCTAAAGCGTTTTTAGTGATCGAAAAAAGCAACTTTCTGCCATCAGGAATTGTATTAGTCGCGCGTGGCTAACCGTAACGATTAAATGCCCAACTTCAACTTTTTCACTTCTATGTCACCTACCAGAACCTTGCCGAGACCTTTTTGCTGATGTAACGCTGCCAAGAAACGAGCTGCTCCTAATCCCGAATATGCTGCAGAACAGGATATGGGCCGATTTGACTGATCTAGATTATTGCTCGAGGCGACGGTCACTCGTAAGCTACACCGCGTCAAGAGGCTTAAGAAAGCAGCAACAGATATAACCGCGTCACCAAAACACTTGGTACAATTACACGGGAGGTGATATCGTGCCGTTGATTATGATGTACTTCGGAAAAGGTGCCCTCGCTGACGAGCAAAAAGCGGACCTCTCTCGGAAAGTCACTGACCTCGTCGTGAGTGAGTTAAAGCAGCCCAAGGAGGGCACGTGGGTGGTCATCAACGAGATACCTGCGGAAAACTGGTTGTTGGGCGGCCTGACCTTGCCTGAGTTTAAGGCTAGACTTGCGGCAGAGAAGACGTAAGTTTGGCCGCAGCCGGCCAAAATAGGCGGGTGAGCGCAGCTCTCGCGTTGTCATAAAAACTGTCAGCACTAAACGTAGCACTAGTCCTGAGCTCCCTACGCTATATTTAAAGAACGTAAAGAAGAAGCGTGAACGCGGACACGAGAACTATTACTGCACTCCACAGCAGTGTCTCGTGCTTAAATCGTTGTACCGTCGGCTGCGTGATCAGATAAACAATAAAAGGATAGATCGGTGCGGCTATTGAGTGAAAAGGGGCGTTTACGTTAAAAACGTTCTTGAACGCTACGGCAAGCCCGATAACGCATGCTACTGTCACCAGTGCCACAGCGAGTTCATCAGGTACTTTCATATGGTTAGATATATAATTGGGCCTGTTTGAGCTATTGGTTTCGATTGCCATTTTGTGTGCCTCCCTTCTTCGTCTTTGACAGCAAGGGCTCCCTTGCTCCCGATAGCACCGACGATACGGTGCTATGTAAACCCGCGTGACGCAAACTTTGCATCACGACATTTACCTGAGATACTGGCGAGATGTTGCTTTTAAGAACAGGAGCTTGAGCTATATGGCTTTGTAGAAGTAGAGCGAAGAGAAAGAGGCGGGCTCGAGGTAGTTTTAAATATCTCGCATACTACCACTATTGCTAAAACTGTAATTTTATAAAGTTCTAAAGCTTCCCAAAGGCTACCCCTTGATACGTCCAGCCGCATCTCGTGACCGCCTCCTG
>CAYHCZ010000099.1:0-6062 GCA_964355295.1 uncultured Methanomicrobia archaeon
TCGTAAGCAAAGAAATGAACAAAACGATCCAATCAGCGCTTTTTGTAGTATTCAGTCTATCACTGGTGGTATCACATTACGGCTTGACGTATATAGCCCTACTTTTCCTTTTTGTGATGTGGCTCGTATTAACCTTGGCACCCGTCGATGGATCAAAACCGACGATGTCATTATTACGAACTGAGATAGGGATCCGCAAGGACAATCAGATCTTCGCTCAATCACCTGAATCATCTCCGAGAAGCGCTGTAACGATTCTCTCCATCTTGGTACTTTTCATTGCGTCATTTGCGTGGTACGCTTTCACTGCGCGAGCGGAAATCCTTTCAATTGTCTTCTCACTCGGTAGCCAAATTGCAGGTTCAATAGACAATTTGTTCGACCCTATGTATAGCCAAGCCGCAAACATTGCGGCTGAACAGGCGCATCCACCGCAAGGCTCCATCCTTCATCAGGTAGTATCCGTAGCCAACGCGTCTTTTTACTATCTCAACCAGTTCTTTATCCTAGCGGGCGTGTGCGTGGTAATTTTTCTGAAAAAGCACCGCTTCAAGTTTCAACTCCCCTATGTGGTCATCTCGACTATCGCGTTAGGATTCCTGATCATTGCTATAGCCGTTCCTTATCTCAGCAGCTCCTTAAACTGGTCTCGTGTGTTCCAAATTGCGTCGATCTTATTAGCACCATTCCTCGCCGTAGGTTTCATCAAAATCGGTGAGGCTGGTAGCACGACAACGAGTATAGTTAAAAGTAAGCTCGGGTGTGGCAACTCAGCGCAGGTGAATCTCTCACGTTTGACAAGGTTGCTCGCCTTATACTTAGTGGTCTATTTGTTTTTTTCGACCAGCTTTGTTTTGGCCCTTGCAGAGGGTAGGCAGACGATAGCGCTGAACAATAACATTGATGATATGCAGTTCAATCACCAGGAGATCGTCGGAGTCACGTGGCTGGCCAATAACAGCGGCACCATCCCCCTCTCCGGTAAATACGTCACTATATACCACTACTTCAACGGCGTCAGGTACAACGACACCAAAGACACCACCAACGCCACCGGCCAGATTTCCCTCACCCAGGCAATGAGCTCAGCCGGTCAAAACACCTACTACGCCACCTTCGCCGGTGACGCAGCCTACTACCCCGTAACGACCGGCGGCGTCAACGTCAGTGTCGGCAGCAGCCAAGCCACCAACCAAACCACAGGCCAAGCAACCACATTCGGAGCACTCACCACATACGGAGGTAGCGTGGTTCAAACCATCACCCTCGCCGCGTCCACCACGACCCCTGCAATCGGCCAGCCCGTCACCTTCACCGCTATACTCACAGGTAGACAGGTCGCATACGGAGATGCGTACAGATCAATGTTAATTAGCGCTCTCTATCCAACAGCAACATTTCAGACGCTACAAAACACATCAGCTGGTGGTAGTTTCATCTTCCTGGGCACTTACAACATTGAACACGATCAGGCTTTAATACGCTTAAATATAGGCGTAAATAGCCAGTGGGTCTATACAAATGTCACACCCCTTATTAGTGACAAAAGTCTGATTTACTCTAATGGAGGTGCTAATGCATATTTCGTAAGAGAAGACATTCTGCCCACATAACAATGACAGTCTCGGTGTTTGACAAAATAAGTAATAACTCGCTCTTCAGATTCCTGCTTTATTGATCTAACGTGAATTCCTTCTCTATCGAGACGATGTGAAGATGAGGCGTGGTTAACTCTTTGCTAAGAGCGTGTCTGCCCTTGACTAAAAGATACAGCAGAAACCTGAATATCTCGAGCTGTTTGTTTAGTAAGACAGCTTTTAAAGATTTGTTGACCGTTATGGTAATCCCTCTCAGCTCAACGTAATATCGCAATAATAACGTCACCTTGTTGCAAACAAGCTCAATTTACGCGTTTCGTGTGTTATTGCAAAGCTATGGAGTGCTCAGTGGCTCGTGCGCAAGTACTCATTTAAAACGGCGACGGATGGACCGCGCGTCATGCGCCCACATACGCATAACCAACTTATTATTACGAAGGCGGCGTTCCCGACATGAGGGTGCAGGCCCCACTGCAATGGGCTGTGACGAAGATTCAGAAATCTGATTTAGTGGCGACTTTTGTGCAAAGAGGTACTAAAGATAGCAGTAATACCCATTTTTTTAATGAGTTGAGCCGCTCTACATAGTATCGCGAGAGTCTAGGCAATAATGAATGATATAGCTCGAGCTAGCATCGCAACTCGCAAGATTGGCTGGATTTAGTCTGGTTTGAATACCTGCTGAGCTAAGTTTTCGATCATACTAATAATCACTCTTACGCAGAGTAAGTACCATCCACTCACAACAGCCGAAGGTAATACGTCTGCGAGAGCAAAATCAATCCTGCAGAGAAGAGTCGACTTTCGAATCACATGGTTAAAAGGTATAATGATGGTCACAAAGAATTCTAATCTCTGTCAAATGGATGTTTTTCAGATTGCCTTCAACAACCGTTTTTATTGATGTTAGGTTTTTTCAATCAACAGAATCAAGCCGGTTAATCAGCGAAGTAACTTCAAAAGACCAACATTATTATCAAACTTGTCTGTTTATCTTTGAAAAACTATGAAGAAAATCTTTACCACGAAAATATCACTTCAGTCGTCCAATCCCACCTACGCCTATCCGTCATTCGCTTGCCACGAACTCTTAAGGATCTTGCAGGCGAGACCGTCACAATTTATCAGACAGAAAAGGATGGCTCGTTTTTTTTGTTGTGCTTAAGTTAGACAAATTAGACAATTAAGACAAATTCACCGAACATCTGAGTCAGGGTGATAGGGAATCGTGTAGCCCTCTGATCGATCAAAGCGCGTCAAAAAATGAATGGGCTCGGAGGAATTCGAATCCTCGATCTCCGCCTTGTCAAGGCCCCCTTGACGTCTTCGTCAACCTCCCGAATCCGCCGATCCATCGTCATAACCAGCTAGATCATTCACCTTTTGCCCCTCAAGTTCTTTCAGAACTAGCTCTTCCATTTTCCAAAGAAGAACTGATAAACTACGCGGAAAGACGAAAGTTTGGATTGAGTGAATATTCTGTAGATTGGATTGACCGTTCACAAAAAACGATATTGGATTGCACTAGAGGCACGATTAGTAAGGAAACTATCGACAAACTACGGTTTTTTGTGCTGAACAAATACCGAAGTGAATGGTCGCACATTAAGGTCCTGAGTTTTGCTAACGCCTTCTTAAAATTTCTTACAAAGTGAGACTTGATACTCGCTACCACACCTTTGGAATATTTCTCGAAAATCCAAGAAAGATCAAAACACGAAACAACGTGACTAGTCTAATCGTCAGAAGATATTGAGAATGTTCTTAGCTACATCTTCAACGCAGAGAAGAACTGATTGATTAGCAGTTGCAGGGCTAAGCAATACCTAGCTTTTATTCTGTTCGGTGCATTTACCGGTCAGCGCAGCTTATCGACAATTTCAAAGCTTAATGTAGGACAATTTAAGGAAGCGCTAAGGTCAGAAAAACCGTGTATTGAAGTTCAATCTTCACAAGACAAAATCAAGATGCAACACTACGTGTCACTTCATACGCAGGTGATACAATCAATCAAACCCCTTTTAGGCGACAGAAATGACAATGAACCTATCTTTGAATACAATTCTCTTGTAATGGTTGAAACGGCAAAAGATTCAACGACACGAATTAAAACTCATTTTGTTTTAGGCGACTTGAGGAAGTTTGCTGAACAATACGGCGATATTATTGGGTGGGAAGCCTCAAATCGGGCGTACATCTTGACGCACGGCGTTAGTGGAATCGATTGGAAGCACTATAAACATCCGTTGCCTGAAAATGTGTACGACGTCTACGCGACTTATTGGAAGGATATGCGTTTTTGCTTTAGAGGATTGTTTGTGTATGAACGCGAACAACAAGTCCCGAATTCGGTTCAAAGTCCTTTAGACATACTGTCAAGCGTACGACTAAAGCTAGGATCGTGAACCCCTTCATGTGTGGAATCGAGGCAAAGCAAGCCGATATCTTGGGATTTTGTTGCGGTATGGGATTTGCTTTGCTCGCCACGCTGTGTGCATATTCGGATGGCGATTACCTAACGATAGCGTGAGGTCGAAAGCTTTTTACGTGGCGGCACTTTATTTTTGGCGTGCGCGATACACAGCAGTGGTTTCCCGAATTTCAGTACTTTCGCGCATTTGCGATAATTGAGATCATTCTGTATCACGCGATCGCGCGTTACGGGACCGCGGAACTTTCACCTATTCAACGAGAAATACTGGTAATAGTTTCTGTTTCAACGTGGTTGGCAATCTCTCAGTTTGTTTTTATATCCGGACTTGTACTTTACAACAAGTATTCGCGTAATTTTTCAGTGCGTGGATTCTGCAAAAAGCGCGTTAACTCAGTTTTATGGCCCTATCTCATCTTCTCAACATTCTACTTTTTCTATCCCATCGTCGGCGTGCTGCTCGTGCCAGCAGTCTATAAAAACTTCAGTGGATTGGCATTGCTGAGCCTGAGCGGGGTCCAGCTCTTCGGCGCATATCTCATCAGTCTCGCCACCGGCGGCACCTCTCAGATGTGGTTCATCTTGCTGATATTGCAGCTTTACTTGCTGTACCCTTTGATCGTAATCGTGTATAATCGCACAGCGAAGCACCCAAACGTTGTGATATTTGCCCTTGCGATGCTCTTTGTCGTACAAATCCTGTTCATCGGTTTCGTTTCTAACATAGTGGGACCTTTTGCAGCGCGCAATCTGTTCGTTTCTTGGATATTCTACTTCGTGCTGGGGATCTTCGTGTGTGATCATTATGATTCCATAAAAAATAGGATTGCAAGGATCAGGTTGCTGCCCTTGACAACTTTGGTCGCACTCACGGCGGTGTCCTACGGAGCTACGAATTATCACACCATCCTAATGCCGAGTTCGCCCGTCGTTTATATGTGGCTCCTTGGCATTGCGCAACCTTTGTACGGCGTGCTGCTCATCGTATTTTTTCTCAAGATTTGCATTCAGTGGCGTGAGCCGCATAGCATTCTCACACGCTCAATGGAACGAATTGGGGAAGATTCGTTTGGAATATTCTTAACCCACACATTCTACCTCGAAGTTTTTAGCGGCGTATTGATCAGGCTTGGACTAGGCTATACGGATCTGCTATATTATCCCGTTGTCGTTATTTTAACGCTTGTTGCAAGTTATGTCACAGTCCACCTGATTTACCGACTACCGTTCAGTAGTATCATCATTGGACGACCGCGAAAAAGCACTGCAGGGTAGCGGCTACCAGCACGTTAATAGAGGATTATGCCCGAAATAAAATCTGAAGATCTGCTGTTAATAATTTTGAAGCCGGTTGTTTCAAATAACCGGTATAAGCTCTTTTTTGAGAAGAATTGAACGTGTTGACCCCCTTCACCACTAGTATTAACGGACTGGACATTCGCTTCTCGAGGCAAACTATACTTAAGGGACATGCAAAGGCGTGCTATGTGCTTATTTTTTGGAATTAGGTCCCACAGCTTGTTTGATACTTCAAAAGGCCCATAGCCATTTGGAACCGTGACGATCAATATACCATCTTGCTTCAAAACAGCGTGAGCTGCAAACAGGATCGATATGGGCTCATACGCGTGCTCCAGAACCTCTGAGCAAATGACTGCATCAAATGATCGGCCAAGGCGTTGAACGTCGCTAGCATTTCCGAGCTCCAAAGCAGCTTTTTAGTCAACGATTTTCTCGCGTTCCGCGATACTCTTTTCTATTTTGTACGATGAAGTGTCGACAAAGCTGGCGTACCAAAAAGCTATGGACGGCGGCGATTGCTTTGTGCTCGCAATTGAAGCATTCTGGCTACTTGCTTTTCCGGGTGGAACTTCCCCCATTTCAGCTCCGTGTCAATGCCAATCATTTGACGCGAAGTCAACGCATTACTCACTAACCGCGAGTTCTAAGATTCTGCGCCAGCGCTCTACTGCCTTAATGTACGTGAATTTTCGCTCGATTACGTTGTGGGCATTTGCAACAATTCTATCTAT
>CAYHCZ010000100.1:0-5956 GCA_964355295.1 uncultured Methanomicrobia archaeon
AAAGAGCGCTTTATAATCGATACGCCGCCGCCATATCCAACTGGCAATTTTCACCTAGGAAACGCCCTTAATTGGTGTTATATAGACTTCATCGCGCGCTATAAGCGTATGAAGGGCTATGACGTTAAATTTCCGCAAGGATGGGACTGTCACGGGCTTCCGACTGAGGTAAAGGTCGAGACAACCTACAACATAACTAAAAATCAGATTCCGCGCGCAGAATTCAGAGGACTATGTGAAAGCTTAACTCGAGAAAACATCGCGTTGATGAAGGGGACGATGCAACGCCTTGCTTTTTCAATAGATTGGTCGCAAGAGTTTGCGACTATGGATAAGGCGTACTACGCTAAGACGCAGAAATCGTTCGTGCAAATGTACCATAACGACCTTATCTACAGAGATGAACACCCCGTGAACTGGTGCCCGCGCTGTGAGACGGCTATCGCATTTGCTGAAGTAGATTATGACTCACGGTCTACCATTCTTTATCATCTTTTATTTGGAGGCAGCGATGTAGGATCAGTCGAAATAGCAACAACACGTCCTGAGCTTTTAGGTGCCTGCGTTGCTGTTGCAGTGAACCCAAGTGATGAACGCTATAGCCATTTAATTGGCGAGACAGTGCGAACGCCCCTTTATAATGAGGAGGTCGCCATTATTTGCGACGAGGCGGTTGATCCTACTTTTGGCACTGGTGCGGTGATGATCTGCACATTTGGCGACAAGCAAGACGTAAGATGGTGGAAAAAGCATGATTTACCACTTAAAAAAGTAATTGGAAAAGATGGCCGCATGGTGGATAAGCGTTACGACGGCTTAACCATTGGTGAGGCAAAAGAGCGCATTATCGTAGATCTTTTTGAGAGTAAGCTCGTGCAAAAACAGGAACGTATCGAGCAGAATGTAGGATTTCACGATCGATGTAAAACTCCGATTGAGATTCTTTCTGAGAGCCAGTGGTTTGTAAAGATTAACAAGGAGGTCATACTCGCTCGAGCAGCAGAGATTGAGTGGATTCCATCGTACGCATTTCATCGTTTGAAGAATTGGACTGCAAGCGTCGAATGGGACTGGTGCATCTCTCGCCAGCGCATTTTCGCTACACCAATTCCAGTTTGGTACTGTGAAGGATGTGGTAAGGTGTTGGTTGCAGAAGAACGTTGGTTACCTTTGGATCCCACTCAAGAAGCTCCGAAACGTCTTTGTGAATGTGGCTCATCGAGTTTTACGCCTGAACATGACGTTTTAGACACCTGGATGGACTCATCACTCTCTGCATTGAATGCCGCAGGGTGGCCTAATGCTCAGTACGAGCGACAGTTTCCAACACAATTGCGGCCACAAGGTCACGACATCATTAGGACATGGGCGTTTTATACGATACTGAGGTCAGACGCTCTTGCCGGGAGTAAACCTTGGGAAAGCGTTGTAGTCAATGGGATGGTGCTAGGTAAAGACAATCAGAAGATGAGCAAGTCGCTTGGTAATATCGTCGCTCCAGAAAGCGTTATTGAGCAATATGGTACAGACGCGCTTCGACAATGGGCAGCAATAGGGGGCTCCGTAGGATCTGACATTCCATATAATGTAAAAGATTTGAAAGCCTCTTCTAGGTTTTTAACCAAGCTATGGAACATATTTAGATTTTCGATGTTACATTTCGCTCAAGGAGTTCAGCCGGTCACGTATGAAACTCACAATCCGAGCGAGATATGGTTAATTTATCATCTAATTGATTTAGTTGACTCTGTTACCTCCAGTATGGAACGGTTTGCCTTTGATGAGGCTCTTAAAGAAATTCGATCTTTTGTTTGGAACACTTTAGCTGACCATTACATCGAAGCCGTTAAAGGAAGGCTCTATGAACGGGACGCGTATAGCATTGCAGCTTTGCACCTCGCGCTTAATACCATTGTCAAGCTGCTAGCACCATTTTGTCCGTTCTTTTCGGAGGAGTTATTTTCGCACATAAACGCCGGTGATAAAAGTGTTCATTTAAGTTCGTGGCCTGTGCTTCACCTAAAACTACTTGACGTGACTTCTCCTGAATCGACACCCACCACTTTAGGTGACGTTCAGCAGATAGCTATTGTAGCGTCTCAAAAAGACGTTCAGGAAGCACGTTGCACAGGAGAGCTAGTTAAAGAGATTATTAGCAGTGTTAGGCGATACAAATCTGAACAACGGATCGCACTGAACGCTCGAATTGAAGGGATCTATGTGTATTTGAATCGTGATATGTCTGATGGAGCGCCTGACATTAACAACGCACTTAACGCTGATATTGAATATAGGGTAGGTAAACCGAATATTCGCGAGTGTATTACTGAAATTAGGCCCAATCTTGGTTCATTAGGTCCGCGTTTTAAGTCTGAAGCAACGCGTGTGGTAGAGTTAATAAAAAGCACCCCTACTGAGGACCTCGCTAATCGGATCAGAACCGGTTCATTAACGATCAACGGCTATGAGTTATTGCCGACGGATTTTATTGTCAAAAAAGAACTGTTTGTTGAAGGAATAGCGGTTGATGTTATTAAGCTAAGCGAAGGGACAATCCTTGTCAAACGACCTTAGCGTCAATCACCACCCTTCAATTACAAGTTCATACTTTTTCAGGCAATTGAGTACTTCCTCGTCGGTTAAATCGGAGAACCGTTCGTAGAAGCTTGCAACAGCAAACCACGGACGATTGCTTGTGAGTGGACAAATGTATTCGTCAACATGAGATTTAACGAGCATTTCAGCATCCTTAGAAGCAACAGGGACCGCCATAATAATTTTTTTAGGGTGACGTTTTCTGACATAATCGACAGCAGCTAGGGCCGTGTACCCCGTTGCTAGGCCGTCGTCGACTATAATAGTGATGCGGGCTGTCAGATCAGGGAAGGGTTTATCTCCTCTATATTTTTTTTCACGACGTTTGACCTCTTCAAGTACGTTTGTAGCGATGTCATCGATTTCGACGTTCGTCAGTCCGACGTAGCTGATGAGATCGTCGTTGAGGACTTTCGATCCGTCCGCTGTAATTGCCCCGAAACCAGCTTCACTGTTAGACGGAATTGGCAGCTTTCGCGGTATGACTAAATCGAGTGGAGCGCGTAGTCGCGTCGCTATAGGAAATGCGACTTCAACACCTCCTCGAGGAATTGCTAAAACTACGGCGTTTTGACTTTCGTATCGCGCCAACAAGTCAGCTAGTGCATGTCCAGCCTGGATACGATCCTTATACATGCACGTCACTGCGTGCTTCAAGTTTTTATAATTATATACTCAAAACTGAATCTAAAATGGAAGATGTTGGCTTGTGTTTGAATTTAGCGTTTACTTGTCGACAACTATATAAGAAATAGATATACACTGGGGTATATATCATATCTTTAAAGTTAAAAAAATGACATTGTGATTAGCATGAAAGACATAAAAATCTTGTTAGATGAAGATGAGATGCCGAGAAGATGGTATAACATACAGTCGGATCTGCCGGTTAAGCTACCGCCTCCGCTAAATCCTAAAACGCAAGAGCCTGCAACACCGGACGATCTACTTGCACTCTTTTCGCCATCGTTGGTCAAGCAAGAAGTAGCAACAAGTCGTTATATCGATATACCTGACGAGGTTTTAGAGGCGTATTTCAGGGTCGGACGGCCGACCCCCTTGTACCGGGCTAAAAAGCTTGAAGACTATTTGAAAACGCCTGCCCGTATCTACTATAAGCGAGAAGATGTGTCGTTCGCGGGATCGCACAAGCCAAACTCGGCCATTGCCCAGGCGTACTTCAATAAAATAGACGGCAGCGAGGCCCTCACAACGGAGACCGGAGCGGGGCAGTGGGGCACTGCGCTAGCGCTCGGGTGCTCAATGTTTGACCTTGCGTGCAAGGTTTTTATGGTCAGAGTGAGCTATGATCAAAAGCCGTTACGAAAAACGCTCATGCGTCTCTACGGGGCTGAAGTCATTCCGTCGCCATCACCCTTAACAAAAAGCGGACGACAAGTGCTTGCAGAGTCTCCAAATCATCCCGGCTCTTTAGGAATCGCTATAAGTGAGGCAGCGGAAACGAGTCTAGAATCTGCAACGACTAAATATGCTCTGGGGTCTGTTCTGGAACACGTTCTGCTTCATCAGACAATCGTAGGAGAAGAGACGGTTGCACAGCTCAAGAAAGCAGACGAAAATCCTGACATTATGGTAGGGTGCGTGGGCGGAGGATCGAATTTCTCTGGTTTTGCATATCCTCTTCTTGGCGATCACATCAGAAACGGTAATGGAACGCGATTTATAGGCGTGGAACCGACAAGTTGTCCGTCGTTCACAAAGGGCGAATATAGGTACGACCTTGGCGACGCGGCAGGTTTTGCACCACTGGTGAAAATGTATACATTAGGACATGATTTTATCCCCTCACCTATACACGCAGGCGGACTTCGTTATCACGGGGGTGCTCAAAGCTTGAGTCTTCTAAAAAATCTTGACTATACAGAAGCCGTGTCCTATGAGCAGCTTCAGACGTTTAAGGCAGGTGCTCTCTTCACCCAGACTGAAGGCATTTGTCCGGCTCCAGAATCGAGTCATGCGATTCAAGCAGCAATAGACGAAGCTATTAAATGTAAGAAGACCGGCGAGGCTAAGGTGATTGTATTTAATCTTAGTGGCCACGGGCTTTTAGACCTTGCCGGCTACGAAAAATTCCTCAACAACGAGTTAAATGGAAACGGCAATAGTTCTTGAGTGTTAGCTTCGATTTAGTTTGAACGTCAGCCCCATATTCAACTGAGAGAACAATGGGTGCAACAGAAATATGATCTGTTCGATTTGACGGTGGAAAAGACTCGGCTTTAGTCCTCTTTCCACTGCTCCTCAATTTCAGTGTTGTTAGAGTAACTCTCAGTCTTCCTTTTATAGACCTTGTCGCGTCCTTCCATATAAAAAGCCTCTTCGGCAGTTATTTCATCATCTTCGATGAGCTCTTCTCGACCTTCGGTCGTGTAGACGCCTTCACCTGCAGCGATTTCCTTATCAACGACCTCTTTGTCGTATTGATATCCATAAGCAGGTTCCTTTCTCCAAGGCTCGTGATCTATTTCTTCGACCACTTCACCATCGTGTTCTTCGAAGACTTCGTCTATCTTAAGCTCAAGAGAACCGTCATAAATTTTTCTATCTTCTCTTTGATCTTCCGCTTCAACAACTCTGCTAGTTTTTGACTTAACGGGCTTTTATAGTGTCAATATCTTCTATCGATGAATCTGAAGGCTGATCGTCTCTATCAGAGAATTCATCTTTTTGATCTTTGGGAGGCATAGTAATCTGCAGTAAGATTGGCTGCGGGAAATAAATAGTTGCAGTATGATATGTGCAGCGCGTTATTGTTACCTCAATGTGTTCTGCGCCGCGTACTGGGTGAGCGCACAATGTGCTCTGCTCGGTTAAAAAAACTACATTTGTTCAATCCATTCGTTAAACAAAGCATATTGTGAGCATAAATCCAAAACATTGATATCAAGCGGGTCTTTGAAATAAATTGCGAGCTCGTCTACCAACCCACCCATACCTTTTCGCTTTGCTAGTTCCATAAAGCGGACAAGATCGATAACGAGGGGTGCAGCGAGTATGCTGTCACACCCTTGCCAGGTAAACTGCATATTCATCCTTTGGTCTAAAAAGCCTCTGAATGATATAAAGTCCCATGCAACTTTGTGGTCGGAAAGAGGTGGAAAATAATCAATGCGGCTGCCTAGATGTGGTTCATAGCCCAGCATCTTTGGCACAACGTTCGTCTTTGTGATAAGTTTAGATTGTTTGTTATCAGGGTGCTGCAATATACGTCCATCTAGATTTCCTAGGATGTTGCTGCCGTACCACCCGTCGATTCTTAGATTACGATATTTGAACATAGGCACAAGTGCTGTTTTGACCAAGGTCTCTCCGGTTTTCCCATCTTTTCCGCAGTGCGGTA
>CAYHCZ010000101.1:0-5837 GCA_964355295.1 uncultured Methanomicrobia archaeon
TAACGTCGATGCGCAAGATCTTGCCAAGCAGCGTCGAACGATTTTGTGCGTTACCAGAAGGATCCCCCGCACCGCCACCATCGCCAAGCCCGATGTAGAGGTACCCGTCTGGCCCAAACGATAGTTGTCCCCCGTTGTGGTTGGGGAAGGGCTGTGCGACTTGCAGTAATACCTCTTCGCTGTTTACCTCTGCGTGGTTAGCGTTGGTTTGTGAAACAGAGAAACGCGAGACGACAGAGCGCAGCGGATTGTCAGTTGTATAATACACGTAAAAAAAGCCGCTCTCGTTAAATTGCCGGGGAAATGCCAAGCCCAAAAGGCCCAGCTCTCCGCCGGAAGTCACGTGATCGCTGAGGTTTAAAAAGACGGTGGTCGCGTTCACGCTCTCGTTGTTTTCAAAGACCTTGATGACGCCGGCCTGTTCGACGACGAAAAGTCGATTACTCTGGTCACCTGCGGTGTAGATGCCAACCGGGTCTCTGAACTGAACGTTGGGAAAAGCAACTTTGACACTATACTGATGGTGCGTTTCAGGAGCAGGGAGGTGTAGCACGCTTTGGAACATCAAAGCGCCCACTATTACGGCAATTAACACGACAATTAACGCAACAATTTTCAACGTCATTTGAAACGCTCGGTTCTACTTGTGATTGACCCCGCGTTACTTTAAATTAGATTGAACCTCCAAATATATAGCTCGTGGCATCGACGATCGCGTTTATGCTTAATAGAGCCACGGGCGTTGCACTATTCGCGCGTTTTTAATAGCTTTACGGCCGAACGGAGAGGTGCAAAGGGAGTTAGCTCTAAATAGGTTCAACCCCTCTTATAAATGAGGTATACGCATGGTAGTTGGAGTTACGCTCGTAAATGTCGTTCCAGGTAACGAGCGCAGCGTTTTTGAAGCGCTCAAAACTATCTCCGGGCTCAGGGAACTGTATCACGTTTTTGGGGAGTACGATTTTTTGGTAATTTTAGAAGTCGAAAACCTTCCGGTGCTCAGCAAAACGGTTGATGAAATACGAGCCGTGGAAGGCGTTACCACCACCCACACGGTCGTTGGTGCGGAACTTCAAGACTCGTAACGGACGCGTCTTGATGCTCTTGTATTTGTTGAAACGGTCACATAATCGCTAAGAAATGATCCTAGAAGCATTCTTTGCGGGCCTTTTGGCCGCCTCTGCGCTCCTTCTTGGGAGCATCATCGCAGTGCTGCGACCTGTCAAAACGCGCACGGTCGGCTTAGTCATGGCTTTTGGCTCAGGGGCTTTGATCAGTTCGGTCGCGTATGAACTTGTCGAGGAAGCCTTTTCAATGGCATCTGGCGATCTATGGGTGGGCGTTGCTTTTTTCTTGGGCGCCGCTACCTTTTATGTCGGCGACACACTAATCGAACGCATAGGGGGAGCCAAACGCAAAAGCGCACGTGGCGAACAAAGCGAAGCGGCTCTGGGGATTGTGTTAGGATCAATCTTGGATGGTATTCCTGAATCGTTTGTCCTCGGCATTTCACTTGTTGGTGGGGGGGCACTCAGTCTTGCGTACTTCGCAGGCGTGTTCTTATCAAACTTCCCGGAAGGGTTGTCAAGCACTGCGGGCCTTCTAAAGGCAGGATATAAACGCAAGCGGATTCTAGCGATGTGGGCGCTCATCGTGGTGATCTCAGCGTTCTCAGCGGCGCTCGGTTATGTTCTTCTCGGCGATGTATCCCCATTTGGCGGCGCGGCGATGCTTACATTTGCGGGCGGCGCCATTCTCACAATGCTTGCTGATTCTATGATGCCTGAAGCGTTCAAAGACACTGGCAAACTGGCGGGGCTGCTGACTACGTTTGGGTTTGCTGTGATCTGGGTTTTGGGAGCTCATTAGGGTTCTCGTCAACTTGGGAGGACGTTGACCAGTGTAATCGTGACGTGGCCCGCTCGTTAATCTCCGCGAGAAGAGCGAGAAAGCTATAAACGCGCGAACAAAATGCTAGCAGATAGGCGACGACTAAAACTTATGACCGATGGCACTAAGGCCTTGGGAAACTTGCAAAACGTACAAAATTTGTTATAAAGGCTCAAATAGCTTGCAGTTATAACAATTTTAGCCTCGGTTTACAATTGCTAAGGCTGTGAGCCGCCCCGTTTAAGGTCGATACGTGGGCCAAAAGAAGTTCATGTGACTATTTTAGAAGTGGGGGGGTGGTTCACAACCTTAGTTACTTTTGTTGCATTGTCAAATTTCGTGATGTTTTGATCCGCGTGCCGAAAAAGGACATTGCAGCCCGTTCAGGGTTTTTCTGCAGACTCATTCAGCCTCTCGAGAGCCGATGCGGCCGCCGTTCGAACGGGCTCCATGATATCGTTCTGTAAGTTTTTCAACGGCTCTACTGCCCGTGAATCGCCCAGCTCACCAAGGGAGATGGCCGAAGCTATTTGGACATCGTAGACAGGATCACGCAATGCTTGGATGAGCGGCGGAACTGCTGTCGTGTCGAACAGCTTGCCAAGAGCTTCAGCTGCCGCTCTTCGAACCTCCCATTCCCCGTCTGAGAGTTTTTGGACGAGGTACGGTACCGCGTGTCGTTTTCCGACTTTGCCGAGTGCAACCGCTGCTACCGTGCGAATCACTTCGTTTTTTTCTGCAAGAGCACCTATGAGTGGCAGGACTGCCTTTTGATCGGCTATCTCGCCAAGCGCCTCTGCTGCTTTAACTCGGACATACTCGTGCTCATCTCTCAGTGCTTTTACAAGTGCTGGCACTGCTTCTGATGCTTTAGCTACACCTAAGGCCCTCGCAGCAGAAGCACGCACCCGTTCATCGCGTTTGTAGAACAGGGCATTTATAAGTCCCGCTATGTCTCCCTTTGCGGCTAGTTTCGCTACGTTTGGTTTGAACACAGATAGGGCCATCTTCTCATCTTAGGAACTTTGCACACGCGCTAGTTGCATTATTGGGAACACCCATTCTAGCGACAGTTATTAGCAGCGTATAAAAATTTGTTCATATGGCTCAATCCTGCAGCCACACCGGTAGGTGGACGCTGTGCACGAAAGCGAAAGGCGTCAAAAAATTCGCATCTTTTTGCTTCTCTCTTTCTTTTAACCATATAATGCAAGATCGAGAGAGAAAACACATTCGTATGTGTTATGTATCCAGAATACACCCCAATGATGGCGGCAAGAAGAGCTTTAGCGGACTTGAAAAAGCAGGTCGGAATAGTGACCGCTTTGGTTGCCGTCAACTCTGTAGCCGGAGAAGTATAGAAGAAATATATTCGTGTCTTATCAATGTGACATGTCGAGAGTTAAGAGGTGGTGACGGTTGGGCCGCTGATTGAAGTACCTGTTCTCACAAGCTTGGTGAACGTAGCTCTGTGGTTTTCTGCCAATCGTTTTATTTCGACGGGAGAACCGACGAGCACGTAGGTATGAGAGCATACACATGCCACGTCGGTGGGGCAACACAGCGCCGGGGGAATGAATCGACGTTGTTTGAACGGGTAAAGCATATTACATAGCGAAGCGAAGTCTATGGCACTCGTTTATATCAAGAAAAACGGCCAGAAAGGAGGAGACGACTATGGCAACCGAGAGCCCCTCATACAGTGTTGAAAAAAAGGAAGATAGTTTTGAGATTAGAGCGTACTCGTCATATGTTATAGCCCACGTTGACGTGGAATCAGATTTTGACGGTGCCCTAAGGAACGGATTTGAGATCCTTGCTCATTACATTTTTGGAGGTAACAGGAAGAAGGAATCGATCCCTATGACGGCACCCGTGTCTGAGGAAAAGGTTTCAGGCTCCGAGGAAATCCCTATGATGGCCCCGGTGACGTCAGAAAAGATATCGATGACTGCGCCAGTAACCGAGGAACAGGCGGGAGAAGGCGCTTTCCGAATCTCCTTCGCCATGCCATCGAAATTCACGCTCGAGACGCTCCCGGAGCCACTAGATACGCGAATCACGTTCAAGGCCGTCGAGAGCCGGAGAACAGCCGCGATACGATTCTCGGGCCGTGTGCACGAGAAGCTCGCGATTCAAAAGACCGAGGAACTTAGGTCGTGGCTCGCAAGGAACGGCATTGAGCCAAAATCAAACTTTGTCGTCGCTTTATACAACCCGCCATTCATACCTGGCGTCTTTAGAAGAAACGAGATTATTGTGGATATTTGAAAGCCGCACGACCCCCCATATGCGCAACTTCCGGGAAAGAAACCTCCGTTCCTTATTCGCTTAAAGGAGCTCTGTCGCACTCGCGCATCGGCGGGGCCTAGGCGGCTCAGCGCATATACCATACCAGATTAGATCGTTTGGGGGATCAACTCTAAACGAACTGCGTCGTGTATCGACTACTTTAGATGCTGCCGATGATGCACCAGTTTTTTTTGTGAAATCGCTGTTTGTTTTTTTGTTCTAGCACGTAAGTAGAAATACGTGGAAGATAAGGTGAGTTTGACTTTATAAAAAAAGGGTGATTGAAAGAATGAAAAATATCGTAGAAACCGCAATAGAAGCCGAGAACTTTACGACGCTAGTAAGAGCAGTACAAGCTGCGGATCTTGTAGGTACGCTGAGCGGGCCGGGTCCTTTCACGGTCTTTGCGCCGACTGATGCAGCATTTTCAAAGGTGCCCTCAGGAGTGCTAGAAAGCGTGTTAAAAGACAAAGAAGAGCTTGCTAAGATACTCACGTTCCACGTAGCGTCAGGGAAGTACACAGCAAACGCGTTGAAAAAGATGAAATCAATACCGACGGTGCAGGGCCAGGAGCTCAACGTAGAGGTTCATCATCTCTTTCACAGAGGCCTTAAGATAGATGACGCTGAAGTGATACATCCTGACATAGAGTGCACTAACGGATTGATTCACGTTATTGATACTGTGCTGATGCCTAAGTGACGTGAGTCCACCTGCGACAAAAATAACCGAAACTTGAAGCGCAGCCGATAGTTGATTTCATGAGGGTCGTTGTTAACAATCCTCTTACCTCTTTTTTCTACAAACTCGATGGTCGCACGTAGGCATGAGCCACTAGAGCGCTCTATCTTAAATGCGTTATAAGCAAGCCCTCAGGCCAGCAATCGATCAGAGCTTAGCGCTTCGCAAAAAGTGAGGTTAGCTCCAACGGATTCTCGTGAACGACCCGAGCCTCATTGGTCGTGCGCGGCTAATCACAACGATTGAGTATGTAGCACCGACTCCGTCCACCCCTCTGTTAGCCTCTGAAGATAACTCACACTCTTTTGCTGACTTTACGCTGCTGCCAAACCACGAGCCGCTAGAGATCCACCGCAGTAAAATCTCGCTCGTTCGCGTAAAAGCAGGTTATAGCTATCCTATGATTCGACTGCCACATACGTTCTCAAAACTTGCAGGACTGTCGACGCATATATACCAGACAGTCCACGACGGGGCACTTGCCTTCCTTGTAGTTGCCTCTTCTTCTAATAAGAGTGAAGAAGAAAGCCCAAAGAAATCAGAAACCTCCACCGAAAGCGCCAAAACCCCGTCTTTACACGGCGAAGGTCGGGCGTAGTTCACCAGAACGGGGGAAAAACTGCGGGCATCTTCAGAAGGGTAAAGACTGCAAAGGCCAGCCCACCAAGTGCTGTGTTGACATACGGGAGATACCAGTAGAGACGGTCGATGGCGACCTCTTTGCGGAAAAGAAGGACTGCTGGAAAGAGCGGATATATGATTACGAGAAAGCTGAGCGGGTACAACCCAGCAAGTAGGATCACCAGCAGAGAAAATAATATCCAAAATCCTGTGCAGACCACGAGCGAAGAGCGCTTCCCGAGCCAGACTGCTGTCGTAGTGATCCCGGCAGCCCGGTCGTACCGGATATCCG